>NZ_JACHVA010000053.1 GCF_014230055.1 Puniceicoccus vermicola | reverse complement strand
GTTTTTTTAAAAGGGGTCAAACGCAAAATATAATGATCTCTACCCATTCACCAAATTGCTCACGTAGTTTGGATGCCCCATCGCCAACCGCTTGGCAATCCACGGATTCTTTGCCGTCGTTTCTTTGCGCAGTCTTTTGGCGATCTCAATCTTCCAGTCCGCGCTT
Source organism: Puniceicoccus vermicola (assembly GCF_014230055.1). Classification (NCBI taxonomy): domain Bacteria; kingdom Pseudomonadati; phylum Verrucomicrobiota; class Opitutia; order Puniceicoccales; family Puniceicoccaceae; genus Puniceicoccus; species Puniceicoccus vermicola. The sequence continues at coordinate 312,192 of NZ_JACHVA010000053.1, read as the reverse complement.
TTGGGACTGGAGATGATCGTCGCTTCAGAGATCTTTCGCTTCTTCAATTCTTCACACACAATCCCCTCCCAACGCGACTCGTTCAACTCCTTCAGGTCGACGCCATCCCAATCCACCTCCGAACCGGATTTCTCCAATTCCTTGACTAGCTCCTTCTTGGCTTGGCTACTTCCCAGAAACCAACCACGCCCGTATTTCCGATCCAGCTCGTCTTTTCTTTTCGGATCGCTTTCCTCTACAATCTCAAGCCGCTTCTGGTATTTGCGCATTCCCGCCAGACTGTCCGGCAAGTCACAGAGCGATAGGCAGCAACCCCGATCCAGCGGAGGCATCACCACCCTCTTGCGAAACTTTGGAAAACTCGATAGCCTATAGCTCTGCAAGTCCCCGACCGTGCAAAGACCCGCCCGCACCGGATTGAGATGAATGTAATCGATTAGCCCCAGCAAAGGTCGATCCTCCTCCACCAAAATCGATTTGTAGCGCCCTTGAAACACGTGCCCCCGCTCACCTCGGAACCGATTGAAACGGGTCGCAAATGTGCTCTGCAACCACTTCATCCCCTCCACCAGATTCGGCTCAGGCGTTTCCATCGCCAGATGATAGTGGTTACTCATGATCACATACGCAAACAACCGCCAGCCACAACGCTCCGCTGCCTCGAAAATCGTCTTCTCAAAAGACTCCCCACTGCCACCCTCTAGAAACAACTCCTTCCGGTAATTCCCGCGGCTGATCACATGATAGACCGCTCCCGCATACTCAATACGACTCTTCCTTGGCATTTCAATGACCCACAGAATTGATTTCCCTGAGTAATGTAATCTTTATATTTTGCGTTTGACCCCTTTTTCCTTCTCAAAATTTGCCATTTGACCGAACGCATACCCGCCATTTGGGCCATACCCCCTTTCCTTACGGCTGCCAGATACGGGGTTTGCATTAAATCAACTACCCCATTCAACTCGATCAACTTCCACTAAAACATCCTCTGCATCAATCAACAATAAGTCAAATCCTGGATTTCCTTTTTCTTGACCTTCCTCATCCACCAATCGCTGTTTCAACACCCAGGTATCTTTTCCTGACGTATTTTCTATCGTCAAATATTTAATATCCTTTCCTGGACTTTCACCGCTCAATTGAATGATAGCTGATTCTATTCTACTATCATTAATTTTAGCGCTCATATTTTCCCCAGAATCCGAGATCGACGAAGCAATAATATACCTTTCTCCTTCATTCAATTCTATCGAGATAGGAACACCGTTAATTTTTACAAACCAAGTAAGAGTATCATTTTCTGAAAAATTAATTAAATACAATATGCAACCTTTTGAAATAAAGGATTCTTCATGCAATAAAACTCTTTCCCTAGCGGCCGAACACAAGATCGAACTGCAAAAAAAGCAAACTATAAGAATCTTAATATATATAGATTTCACCCTACCTTTCCTTTAATTTAATTTAATTTAAAGTTCTAATAATTTCCACTCAAGTTCGACCACGCCCCCGAAGAGTTTATTGGAAACAACTGTATTCGTTTCTCCCCAATCTCCCCATTCTTCGTCATTCGCATTTCTCGTTCTTGTTTGAGTAATAATATTAATTCTCCCAATAACAACCTCAGCCTGCCACCACTGATTATCTTCATCGGGCGTCCTAGACTCTGCGCTTCCTAACGAAATGGAACTCTCATCGGTTCCACCATATCCCCAAGATACAGAACCACCTCCATACTCTGCAGCGGCGGTAAATTCGTAATGCTGGGCATTCGACCACCCGGAATTGAGAGTCACAGACAATGTCGAACCCGTGTCCCCGACTTTAATTTTTCCGGTGTTATGATACCCGGCATACACTCGTTTGTGCCTCGTTTGTGAATAATATTCTGGCAAACCAGGTCCAGGCCCCCCTCCGGGAGACCCTCCATGCGCAACTTCTTGCCCGACAACCCAATCACCTAACAAGAAAGGATTGGGACTTTCCGTCCTTACAAGAATCATCTCAAGTCCCATCGGATCCAATCCCGCCGTCGGTACCGGCGCGTAAAAATGCCGGTTCGGCCCGTCGGGGAATCCTGCCGGGTCTGCGGATGTCCACCGTGCCAGTTTCGCCGAGTAATTCCTGAACGGAAAGACATAAGCCTGAAGGTCTTCGTCGTAGGGCTTGCCGGTGAAACGGTTCATGACAGGAGCGTCTGCGCCCGTCGACACGTCCTCCTCAACATTCGCACCCATGGCGGTGGTCAGGAAACTGAAACCGGCGGTATCCCGGCGACCTTTGCCAAAGTCCGTGGACTCTTTGCCTGGCAACTCCATCATAGTATTGCCCAAATAATCGCTGACGAAGAATTTCTCATCCTCGCTTACCCGATCCGACCCGGCGACGGGGACTCCTCCGGAAATGTGAGGCTCGTTGGAAAACGATTCGCTTCCTTTGGCCAGCAGAGCTTTCGCTCCCTGCGGGGCACCTCCGGCCCCGAAAGCGTCTTCCCAGACCCAGGGCTCGATAGCCGAATCCGAGTAGTCGTGTCGTCCGGACGCAGAGCCCGAGGAGAAGAATCCGAAACCGGCTTGGGCGATTTGCACCCGGTTGTCGGCGCTTGTGCGCTGCTTCCCGGCGACCATGCCATCGGCTCCGTAGTGGTATTTCACGGCGGTGTCGTTCCGGACCAATTCCATCACCCGGTCGCGGTAGCCATAGCGGTATTCGGCGACGGGGTCGTGCCCATCGAGTTCCGCGACCAAGCGACCCGCATTGTCATAGCGGTAACGGGTGGTTTCTGTTCCGATATGGCTCACTTTCAATTGGTTCGCCAAATCATAATCAAATTGGCTCCGAACGCCAGCTATTGTTTTCTCGATGATGTTCCCCGAGGCGTCGTAGACGTATGTTTCGTCCAGCTCTGGCCGGTCGGCCGATTTCACGGCAACGAGGCGGCCCAAGGGGTCGTATTTGTAGTCCTGAACGATCCGGAACCACTCCTTCTTTTCCGGAACGGCGGTTTTCATCGACGCGAGCATCGGTGCGGCTGCATCGTCCGCTCCGGCAGCGTAGCCTTCGCGGATGCGTAGGGCGAGGCGACCGTCCGAGGACCATTCGTAGCCGATGCGGCCAACGAGTTCGCCCTCGCTGTCAGTCACTTCCATGACGGTGGTGCGGCCTTCGTCGTCATATTGGTAAGCGAGCGTTTCCCCGGAGGCCATGTGCTTGCGGGCTAGGCGCAGGGTGCCGGGGTCGTATTCGTAGAGCACCCCGGGGCGTTCATCGATTTCCACCAAGGTCATGCGACCGAGGGCGTCGTAACGGTAAGCAGTGGAGCGGACGGGGGTGACCATCTCGGCCCCCGGATCGGTCCGCAGGTAGCGGACGCTGGTTTTCTGCCCGGCGGCATTGTAGTCGTAAAGAACGGTGTGGGCCGAACCGTCGGGAAGGGCCGTGAGCTTGGCGGTCAGACGGCTCAGGCCGTCGTAGGCGTACCGGGTGGTGACCCCGCCGGAAGCGGCCTTGCTGACGCGGCCGAACTCGTCGTATTCGTAGGCGGTCTTTTCGTCGCCTCCGTAGTCGATGGCGGAGAGAAAGCCGTTCTCACCGTATTCGTAGGCGATCTTCTGTTCGCCATTGTTGCGGAAGACGAGGTTGCCGTCGGCATCGAACTCGCGGCGTTCGCGCTGGCCGACGCTATTCTCGGTGCCAGTGACCCGACCGAGGGCGTCGCGGTCGAAGCGGACTTCCCCGCCCCGTGGATCGGTCCAACCCACGAGACGGCCGACAGGGTCGTAATCGTAAGCGATTTGGTTGCCGAGGGCGTCTTCCTCCGAGCGAAGGTAGCCCTCCGGGCTGACCTGGCGGATGGTTTCGGCCCCGTGCATGTCCCGGAAGACGAGGCGCCAGTCACCATCGGCTAGTTCTTCGGCGCTGCGGTCGAGGATGCGTTCGCCGTTAAGCGAGACCCGGGAGAGGCGGCCCTGGGGGGAGTACTCATATACCCACTCCCGGTCGCCCTTGGCGACGGTGGCGACGCGGGCGTTGTCGGCAAAGGTGATGTCGGTGCGCTCGCCGTCGAGGTTCTGAAGGCCGACGACGCGGCCCCACTCGTCGTAGGAGATGTTGCGACTGTAGCCCATGGGGAAGTCGTGCCGGATCATCCGCCCGAAGGCGTCGTAACGGAAACCGTGGCGCTCGCCGCGCAGGTCAACCATGTCGACGAGATCGCCGTTCTGGTTGTAGTCGAAGCGGACGCTGTCGCCGAGGGGGTTGGTGACGCGGATCGGCTGACGGGAATCGCCTTTGTATTCCCAGAAGGTCGGTTCGGCACCGACGCGCTGGCGGGCGGTAAGGCGTCCGCGCTCGTCGTATTGGAAAAGTTCGGTGGCCCGACCGGCGCGCTTGACGGCGAGAACGTCGCCGAACTCGTTGTACTTGACCTGCACGAGGGCGATGCCGCCGGGGGAGTCGATCCGTTGGATCTTGCCGGAGGCGGCCCCGTTCGAACGCCCGTAGTAGACACGGGTGACGGCGGAGCCGTCGGGGCGGACGAGGGTCGATTCGCCGGAGCGGAAGTCGATCTCCAGTCGGCTCGTTTCGCCGACTGCGTTTTCGTGAGTGAGCTCTACCCCGTTGGTCCGGGAGCTCATGCGATAGAGGTCGTTCCCGACGCGAGCGATGAGGGCGTCGGCGGAAAACTCGGGGAGGTCGAGCTGGTGGCGGCTGATCCAGCCGTCGCCCGGCACGGTCCATTCGAAAGTAAGGTCGCCGGGAGCATCGCGGTCAACCGTGGAAAGAAGTCCGGCCTGGTAGTCGAAACGGACCGGAGCGCCGGGACGGGTGTTCGAAAGCCATTCGACGAGGCGGAAGTCACCGCTCTCTTTCTTGCCGACTTCTTCGTAGGTGAAGCGATGCTCGACCGGCCCGAGCCGAACGGCGAGCGGGCGGCCGTCTTCGGACCACTCGACCGAGAGAACTTCGAGAACCCGGCGATAACCACCTGGCGCAAGCCCTTGCCTGGGAAGCGTCTCGCGGAATACGCATCCCACCGACTATACCCGCCGAAAAGCCGGTTGATCGAAGGAGGGAACGGACAGATTCCGATCATCGTCGCCGAACCGACCGATCCGGAACCCAAGGCGCTGGTGGTCTACATCCCGGAACCGAAAGCCGGCAGCCCCGATCCGCTCCATTACCTCGCCGACCACGGATTGGTCGGGATCGGGGTTGAGATCGACCCGGAGAAAGAGAAGGAAAACATTCTCCGCGTTCGCCAATGGATCGCGTCGGTCGACTCCTGGCAACAACTCCCGATCTACTACGTCGGATACCGGGAAACCTGGCCCATTCTCGCCACGCTCTACGAGCACCCATCTTCGTCGGACCACGGACTATTTTTTCTGACTCCCGAGCCCACCAAACCCGCCGCTCCCGAATCGGGTCAGGCCCGCATTCCCCTCTATGTCCTCGACCTTCGCCCGAACGCCGAAGAGCTCAAAATGGCCAGCGATCATCCTCTCGCCGGAACGACCCTGGAATCGAGCCGATGGATCAAAATCCCCGGCGAGGAGGACATGGAAAGAGGAAAGCGATGGCAAGCGCTCTGGGAAACGATCGCCGACATGAGCCAGTAGCACCCAAAACGTTCCCTCCGATCACCATTCCGATCCAGTCCCACCTGCAATGATATTTACCGACAGTCCGATCCGCTCGACCTTCGGCTGGGAAAGCCCCAACGAAGCAGCCATTTTTTTCGCGACTCTGGTCCCCTTCCTCTTGACGGGAATGCTTTGGGCTCGGAAAATCCGAATCGCGAAAATCAAGTACCCGCTTCTCACCTGCCTGATGCTCGGAGAAGCGCTTCTCTACCTGAGTCTGGCCCGAACGGGTTCGCGCAGCGGGGCTCTTGCCCTCGTTGTGGGCTCAGGATTCTATTCCCTTCTTCTCTGGCGCGCTCACGCCCTCTCCCCGAAGCTCTGGGCCGCAAACGCCCTCGCCCGCATTTTGCTCTTCGGAGTCGTCGCCCTCTTCACGGTCACCGGCTCCCGGTTTTCTCCGGAGGCCTTATTGAACGACCGCTCGGGGGAGATCCGCCTCGATCTCTGGAAGGCCGGCTTGAAGATGCTCGCCCTTGAGCCCTGGACCGGTTGGGGAGTCGGACAGTCCGGCCTCCAGTATATGCATTGGTTCCAACCCCCAGACGACCCCAAACGGGTCGCTGGAACTATCCAGTCGTTCCTCCATATCGGGGTGGAGCGCGGAATCCCCGCCCTGTGGCTCTTCACGACGACGGTCCTTCTTCTGCCGATTCTCAGCTTTCTGGGCATACGACGCCTCTCGCCCCGTGAGAAATCGGCGAAGAGCATCGAAAACTCAGATCCGTCATTTGCCCGCAGGCACTCCGAAGACAGGGCGGGAACCCGGCGAGCCACAGCCAACCGGCCCGCTCTCCTGCTCGCATCCGTCGGGGCTGTCGGAGCGATTTGGTTCGTCGGCAATTTATTCAGCACGCAATGGATCATTCCAAAGCTGTGGATCGTTCCGTCCCTTTCTCTCGCCTTCGCGATGATTCTTCTTCTCTTCCGAAACCGATGGCGGGTCATCGTGATTTCCTTGGGCACGGCAGCTCTTGTCAGCGGCGTTCTCTGCGCCGTGGCATTCCAGGTAGGCAGTCGGATCCGACATTCCCCGGAAATCGCCGTTGAAGGCGACTGGATCGAAATTCTCCAGGGTGCTCCTGCCGAATCAGATACTCACTCAAAACAACGCATCGTGCTTCCCGACCCAGACATCCTTGGGAGGGATTACGGTCGAGAGCTTCGGAAATTCTTCGCCGAAGAAGAGTTCCCCTCGACAATCGTGCCCCGCTACGAGAACTTTACCATCCCCACCCGACCGTATGAAACGGTGATCGCCATGGGGAAGTACGTGAACAACGCCCTTGCCCTTCCGGCTCCAGAGATTCTCCTCTTTCACCCGACCGTCCGCCCGGACCCGGAAATTGTCGCCTCACCGCCCGAAGGAACTTCGGTCACCCTCTTCCTTCCCGATCTGGACGTCAGTGGGTACGAGGACCTCTGGAGAAAAGCCGCACGCCGTGAGGGTTGGAAAATCACTTCGACCGGATGGACCGGGCTCGACTTAAGAACTCAGTGGCCCGATATCGCCCTGATGCCCGTCGAATCGGCAGAGTGATCCGTTTGAGTGCCGAAAGAGGTGACGCAGGAATCGAACCTCCACGCCCAGAGAAATCCCTTGTAGCGACTGGGTTTACCCCAAGAGACCTCAAGATTGCACCGGGCGCAGGATCAACCCGAACCCTACACGAATTCCCCCTCTTTTTTTGTGATCTATTGTGCCTTTGGGTGGCCCTCGGATTGATCTGCCCGATCCGAGCTACACGGAGCGGGGCCCACACTTCCCTGCCTTGGTATCCTTGCAATGGGTTTTAAACTTCATGCGCGGCGGCAGCACGGGAGCCGACTACAGTCGGAACTACAAACCCGCCCCAACGCAATACGCACGACTAAAGTCATGCACGTACGACAATAATAAAATCGGACACTCATAGATCCCTCACCTCATCCCATGCGACTCCGGACAAACGGTTGTCGCGACTTGATTGATACTATGATACCCCGATCCAATGCAGGGCGCGGGATCAACCCGTAGACTACACGATCCTCCTCCTTTTTGTGCCTCTTGGTGGCCATCGGATTGATCTGCCCGATCCGAGCTACACGGAGCGGGGCCCACACTTCCCTGCCTTGGTATCCTTGCAATGGGTCTTAAACTTCATGCGCGGCGGCAGCACGGGAGCCGACTACAGTCGGAACTGCAAACCCGCTCCAACGAGATGCGCACGACTAAAGTCATGCGAGTACGACAATAATAAAATCGAACACTCATAGATCCTTCACCTCTTCGCATGCGACTCCGGACAAGCGCTTGTCGCGACTTGGTTGATACTGGGAACCCCCGATCCTACGCAGGGACACGGGATCAACCCGGACCCGACACGATCCTCCTCATTTTTCTGATCTTTTGCGCCTTTGGGTAGCACCGGAATCGATTTCGCCACCGCCCCGGAAAACAAAAAGCCCGGAGAGAACGGAGTCTCTCCGGGCGAAAGGTTGCGCCCAATGGCTTTTGCGGCGGGCTTACTTCTTAAACTCGGAAACGAGAGCGGTGACGGTTTCTTTGGCGTCGCCGTAGAGCATCCGAGTCTTTTCGAGGAAGTAGAGCTTGTTGACCAGACCGGAGAAGCCGGCGCCCTTGCCTCGCTTGAGGGCGTAGACGGTGCGGGCTTCGTTGGCCTTGATGATGGGCATGCCGTAGATCGGGCTGGACTGGTCCTCGGAGGCCGCAGGATTCACGACGTCGTTGGCACCGATGACGATGGCCACGTCGACCGAGGGCATGCGCGGATTGATCGCGTCCATTTCCACAAGCTGCTCGTAGGGGACGTCGGCTTCCGCGAGGAGCACGTTCATGTGTCCGGGCATGCGCCCCGCCACCGGGTGGATGGCGTAAAAGACTTCGGCACCATTTTCCTCGAGCAGGTCTCCCAACTCTTTCACGGCGTGCTGCGCCTGGGCGACGGCCATTCCGTATCCGGGAATGATGACCACGGTCTGGGCGGCTTCGAGGACGTAGTAAGCGTCCGAAGTCGTGGCCGCTTTCATCTCTCCTTCCACCTCCGTATCCGCGGCCCCGCCGGCGGAACCGAATCCACTGAAGAGGACGTTGGCCAGGTTACGATTCATGGCCTTACACATGATGAGGGTCAGGATGAGTCCCGAGCAGCCCACCAAACATCCGGCAACGATGAGGACGTTATTCTGAATGGCAAAACCGGCCGCGGAAGCCGCGAGACCCGAAAGACTGTTCAAGAGCGAGATGACCACGGGCATGTCTCCGCCGCCAATAGGCAGGACTCCGAAGATCCCCAAGCCAATCCCGGCCACAAGGACCCCAAGGAAAACTCCGTAGGCCACCGGGCTATCCGGAGCCCACCCGAAGAAGGCAACGCTGCCCACCGAGAGAATCAGCAGGACTAAGGCGATCAAACGCTGCTTCGGGAGAATGGTCGCAGAACCTCCGAGTTTCCCAGAAAGCTTCGCCCAGGCGATCAAACTTCCCGAGAAGGTCAAAGCCCCGATCCAAGTCGCAACTGCGATGACCACGGCAATAAAGGTCGCATTCTCGATGCCTCCGATCCCGCCTTCGCTGAAATACTTTTGATACTCCGCCCAAGCGACAAACACCGAGGCCAATCCTCCGAAACCATTAAAGAGCGCTACGAGCTCGGGCATCCCGGTCATCTTGACTACGCGCGCCCAGACGACACCGATAACGGTCCCTAAGCCGAGGCCGATCCAGACCCATTGAAAATCCATTCCGGATTTCATGAGGGTGACGACGACCGCCAAGAGCATGCCGATGGCCGAAATCATGTTGCCCTTGCGCGCCGTGCTGGCGGACCCGAGCATCTTGATTCCGAAAATGAACAACACCGCCGCAGCGATGTAAGCAATATTGAGGAAAACAGCACTCATTTGGGCGTCTTCTCCTTCTTCTTGAACATTCCGAGCATCCGGTCAGTTACGAGGTAGCCGCCGACGACGTTGATCGTGGCGAGAACGAGAGCGATAAAACCGAGCCATTGAGCAAAGACTGAGTCCGACAGGCCGGTGGCAGTAATTGCCCCAACGATCGTAATACCAGAGATCGCGTTCGAACCCGACATCAGCGGCGTATGCAGCTGCGAAGGCACCTTGGCGATCAACTCGAACCCGAGGAAGGCCGCCAGGGTGAAGATGAATAACAGTAAGACCAGTTCCATAATCGTGGGGTTAGGCGTTCTTGAATTTTTCGTGGACGATGGCTCCATCGCGGACGATGAGGCATCCCTTGAGGATTTCGTCTTCTTCGCGGTAATCGAAGTTGCCCGATTCTTTGTCGAAAAAGTGCTCGATCAAGGCAAAGAGATTGGAGGCAAGCATCCCCGACGCGTCACGGGCAACGGTGCCTTCCATACAGCGGGTGCCGATTATGCGGACGCCGTCGTCGGTCTCCGCGACCTCACCCGGAATCGTTCCTTCAACATTTCCCCCGGTATCGGCGGCCAGGTCGACAATCACCGCGCCCGGGCGCATGCCAGCGACCATTTCCTGGGTCACAATCTTCGGTGCGGGTCGACCGAACAGCTTCGCGGTGGTGATGACGATATCCGCCCCGGCACAGGCTTTCGCCATGCCCTTTTGTTGCAGCTCGATTTGTTCAGGAGTCAATTCCTTGGCATACCCCTGGTCAGTCTGCCCCGTATCTCCGAGATCGATTTTGAGGAACTTGGCCCCGAGGGACTTCACTTGCTCTTCGACGACCGGACGGGTGTCAAAGGCATCGACGCGAGCCCCGAGGCGCTTCGCAGTCGCGATCGCCTGCAATCCTGCAACCCCCACCCCGATCACAAAGACCTTTGCCGGAGAAATGGTCCCCGCTGGCGTCATCATCATCGGAAGAATTTTTCCCAGTAAGCCAGAGGCAACAACCACGGACGAGTAACCAGCCAAATTTGCCTGAGAGCTGAGCACGTCCATCTTTTGGGCAAGAGTGGTCCGCGGAATCATCTCCAGGCTGATAGCGTTCACTCCAGCGGACGAAAACGCTTCCAAAGCCGCACGATTGTTAAAGGGATCGAGCAGACTAATGGAGAGAGCGCCGGACGGATAGGACGCAATCTCGTCTACTGCCGGGGCATTCACCCGCAGCACGACATTGGCCCGCCCCAGGCCTTCTCCCCGAGTCTGGACGACGGTCGCCCCAGCTGATTGATAATCCGCATCCGGATATCCACTGGCGGCACCCAAGCCCGACTCCACGACAACCTCTGGAGCCGGTGCCAGCGCCAAAAGACGCTTTACGGTCTCCGGGGTTGCTGCGCACCGCTTTTCACCAGCACTCGCTTCATTCAGAACAAAAATGACCATAAAGGACTAAAGATAATCGGATTCGGGTGAGACGGAAAGGACAATTTGCGCTGGAACTCGCTCTTCCTTCAATGCTTCGAAATCGCTATCGCGCTTCCGCTCCCATCTCCTACGCACTGGAGAGGAACGGCGAGAGCCGTTTCTGCGAAACTCTCCGGAAAGTCCGAGGACGCTCCGGAACCTACCTCCGAAATCGCTATCGCGCTTCCGCTCCCATCTCCTACGCATTGGAGAGGAACGGCGAGAGCCGTTTCTGCGGACCTCTCCGAAAAGTTCGAGGACGCTCGGAACCTACCTCCGAAATCGCTATCGCGCTTCCGCTCCCATCTCCTACGCATTGGAGAGGAACGGCGAGAGCCGTTTCTGCGAAACTCTCCGAAAAGTTCGAGGACGCTCGGAACCTACCTCCGAAATCGCTATCGCGCTTCCGCTCCCATCTCCTACGTATTGGAGAGGAACGGCGAGAGCCGTTTCTGCGAACTTTCCGGAAAGTCCGAGGACGCTCCGGAACTTACCTTCGAAATCGCTATCGCGCTTCCGCTACGACCCGAGAGGGGAATGCCGATGCGATTACTGGCCGACAGGCACAGCACTTTCTGCATTCCAGGACTCCCAGACTGCTTCGGTGAAGGCCATGTATTTCAACCCATCGGTAAAATTGGTCCGGGTGACCGGAGTGCCTTCGCGGATGGACCGGACAAACTCACCTTCCACATCCCAGGCGTCTTCAATCGTTCGGACGACGGGCTCCTCCCCTTCGACTGCGAGGACAATTTTGCCCGCGGCGAGATCGACCAGCAGAGAGCCTTTTTCGCCGTTAATACAAATCGAATTCTCGGGCTCTCCTCCATGCAGCTGGCTGAGGTCATAGACCAGCCGTGGGCCGGAGGACGGAAATGCTACGATCTGCAAACTCTCAGGGATGACCGTCGGCTGAAGCTCACCGTTCTCATCGGGGCGCTTCTCGGCACCAAAGCCCGCGGTCGCGGTCACTTCGAGATCCGGAAAATCGACCCAGCGCAGGATCGCTTCGTGGAGGATGCCCATGACCATGGTATTTTTCCCGCTCATCTCCGAATCGAGCCGCCAATTCATCGGAGTCTTCGGATCGAGAAGAGCTCCATTGAGAAAACGAGAGCGCACCTCAAGAAGGTTTCCCAAAACACCCTTCGCAATCCGGGAGGCGATCCACTCGTCGTCTCCAAGAGTGAACGGCGAGGGAACAATCTGCGCGACTTGATCTCCATGCTCAGAGGCGACAAGAGCCATCTCCTGGGCCTCCGCCAGATTCCGCGCCATTCTCGCTTCGCAAAGCACATGCTTTCCCGCCCGCAAGGCGGCAATCGTCACTTCACGGTGAAGATATGGCCAAGTACCGATGCAAACCGCGTCAATCTCCGGGTCCGAGACCAGTGACTGCCAGTCCTCGAACACGCGGGGAATGTCAAATTCTTTGGCGGCCTCTTCACTCGACGCCCGGGAGCGGTTGACGACACCCGTAACTTCCACTCCCTCGATTTCCTGAAACCCAGGGATGTGTCGCAACCTGGAATTTCCACCTGCGCCAACGATTCCAATCCGAAGAATTTGCTCTGTCATCACGATACCTTCTGCGCCCCCTCCGCGATCGAAAGACCGCGAAACTTGGGAGCCTCCCCATATTTTTGCGAAAACTGATCGGCGATCTTCTGGGCGTCTTCTTCCGCGAACGACTTCTGGCAAAGAGCCATGACCGCACCGCCAAACCCGCCCCCGGTAAGCCGGGTGCCATACACCTTTTCCTCTGCAGACAGAAATTCAACCAAAGTATCCAACTCTTCGATACTATTCTCAAACAACTTCGATGAGCTCCAGTGAGAGGCGCAGAGCAACTCTCCGACCGCCTTCAAATCACCGTTGGCAAGCAGCTTCACACACTCCTGCACCCGACGGTGCTCTTCAATGACATGCTTCGCGCGACGGAAGACATTCTCCGGGAGTTCGCTTTCAAACTTCTGCAAGTCCTCCGGCGAAACATCGACGAGAAACTGAATCGCCGGGATCTTCTCCTTAAGAAAATCGAAGGCCTGACAGCACTCTTGATTGCGCGCCGAGTAAAGGGAATCGACCAAGCTGTGTTTTTTTCCGGATTCAAAAATCCAGATGCGGGTATGGGCGGGACCATCGACAGTGTGGATCTCCTCCGACGAACAATCGATATGAACGAGACGATCCTTTTCCCCGAATCCAGAAACGCCTTGGTCCAAAATGCCGCAGGGAACTCCCACCACCTCGTTCTCAGCCCGCCGAGCGAGACGCACCCGCTCCAAACGATCCAGCTCCTGGCCCGCAAGCGATTCAAAGGCGATCGAAGAGGCCAATTCAAAGGCGGCGCTACTGCTCAGTCCGGCCCCAGACGGGATCTCACTGGTTACGAGAAAGTCGAATCCCGACTTCACGGAAACGCCCTTTTCTCCCAACAGCGCCAAAACGCCAAGGGGATACTTGACCCACCCCACCCCCGTCGACATCGCGGTATCCAAGTCTGAAAACTCGACTAAATCCGGATTTCCATCGGTGGCAAAAATCAATTTGTCATCGTCTCGAGGGGCTACGCCTACCTCGAGGAAACGGTCAACCGCTGCGCCCAAGACCTCACCTCCGTTGTAGTCGGTATGGTTACCAATGAACTCGACGCGACCCGGGGCACGGGCAATGAATTTCGGCGATCTTCCGAAACGCTGCTCAAACGCTGCTTTTACCTCTGACATATGGGTTCAAGAATCCGTTCGAGGTTTCCTCTGAGCAAGAAAAAAGCCCGTCAGACGAATCCGACGGGCTTTTCAAAGAGAATCTAATCGAGATTAGAGGAGATCCTTCAGGCCTGCACCGGGCTTGAACTTCACGTTCTTAGCAGCCTTGATCTTGATGGCTTCACCAGTGGCGGGGTTGTGACCGGCACGCGCATCACGGCGGACGACGGAGAAGGTTCCAAAACCAACGAGCTGGACAGCTTCTGCCTTGCTGGCAGTACCAGTGAGCTTCACTTCCTTACCAGCCTTCTTGATGCTGGCCTTGACTGCGTCGAGGACGGCATTCAGGGAGCGCTCAGCAGCGGCTTTGGAGGTGTCTTCACCGAGGTTAGCTTGGATTTGTTCTACGAGTTCAGCTTTGTTCATAATTCAGTACTATAATCTTTTGAGGTTAGATAGTTCGAAGCCAAGGAAGGCGGCTCGTTTTCAGCTAGTCAACAGGGAAAAGTGCCCTAACCCCCTATTTTAGCTATCTCAAGAGCGGTTTTCTGGAGAATTGGGCGAATCTCCCACAAAATCTGCACCCATATTCTCGGCGACCAGTCGCTCTGCATCCGCAACTTTCTGTAGCAATTTGCCCATCGCCTCGATCGGGGCGATCCCCTCCTTCTCGGCCATGATCGCCGCACGCTTCATCAATTGACGCGCCGCGAACTCGGCCTGCTCGCGGTTGCCTCCCCGCTGCTCCATCCAGCCAATCAGGCTTTCCCGGTCTTTTTCGGAAAATAGTTCCTCACTCATGGAGAAAAGCCCTAGCGACCTTTGCGCAGAAAGGCCACTCCGAAGCGTCGAGGATCAGGAGGCAATTGCGACGGGCCGATCTGACGAGGTGGGCGCTGGAAGCAACCCACCCACTGTGGGGCATGGCTTCAGCCTTGCCCATCAGCCTGTTCCGGACGCCACCTCAGAAAAACCTTCCGAGACCGCTAGACCGCGCTGCTAAAGCTGAGCGGCTACTTTGATCGAAGACTTGCCCAAGAATCGGACTTGCTCCCCCGCATATCCAGCAACGCACCCAGCTCGCCACAGGCACACAAAACGCAGACCAGGGTCTCGAACCGATCTGACGAGGTGGGCGCTGGAAGCAACCCACTCCCACTGTGGGGCATGGCTTCAGCCTTGCCCATCAGCCTGTTCCGGACGGCACCTCAGAAACACCTTCCGAGACCGCTAGACCGCACAGCTAAAGCCGAGCGGCTACTTTGATCGAAGACTTGCCCAAGAATCGGACTTGCCCACACACACCCAGCAACGCACCCAGCTCGCCACAGGCGCACAAAACGCAGACCAGAATCTCGCACAGACCCGATGAGGTGGGTGCTGAAGGCAACCCACCCACTGATGGGCATGGCTTCAGCCTTGCCCATCACGCCTGCTCCGAACGGCACCTCAGAAAAACCTTTCGAAACCGCTAGACCGCGCAGCTAAAGCTGAGCGGCTACTTTGATCGAAGACTTGCCCAAGAACCGGCCTTGCCCACGCGCCCTCAGCAACTCACCGATCCTGCCGATGCACCTAAACCGCACTTCCAGCCTCACTCTGCAGCCCACTTCGCCTTGACCCAGAGGGCTTCCGCGACGATTCTGAGGGTTTTCTTCCATGCAAATCCATCCGCACCAGACAACCGACATCAATGTCGAAACTTTCGGTCCACTTCCGTCACCCGCCGGGCTGTGCACCGAGATTCCCGCCAGTGATGCCAACGAAGAGTTCATCCGCCAGAGCCGGGAAAACATCCACCAAATCATTTTTGGGAACGATTCACGCCATTTGGCCATCGTCGGGCCGTGCTCGATTCACGACACCGAAGCGGGTCTGGAGTACGCCGAGAAGCTCGCCGGACTGGCCGAAGAGGTGAAAGACCAGATCCACATCGTCATGCGGGTCTACTTCGAAAAGCCTCGGACGACGGTCGGCTGGAAGGGTCTCATTATGGATCCGCGTCTGGACGGATCCTGCAACCTGCCCGAAGGTCTGCGCAAAGCTCGGAAATTCCTCCTGTCCGTCCTCTCGACGGGACTCCCGACGGCGACCGAATTTCTCGACCCGATCACTCCTCAGTTCATTGCCGACCTAATCAGCTGGGCCGCAATTGGGGCCCGGACGACGGAGTCGCAGACGCACCGCCAAATGGCCTCCGGCCTATCGATGCCGATTGGCTTCAAGAATACCACCGCTGGAGCGGTTCAACCTGCAGTCAACGCGATCAAGGCGGCCAGTGAACGGCAGACTTTTCTCGGGATCGACCCGGAAGGGCACGCCTGTTCGGTTACGACCAAGGGCAACCCGAACTGCCACGTCATTCTGCGCGGGGGATCTTCCGGCGAGAATTACTCTGCCGAACATGTGTCCGCCGCCCGCGCCGCACTGGAGAAGGCCTCCCTTCCTCCCGCCATTCTCGTAGACTGCAGCCACGCCAATTCCAGCAAGAAGCCCGAGCGCCAGCCGGATGTCTTCCGCAACATCATCGAGCAGCGTCTCAATGGCGAATCGGCCATCATCGGCTCGATGATCGAAAGCAACCTCAAGGAAGGGAACCAATCCTTCCCCCGGCCTCTTTCCGATCTCGAACGCGGCGTATCCATCACCGATGGCTGCATCGGATGGGAAACCACTGCCGAAACGCTCCGCCGCGCCGCCGACCGGTTGTCCAAGTTATCTTGAGTCGAGCGATCGAGAATCGGCGCAAAGGACACCCGACTTCAGGTCTGAGTCCTTTTTCGACCTCTCGGCATTGCATCGAACCCGAAGTCTCTTACCCGTTCCCAGAATGAAAACCTCCCTCACCACTCTCTTCACCCTCCTAGGAACCGCCTCGGTCGCCCTCCTTTCCGGTTGCGGAGATGGGAACGAAGAGGTTCGCGTCTATCAGATATCGCATCCCGAGGGCCACGATCCTCACGCAGGACATAACCACGGGCCCCAGGAAACGGGTCCCGCCATGGCAGCTCCGACCCCGGCGGCTCCGCCCCCTGCTACTGGTCAGCCTTCCGTAAACCCGTCCTCGACCATGAGCACCCTGCCGGGGATGGAATCCGCCGCGGCCTCCATCGACACTCCGGACTGGACGGTTCCCGAGAGCTGGGAAGAACTCGCCCCGACCTCAATCCGCAAAGGCAATTTCCGTATTGTCGACGGGGAGAAGACGGTTGAGATTACCGTCACCGCTTTTCCCGGCGACGTGGGTGGACTCGAGGCGAACGTCAACCGCTGGCGCCGCCAGATCGGCCTCCCGCCAGAACCTTTGTCGACCTTGTCAGAATCGATCGAAACGATTGAAGTCGACGGCCAACCCGCCTCCTACGTGGACCTACTGTCCGTAGGGACACCGAATGGCATCGGAATTGTCGGGGCCGTCGTCCCCCACGGGGCGAAAACCTGGTTTGTGAAGATGGTGGGAGACCCCACCCTCCTCCAGGGACAAGAGTCCGAGCTCATGAGTTTCCTGAATTCCATCCAATTCTGATCCGTGGCTCGCCGCATCCTCCTCTTCTTCACTTCTCTCCGGCTGACGGTTGTTCTGCTGGGGTTTTCCATGGCGCTGGTACTCTTCGGAACACTGGACCAGGTCCACTTCGGGATCCATGAAACCCAACAACGCTATTTCGAGAGCTTCCTCGTTGTCTGGAATCCACTGCCACCGTATTCCGACTCGCCCTTTGCCCGCATCGGGCTCCCCCTACCCGGCGGCTATCTTCTGGGTCCACTCCTACTGATCAATCTGATCGCGGCTCAAGTTTTCCGCTTCCGCTGGTCGTGGCAAAAGTCCGGCATCCTCCTCATTCACGGGGGGCTGGTCCTCCTCATCCTCAGTGAGTTCATCACCGATTTCTATGCCGAAGAACGGCAGATGTGGCTGGATGAAGGCCAGACCAAGAATTGGGCGGAGTCTTTTATTGAGAATGAGATCGTGCTCATCGATCAAACCGATCCCAGCCTGGAAACCGTCTACGCCATCGATTCCGATGACCTGCGTTCGGGACAGTGGATCGAGAACGAGAAGCTCCCCTTCCGCATTCTCGTCGAGACCTATCTCCCCAACGCCAGCATCCGCAGAACGGGACCGAACGAGAATCTACCCGTCCAAGCCACCCGAGGCGTTGCCCCGCGGATGGGACTTTACGCCCAATACGCCCGTGAGACCTTTAAGGATAACGAAATCAACGCGGATACCGCCATCGTCCGTCTCTTCGACGGGGAAAAAGATCTCGGCTCCTGGATGATTTCCAATCTCTTTGACGAACGCTTCCCCCCCCAGACCTTTGAAGCGGGAGGCAAGACCTACGAAATCGATCTTCGCTTCAAGCGGAGCTATTATCCATTTTCGGTCACGCTCCTCGACTTCACCCACAAGCGCTACCCGGGCACCGAGATTCCGATGGATTTCTCCAGCCGCGTCGTCGTAACTCAGCCCGAAGAAAACGTGGAGCGTGAAAGCCTGATCTATATGAACCACCCTCTACGGTACGGCGGGAACACCTTTTACCAAGCCTCCTTCGCCAATCAGGACACCTCCTCCATGCTTCAGGTCGTGAAAAATCCCGGGTGGACGCTACCCTACATCAGTGTGACCCTCGTCGGCATTGGCCTCGTGGTGCAGTTTGCCCTCGGGCTCTCCCGCTCCCGCGTCATCCGCAACTCTCGCAAGAAGGAGGCCCGCTCATGAAACTCTCGCGCAAACTCGTTCCCTGGATCGCCTTCATTCTCGGGCTCGTCTACGTCTCCAGTGGCTGGCTTCCCAAAAAGAGTTCCCCCACTTTCGATTTTGAATCCTTCGGGAAACTGCCGGTCCAGGTCGGAGGACGCATCAAGCCGCTCGATTCGGTCGCCCGCAACTCTCTTCTCATCCTCAGCGAACGCCAAAAGGCCGTGCTGCCAGCCGAAGAAGCCGAGGCAGAAGACCAGACCGTTCCCGCCCTGATTTGGCTCGTTGAAGTCGCAACCCGACCCGAGGTCGCCGATCGGATGAAAGTCTTTCGCGTCCTCCACCCCCAACTCCGAAATACGCTGGGGATCATGGACGATGCCGGAAAGGTCTTTTCTTACTCTGACCTTCAACCCTACTTCGGCGAGATCTCCCGCCTTCAGGAACAGGTCAACCCGGAGCCCAAGCAGCGGGACAGCTTTGAAGAAGCCGTCGTTCGCCTGAACGAAAACCTTACCCGCTACCATCGTCTTCTTCACAGCTTCCATCCCTTGGGCAACCTCGACCAGTTGACCCAAGAGTATGAATCCTACCAATTGATCATGGCCCCTGGATTGGCTCAACTCAGCCTCCAGCAAAACGGCCAGCCCCACGAGGCCCAGATCCTCGAGAACTTCATGGCGTTCGCCGACCGCTACCTCAAGCTGTCGCAGCAAGCGATGCTGCGGGTCGTTCCCCCCGAAGGCGACGATCCGGTGAACAACGACTGGGAAAACGTCGGCGACAGCCTACTCCGCTCCATCCAAACCGGAACTCTCTCCCCGACCGTCCTTCAATACGCAATCCTGACCGAAGCCTATCGTTCAGGAGACGTCGAGACCTTCAACCAAACGGTTCAGGACATGCGCTCAAACTTCCGCGAACGGTTTCCCGATGAAAAGTTCCGGGTCAGTTTCGAATTCCTCTTCAACGCCGCCGAACCCTTCTACCGGGCGAGCGTTCTCTATGTGCTGGTTCTCGTCCTGGTGCTCATTTCCTGGCTCCGCTGGGGACCGGTTTTGAACTCCACGGCCTACGCCCTGCTGCTCGCGGCCTTCCTCATGCACACCTTCGGACTCCTCGCCCGGATGTATATCCAGGGGCGTCCCCCCGTCACCAACCTCTACTCCTCGGCCGTCTTCGTGGGCTGGGGTGCGGTCTTCCTCGGGATCATTTTCGAGCGATTTTTCCGCAACGGTTTTGGCAGCGCGACTTCGGCGCTTATTGGGTTTTCGACCCTTATCATCGCCCACCACCTGAGCCTGAGCGGCGACACCTTGGAGATGATGCGAGCGGTGCTGGACTCCAACTTCTGGTTGGCGACCCACGTCATCGTGATCACCATCGGCTATTCGGGTGTCTTCCTCGCTGGAGCCCTCGCCGTCTTCGCCATCCTTCGCGGAGTCCTCACGCCCAGCCTTGATCGCAAGACGGAGAAAAGCCTCTACACGATGGTGTACGGGATCACCTGCTTCTCCATTCTCACCTCATTCGTTGGCACCATGCTCGGCGGCATCTGGGCCGACCAGAGCTGGGGACGATTCTGGGGCTGGGACCCCAAGGAAAATGGCGCCCTACTCATTGTCATTTGGACCGCCATCATGCTCCACGCCCGCTGGGGAGCTCTGGTCAAAGCGAGAGGATTTTTCATTCTCGCCGTCTTTGGGAACATTGTCACCGCCTGGTCCTGGTTCGGCACCAACATGCTCGGTGTCGGACTCCACAGCTACGGCTTCATGAACGCCGCCTTCTTCTGGCTCTCCGCCTTCGTCGCCAGCCAATTGGTTATCATGGGCCTGGCCGCCATTCCCAAAGAACGCTGGCGCAGCGCCCACAACCTGGTGCGCGGGTAAGCTCGGAATCCTCTCTTCCGTGGAGAACGGCTTCGACAGCAGGGGTATTCCCGAAGACCTTCGGATCGCCCAGACTCAGCTCATTCTCTCCAGTTTTCGCGACGTCCTCGGGCGCGAGTTAATTCCGTCTACGGGGGATGCAGCCCGAGATGCCCAGCGACTTTTCGACGCTGAGTTCGTCGTCGTTTCTGCCGGCACTGAGAACGATCCGATCCTCAACTACGGCAACGCCACTGCTCTTCGGCTGTGGGAAATGAACTGGGAAGAACTCATTCGCACTCCGGGACGCAAGACCGCCGAACCCATGCACCGGGAAGAACGAGCACGCTTCCTGGAAAAAGTTCGCGAGCAAGGATACGTGGACGACTATTCGGGGATTCGGATCTCCCGCAGCGGAAAGCGGTTTCGCATCGAAAATGCGATCGTGTGGAACCTGACCGACTCTGAGGGCAACGACCGAGGGCAAGCCGCTACCTTTGCCGACTGGACGTTTCTGGATTGGGCGAGGCCAACCCGGACTTAAGCGCAACCCACCCACTGTGGGGCATGGCTTCAGCCTTGCACACTCACACCCCCGACACGCTCCTCTCCGGCAAAAGGGCAACATCCCGAGTATGCGGACCCCAGACCAACCTATCAGGTGGGCGTTGAAACAACCCACCCACTGTGGGGCATGGCTTCAGCCTTGCCCACGCACACCCCCGACATGCTCCTCTCCGACAAAAGAGCAACATCCCGAGTATGCGGGCCCCAGACCAAACCTCTCAGGTGAGCGTTGAAACAACCCACCCACTGTGGGGTATGGCTTCAGCCTTGCCCGCAGACAGATGGCGTTCGCCATTCGGGGGATGGACAAAATCGAAGGTAATTTGGATGTTCGCCAATTCCCGAAAACCTATCGATTCGGTATCCTCTCAACGCTCTACCCAATGAGAG
This sequence comes from Puniceicoccus vermicola, assembly GCF_014230055.1. Lineage (NCBI taxonomy): Bacteria > Pseudomonadati > Verrucomicrobiota > Opitutia > Puniceicoccales > Puniceicoccaceae > Puniceicoccus > Puniceicoccus vermicola. The sequence continues at coordinate 290,945 of NZ_JACHVA010000053.1, read as the reverse complement.
CGCGAACCGAACTACCAAAAACTGGAGCTTCCCATGACCGTATCTTCCCTCGTCAGACTTTCCCCCTTTCCTTTGGGCTCACTGCACACAAAAGGCCCTGTTTCCGAACATTTGGAAACGTTCGCCTACGAGCGCATAACTTCGGAGTATGCGCGGGATGTGGTCTTTCAAGAAGCGGAAGACGCTTTTCGCAACAAACTGGACGACAGCTCTGGAGTCCATGGTATCTGGCAAGGCGAGTATTGGGGCAAGTGGATGATCGGCGCGGTGCGCTATTGCGAGTACGCCAACGACTCAAGTCTCAAGGAGTTCATTCGAAAGAGCGTGGGAATCCTGATGGCGATGCAAGAACCCTCCGGCTATATCGGAACCTATCGGGATCCGATGAATATCTTCCCCGCCGACCCGCAGGAAACAATGAAGGTTCTCGGCCATCCCAGCGAGTGGAACTGGAATATCTGGTGCCGTAAATACACCCTCTGGGGCCTGATCGAAGCGCACAGACTACTCGGTGATCCCAAAATACTTCGCTCCGCAGAACGGCTGGCCACCCACCTGATCCGCTCTCTCCGGGACAACGGCATCCGTCTCGGCGAAACCGGAACGTTCGCGGGAGTGGCCAGCGGATCCATACTCAAGCCGATCATCCTTCTTTACCGTCAAACTCGCAACGAACTCTACTTGGACTTTGCCCAAGAAATCGTGGCAGATTGGAATCGAGAAGACGGCCTCTCTCCCAACCTCATAGCGAATGCGATGGCGGGAAAACCGGTCCACGCCTGGTACGACGACCCCCACGACTACGCGAAAGCTTACGAAATGATGTCGTGCTACGAAGGGATTATTGAGCTCTACCGAACCACGGGGGAAAGCGAACTACTCGAAAGCGTGATCCGCTTCCACAAGCTCCTGAAAGAGCACGAATATAATACGGTCCATTCCGTCGCTTTCAACGACATCTTCCACAACGGATCTTCACAAATCAGTGCCATTACCGAACCCTGCGACGTGATTCACTGGATGCGGCTGTGCGGGGAACTCTTCCTGGAAACAGGCGATAGCTCCTACCTCGAGGATTTCGAACTGGCATTCTACAATCCCTTCCTCGCCTCCGTTTGTCGTGACGGTAAATGGGGGGCTCGAGGCGTTCGCAGCCACACCCATCATCTTTACGCTTTCGGACAGGCAAAAATGAAGTATAATCACTGTTGCGTGAACAACATACCACGCGGTTTCCTCAATTTCGCCCAGATGGCGGTGATTGCCGACGAGAATGGCCTCGCCGTCAACTTCTACTCTCCCTTCGACTCCGAACTCAGCCTGCCGAATGGCGGATCCGTCCAACTCCGCATCAGCGGCGACTACCTTGGCAGCGGCACGGTCGATATCAATTGGGATGCACAGATTGACATCCCCGTGAAGATGCGTCTCCGAATTCCAAAATGGGCCACGGAATCCACTATCGACATTAAGGGTTCTCAAGAAACCGGAGAAGGAGAATGGTTTGAGATCCAAATTGAACCCGGCCAATCCAATGCGCGACTGACTTTCGAACGGGACGTGATCGTGCGAGAGCATCCATCCACGCCTGAGGTCCCTGCATGGCACCACAAGCGATGGTCCGAGCCCGGCATCGAATCATCGATGCGCACGGAGCGTGGCAGCACCTTACAATACGGGCCTCTTCTTCTGGCCCGCAGTCACTTTATCGACAACACCGAGGAGGAAATGTTCGGCGACCCTCTGCCAAAGGGATTTGCCTGCACCCTTAAACCCTCCCCCTCCGACAAGGTGGATTATGCGTTCGAAGCCGAAATTCATTCCGATGACCGGAAACTCCACACAACGGTCTGTGATTTTGCCTCCGCCGCCAATGTAATTACGAAAGAACCAAAGCTGTTCAGCGTGTTTTTCTAAGCTCCCCGAAAGACCAACGGGCTTTTCTCTCTATATCTTAAGGATGACACGAAAACTATCTGGGCTCCCCAAATCTACGCGTCGATGAAAAAGGATGCCCCCTCCTACCTCGAAATTCTACCGAACCGGGTGCGTCGCAACTATCGCGGAGGAGCTCTGTTGGAAAGCTGGACAGGCGAAGGCCACGAAGGTGATAGCGAACGGCCGGAAGATTGGATTGGATCCACGGTCCGGGCTCTCAACCCCGGGCTCGCGAAGGTTCAAAACGAGGGACTCACGAGCGTTCGCCTTCCCGATGGGAGAAGCGCTTCCTTGCCAGAAGTGCTGACCGACGCTCCTGAATATTTCCTCGGGCCGAACCACGTCAAACAGCGCGGCCACGAACTCGGATTCCTCGCAAAACTCCTGGACTCCGCCATACGGTTGAACGTGCAGGCGCATCCGACTGCAGCGTTCGCCCGCGAGCACCTAAACTCTCCCTATGGAAAGTTTGAAACTTATGTGGTTCTCGCCGTGCGCGAAGGAGCGAACCCCTACCTCCGCCTCGGTTTCCAACACGCTCCTGAACGTGAAGAATGGAGGCGAATCATTGACGAGCAGGACATTCCGGCAATGGATGCCTGCTTCGAACCGATCCCTCTAAAGACGGGCGAGGTCTGGCGGGTCCCAGGCGGATACCCCCATGCCATTGGAGAAGGAGCCCTTGTACTCGAAGTGATGGAACCTTCGGACTGGGTGGTCCGCTGCGAATTCGAACGGGAAGGTATCGTCGTTCCTCCCCAAGGACGCTTTATGCAGCGCGGTTTGGAGTTTTGCTTGAATGTCTTCGATTACGCTTCGCGAAGTGTTAGCGAAATCAGAGAATTCTGTCGCCTCGAACCGAAGACCATTTCCAAGAATACCGAACTGACCGTCGAACAACTGGTCGACGAGACCCATACCGATTGTTTTTCCGTACGCCGCTTGACACTACGAGGCGAAACTCGTCTGCCTCGACCCGGAGCCGTTGGACTCTATCTCGTCTCTCATGGTGAGGGAGAACTACACTCCGGCGAGCAACCCTTAGGCCTCAAGCAAGGAAGCCGCTTTCTGATTCCTGCAGGTGCCGAGGCCCCCACCATCGTCCCCACTCGTACCGACGCCCTCCAACTTCTACTATGCCTCCCGACTCTGCAATCGACCACCTAGCGCTGAAATCCATCCCGTTCGGAGTCGTGCTGCTGGCCGAACGGGGCGTTTCGCTCATAGAAACCCGCAACGACCTGGAGAACATCGCCGCGCTCGGATTCAACACCGTCGTGCTCTATCCGAGCGTCAGCCGCTGGGATGCCGACATCCCCGGAGATCTCGCTTTTGACACGATCGATTCCATTCTGGACGTTTGCGCAGAGCTAAACCTCCAAGTGATTCTCGAACTCCAGGGCCAGGTCATGCAGGACGCCGACGCGCCGGAAAGTTCCGGCTACGCACAGGCTTCGAATTATCGGGAAAACGGTTTTCATCAGCCGGCCAAAGAAGTCCTCCTGGCCACATACCTGCGTGCGGTGGCAGCTCACTTCCGGGGCCATCCCGCCTTGCTGGCCTACGACCTCTTCAACGAGGTCGGTAACCACTCGCGGTCTCCCGAAACGATCCAAGCCTTCACGGAATACCTAGCCGGCCAATATGATGGAAATATCCAGGCGCTCAACCACGCCTGGGCCACCTACTTCCCGGACTTCGAATCGATTACGCGCGTCCCGCCCAACTACCGTGTGTGGAGTTGGTCGTCCGTCGTCGCCGAACGGGATTGGCAACGCTTCCGCTCAGCCGACTTCGCGACCCAGATCCGCCGTTGGCGCGTGATCATTCGTGAGGTCGACCCGGATACACCCTTGTTTGTCGACGTTCTCGGATCCGATGTACTCCACAATCGAACCGACGACTATTTCGGAGTCAGCGACTGGGACATCTCCGAAACCACCGACATCTTGGGCCTCTCCTGCTACGCCAACATGCTCGGACCTCGCTGGTGGGAAAGCGACGCTTGGCAATGGCCGCAATTCTGGCGTCATGCAATCAGTGTCGCCGACGGCAAGCAGACCATGATTTCCGAACTGATGACTGCGAACCGCTCTCTCTTTCCGACCGAGGGTTCTTCCATGACCGACGAGATCGGGCTCTGGAGTTATCAAGCGGTTTTCCACGGAATCCAGGGCATGATCTACTGGAAATACCGTCCCTTCCGCCGTGGACGGCAAGTGTCCGGTCGGGGACTGACCGATTTCGACGGCACCCCGAATCGACATGCCCACCAAGCGTCCAAGGTGGCAAAGTTTGTGGTCGAAAACGCGGTATCTCTCGCCGAGTCCCATCCAGACACCGCCGGATGCGCAATCGTCTTCGACCCGGATATGGAGCGCCTTTTCAGCGCCATCGGCGAAGGAGAGGCAACCGTGCCTCCCAAACCTTTTTATACCGATACGCATCGGGGTTGGTTTCAAGCGTTCTGGAAAAGCGGGATCGCACCGTGCTACCTGACCCCGGCCCGCATCGCAGCGCAAGGAATCCCGGCAGCAATTCGGGTTCTTGTGGTCCCGTGCCTGCCCGGAATTACCACTGAGTTCGCGGAATCGATTCGGGACTTCGTCCAGCGAGGCGGAACACTCGTCACCGAGAGCCGCTTTGGTCTACTCGACATCGACGGCAACCTCCAACCGCATGCCCCGGGGTTCGGCCTGCAAGAGATAACCGGCTTCGAAGAAAGAGGGTTCCACTGCCGCGGAGAGCATCGGATCCCCCTCCCCGAAAGTGAGCTCGTTCTGCAAGGCGACTACTTTCAGGAAATCGATTGTCCGGCCGACACCGAAATTCTAGTCGCGACTGAATCCAACCATCCGGCTCTCGTTCAACGATCCGCATCGACCGGACAATGCCTTCACGTTCCCTTTCTCCTAGGACACAAGGTCGAACGCGGCGAATCCCATTCCCAGGCGTTGACCTACTTCAACGTGCTGTTGGAACGGCTACGTCCTCACCTGACTCCGTCGGTCGTTGTGAGAGAAAAGTCTCCATTGCTGGACATCTCCGTCCTCCTTCGAGCCAACGGCACCCCATGGTTGATCGGCCTAACGAATTTTGACCACGCAACGGGAACGGTAACTTTGCGTCTCCCGAAGGGGACCGAACTCGCCGAGAACACACCATTCGACAACCTCACAAAAGAGGGCAGAACGATCACCGTCACCCTCCCGAAACGATCCGCCCACGCCGTAAAACTCGCCTAGATCCACAGAATGCAAACTTCACGCCTCAATGCCCCCCAATCTTTTGAGTTCATCTGGCGGAACGATTGTTCCTGCTGAAACGCGGTGCCCGGACACAGAGATTCGTCGGCGAGGGAAGATGTGGTGGGAGCTTCCAGCTCCCGCATCGAAACGTCCACCGACAAGACCGTCTGACCCTTGCCTCCATCTATCCAATGACGAGAACTACGAGTCAGTTAGAACGGATATTTCCCAACGAACGACCACAAAAGACCTTTTGCGAGGCAGGTTGACAACAAACCGGTTCTTCTCGATGGGGCCTACCGTCCCGGCGCCCGCAATCAACTCCGACTCCTCGAACATACTCTCCTCCAATTCATACACACGGGGCACTGAGAAAGAGAAATGATCGTCCGGGTGCAACTCTCGGAAAATGATTCCGTACAGAACTGTCTTTCCCTCCTGTTGATCGAGCGACAAAAACCCGGTCCAGCTGAATCCATTGGGCGGATCTCCAATCGGCAATACCGAGCCGCGATGAAATGCCCTCCGATGAGGTTGCCAAGCCTTGAATAGGTCTCCCCATATTCTCCGACGCTCCTCCGGCACCCGACTCATTTCCATCCACGCCAGCGGTGAAGCCGCTAACGTAATCGCCACCTGATAATCCGCAGGCCAGCGTTCAGGACTCAGAGGGTCGCCCTCTGAATAGCAGTCCGGGTTTCGCGTCGTATTCAGAAACTCAAGTCGTATCCGAGACGGCAGAATTCCATGCAAAGTCAGTGTCCACAGAGCTCTCAAGGTTTGGTGTGGGTAATAATTCCCAAAGTCCGTATAGCGGTTTTCCAAGAACAACTGCCCACCCCCGACCCGTCCCCAATAGGTTGGACGCCTCTCCGCCGTGGCATCGAAATCAAAGACAATCGCACAGTCACTCGCCTTCAGGACTTTCTCACAGAGTTGATGAAAACGCGTTTCCGCCAAACGGGATGTCAGCTTTACGGCATCCAACTTAAAGTATCGAACTCCCCACTTCCTCCAAAGACCCAGCAAAACCAAAACATCCTTTTCCCAGTTCGCGAATTCGTTACTGGAATCGGGCGCGAACCAAAGCCCCAACTCGATCCCGACTTCGCGCATTTTCTCCACGATCGGACGGAACCCATTCGGAAACCGGCCCGGATGCACTTCCCAAAAATTCGGATCCGCCTCCCAAAAACCATTCCAGACCCCGGCCGACCGATCCTCTACGGTATTGACCGTAGCACCCTTCTGCCAACCGTCGTCGATCTGCAAAACCTCGACCCCCATCTCCTTTGCTGCCTCGATCTCCTCCTCCAGAAAGGATGCCGACAAATGGCGAGCCCCGCCCCGATCGCCCCAAGTATTCGAGAGAACCGTCCCTTCCGCGGAAACTCCGAACGAGCGCAATGTTTTCTGCAATCTCTGCATCGCAAGCAACGCACCGTTACGTCCGCCTTGATAAGCGACCCGGGCCAAGGAGTATCCCGAAGTCCAGATACGGAATGTCAAGTGCTCCTCCCCAAAAGCCAGCAAGAAATCGAAGGGAGCACTCCAGCTTTTGCGAACGTGACCGAGGGGAGCCAACAACACCCACAGGACGCCTTCTCCGTGCTCGTCTGGATTCACAGACTCGAGGGAGACTACATTCGACCTCATCGGAAGAACTTTTTCAGAGGGATGCATCAACCACTCGCGCTGGTAGGCGAATTCAGAATGGTAATCCGTTTGATCCACATACTGAAACTCCCGCAAACAGAGATGGCGGTCTTCCAATTGCCATGCAGGCAGCGTTTCGTTCGGTAGAGTGACCCCCAATCCACCATCACTTTCCGTCTCGAATCCGTCGGCCTCGTGGACTCCCAGCGAATGATTGGCATCCGAACCTTCGTTTCCCTCCACGGACGGATCTTCCACCTCAAGAATCGAACCAGCCAAATCGGGAAACAACTGGAACCTGAAGCTGCGCCATCGGTCCGACTCCTTCAAGCTCTCCAGACGCAACGAAACAATAAGACCCTCCGCACTACTGACACTCCGCTTACCGTATTCGCAAGAGCAACAAACCCGCCATTCCGATTCCCAAACGCTTTCTCCACCGGTCCGATCTCCCCAGATTTTCCCACCCTTGCGGCGGAGATCCTGGGGTTTCAGAAACCCATCAGGGGCCTGAACCCACCGCTCCTCGAAATAAGAGTTCCCGAACTTAAGAATTCCATCCTCCCAGGTCGCATAACAATCCTCAAGACGATCCGAATCATGACCATTCTCTTTGTGTATGCTCATAGATCTTAATTTACCGTTTCAAATAGCTTTCTGGATCCTTTGATGGACAACACTTTCACGATCCGATCAGTAGTATCCTAGGGAGTCACGTCTTCTGCGAAGCTTCTCCAGATCCGACGCGTACCGGACGTCATCGACAAAATTGATCCGCTCTAATGGATCTCGGGCAAGGTCAAAAAGGACTTCCGGACCATCGTCACCATAGCATTGATACTTCAATTCGTCCCGTTTGATCATGAGATGCCCGTTTCCGAAATGAGACAGGCACTCGTTGTCCCATCGCAGATCATTCCCACCCTCCAACAAGGGCCGAAGGCTCCGGCTGTCCAAACCTTCGGGACACTCCAACGCCGCGAGGTCGCAAAAGGTCGCATAAAGATCGCATAAACTGACGTTCTGGGGAATCCGCCGTCCGCCCGCAAAGCCCTTGGGCCATCGAATCATCAAGGGAACCCGAACAGAGCCTTCGAAGAATTTCTGTTTCTCCCATGCGGCATGCTCACCCAGCATATCGCCATGGTCGGCGGTAAAGACAACAATCCACTCATCAAGATTCTGGCCGACCGCTTCCAGCGCTCGGCCCAAACGGGCAAAATCCGCGTCCGTCTCCTCAACCATACCGTAATAGGCGGCGGTCGCCCGCCTTAAATCGCGCTCCGTGAGGGAGGAGTCCGTGCTCACGTGCAAGTCTTCCGCCCCCAGAACCGGATGATCGAACCGGGGCTCATCCGCATAGACCGGGACCCGATTCAGATAGTAGGCGAAGCGCTCCTCCGACGTCAGAAATGCGTAGTGAGGCCGATTAAAGCTGACCTTCAACATCAACGGCTGATGCGCTCCGGGCCGGTCATAGTAGGAATCGCAGAAATGTTGCTCGATAAAGCGCAATGCACCCTCCAAGGCATAAGCGTCGGTATCGTGAGTATTCGGACCATGTCCGATTCCCGCCCGCAGGATCTCCTTCCGCTGCGACCATTTTCCGCAACCGGGTAGGGGCTTCACCGGATCCGCGCGGTAATCGTCGATGAAGTTCGGACTCACATGAGTGTTGTCGCCAATACGACGAAGCCACCCCTGCATCTGGTCACGTCCCATATGATGAAGCTTTCCGGCACAAACGGTAAGATAACCATTCCGCGAAAAATGATCGGCAAACGTATTGCTGAATGGGGGTAAGTCTTCCCCGTACCGCCGAACGTTACAGGTATGCGGGTACTGCCCCATGGCAAGACATTGACGAGACGGTATACAAATCGGAGAAGGTGTATAGGCATTGTCAAAAACCAATCCGGTCTCCGCCAACTGATCCAAAAAAGGCGTGCGCACCACTTGATTTCCAGCACAGCCCAGAACATCGAAACGGTGTTCGTCGTTCATCAAAAAGAGGATATTCGGTCTCATGGGCTTTTCCAGTTCTCAAACGATTGTATCCCATCGCAAAGATCACCGGAATCGGACAATATCCAAATAACCTTCGCTTTCGTCTAAGTCAGCGGACATTCAGAGATCCTTCACCTCTTGCCATGCGACTCCGAACAAATGCCTGTAGCGACTGGGTCTTCCTCTGTAGGCCCGATCCAAAGCATCAGAGCAGAACGAAATCGACCCCGCGCGAGAAGCGCCCTCGTCGCAGGCCGAGGTTCAACGACTGAGAGAGCCGCCCGCCAAAGCTCAACGCTCCAAAATTTTCTTTCGGAATTCTCGTGGTGGCTGACCAAAAGCGCGACGAAACCTCGTAGAAAAGTAATAGGCATCCGGCATTCCAACCTGCTGAGCGATCTCGGATATCGAATACTCCGGCAACGCGAGCAGCTGGACCGCTCGACGCAGCCGAGTGTCCTCCCGATATTGGCGGGGAGACACTCCCACCGCATCTTTGAACTTCTGGTAGAGCCCCGCCCGGGAGACACCACAACGCTCGGCAATTTCGTCCACGCTGTCATTCGACTCCGTGAGCATCTGCTGCGCCCGAAGAACCATTCTGCCAATTCCCGCCGACTCGGAGATGTTCTGATTGTACCCGCGAATCAGCACGCTCTCCACCAGAATCAATGCCAAATCACACCAGTTCCGCGGCCGCCTCAAATCCAGAAAGAGAGCCTCTTCCAACGCACTCTTCGCTCGACGAAACTCCTCCGGCTCCAGATGAACCTTACCCACTCCCCGAATCACTTCGGGCCAACTCAGCGCTTCGGTAATATGCGGACGCACCGGAAAATGAAACCATTGGAAAGACCAACCCTCGCCGGGATGAAACGAATGAGGCACCCCGGGTTTGAGAAGGAGAAGATCCGACGGCAACACATCGACATCCCGATTCTCGAATCGAACCATACCTTTCCCTTCTCCACAAAGGACCAAGCCCACTCGTTCGGTAATTCTCTGGCTCCACGACTTCTTCTCCGAGGCGCAATGCCGAGATCCGCAAAGAAAATCATAGTGAGGATCCGGGTTCTTAAGATGACTTTCCCTTCGGACGTGGTGTGAAAAATTTTCTGACATGCTTGTGATGGGCCAAATCGATCTGGCAATCAAAATTGCACTGAGTCTCCCCTATCTCCCAACCTCCTCGAATCAACATGATCTCTCGAATTTTGTCTACAGAACAATCACTTCGCGAGGATCATAATCGACCTCCCAGCCTCGATTTTTACCCGATCCTAACAACTCTTGCCCACTCCAATTCTAGAAGAAGGAGTAGCTCTCCCGGAGAGATCACGGCAAAGCTCAAGTTTTCCGAAAAAGGGGAAACTCAACGCCATTGAGAGGCAACGACCACGCGGGGATTATCAAAGATAATGGCGAACACCGAACCGACACCGTCTCTTGAGCGTCCAACCAATCCGAGCAATCCAGAAATCAGTATTCAGGAGAACCGGAACCATGGCCCGGCGCACCCGTTTATGGCATACCGTTCATTCTGGCCGCAAAAAGAGGCGGTCGCTCAGTTCGCAGGGATCGGGATCGATACCATTTGCATCTACCCCTCCAATACCCTGAACAGCCTCGGGGTCCAATACAGTCAACACCCCCCCAACTGGACTCATTTTGGCGTCTACAAATGGGAGAATCTGGATTGTCAGTTTGACGAGATCCTCGAAGCCAATCCAAAGGCTCGATTCATCTGCATGGTCGATCTGAATACCCCAAATTGGCTGACTCGGTATTCCCGCTACGACGACTCCTTTTACAACCTCGGAAAGGTTGTGAGCGATGCACGTTGGCGCAAAGAGACGGCAGAGTACATGAATGTTTTTCTCGAACATTGTGAGACTCATTACGGAGACCACATCGACAGCTACATTCTTTGTGCGGGAGCCACTTGCGAGTGGCAGGACTCCTCCAACGGCCAGGAATCTCCCAGCCGCATCGAAGCGTGGCGCAATTGGTGTCACGAACACGACATCGACGAATCGAGCGACCTCCCCTCCCGCAACCAACGGGGAAGCGCCGCCCACGGGCTCTTAAGAGACCCGAAGATCGACAAACTGGGTCGTCTATACTGGGACTTCAATCGCAACCAGATCGCCGACACGATTCTTCACTTCGCCCGCAAGGCGCAATCCATCCTGCGCCACCGAGCGAAGCTCGGAGTCTTCTACGGATACCTGCTCGAACACGGCAAGGGACGTCTCGTCTCTTACGGGCACCTCGGATACGATAAAGTCTTTTCGTCCCCCGACATTGATTTCTTTGTTTCCCCCGGCACTTATTTCGACCGTGAAATGGGCGGAGCCAGTGGATTCATGTCGCTTATCGACAGCATGAAGCTTCACGGGAAATACTACATCCGCGAACTCGATCACTTCACCCACACGGCCAACGGCAATCCTCTTCTTCCCTGGGGAATCCCTTGGGGAGAATCCTGGAACCATCGCTGGCCCGATGAACTTTCCTCGATCGCCGGGCTACAACGCGAATTTTCGATCGCCCTCACCGCAGGAGTCTCACTCTGGTGGTTCGACATGTGGAACCACTGGTATGAAGCTACCGAGGTCATCGATGCCCTCAACCGCATGAAGGAGATCTGGATGGAGCAAGCCCAAGACAGCCTCCCACCCTCCGCCAAGGAGATCGCGGTAATCGTAGACGCGGAGAGCTGTCTCCACCTCAACGAAAACCATGAAGACATTACCAAAGTCCTCCGCAACATTCGTAAACCTCTGGGCAGAATTGGGGCACCCTACAGTCTCTATTCCTTCGCTGACATCGATCGAATCGACTTTTCCCACTACAAGCTGGTGATCTTCCCGAACCTATTTTCGTGCGACAACGAGAAGTCGGAAAGAATCCGACAATATGTAGCCAAGAACAACCGAACGATCCTCTGGATTCATCGCGCCGGCGTTATTTCCGGAGAATCCTACAATGAGACCAACATCAAGAATCTCACCGGAGTTTCCTACGAACCCGGAACGATCGGCGAGTACCAGTTCGACCATTGGAAATCCATCCTCCATGCCGACCTAATGCCCTCTTACTCGTTTCTCCGGGAAGTCGCCGGAGATGCGGGCGTCCACCTTTACGGAGATGGCGGCGAACCCGTCTACGCGAATTCGAATCTACTCGCGACGCACACGACCACTGGCGGCAAGCGCAAATTCCGCCTCCCCTATCAATGTCTCACCGTACGAGAACTCTTCAGCAATCGAATCGTGGCCAACGATTGTCGTGAATTCGAAGATACGCTGAGCTCCCCCGGCAGCGCCCTCTACTCCCTGGAATGGTAACCCGCGGCTCTACAGCTAGCGGCCCGAAACTCGAGGCTCACTGAAACTCTCCAGCCCAACCTGGCGAGTGTGCAGTCCCTGCCCATTGAGTAAGATCAATTTCGGGCCACAAAAAATCACAAAAAAGGAATCGTTTAGGGGCTGAGTCGATCCCGTGCCTCGCTTTGCCTATCGCTGATCCTTTCCAACACGCGGGAACGGTGGAACGGAAGCGCTACAGCGATTTCGACAAGGGATTGGACACGAATCGCACTTTTCCGGAGTTTCGGAGAAACGGCTCTCGTCATTCCTCTCCAACACCGGGCAAAGAGACCAACAAAATCTTGTACAGGCCGGACGCAAAATATCTCGCATCAACAAACTGGTCACACCGCCTCTACCAACCCCTTGGCGACTTCCTATCGACTCCCGGGGTGATCAAATCGTCAAAATTCCACTCCTCTCATTTCTTCTCCGGAAGGGAACCGTCCGGATAAACGATTTCGAAATAGGGAGTTCCATACTCAAGCGATTCCGTATCCATCTGAAGTGTCAGCTCGCCAGCCTTCAATTCACAGGGAACTGTCTCACCCCGGGTCCCATCCATATTCAACGCATAGACTACTGGTTTGACGGTCTGGGAGGTTTTTAACCGGAGCGAAACTTTCGCGGTCTCCATCAGAATGGGGAGGTCTCCGATCTCAGCGAGAAGCAGCATGTTCGAACGCTCGAACGTCATTCCATCATTCAACGCATTCGTTGCGAATACGAGGAGCAGGTGGCTGGAATTGAGAATATCTCCCTCGCTCTCGAGGGTCCCCACTACAACCGATGCAGGACGGGAACATTCCTCAATTTTCAGATTTCCCAAATCAACGGGAGAGTTCTCTTTCAGGATAGCCCCCTCCAAACGTGGGCTCACGACAGACATTGTTTCCTTTTTGGCATCCAGAACGATTTCCTTCGTATCACTTTCAAAAACTCTCTCTTCAAAGCTGGTTCGATTGTCCGAAGCGAGGACACCCGCGTCTCTCAATTCCTCGATCAGGCCATCGAAATACCCTTCGTCCGCGGACGAGGCCTTCACATACCAGGTTGTGACTTTCAAAGGAGAAAAATGGTTGGGCATCATCTTCAAGGTGGGCGTCACCTTTCCGACCGCCATGAGCGGCTCCACCTCAGAGTAGGACACCCCGATTTTCGCAAGCATGGAGAGCTTCGCATACCCATCTCCGATCGCTGCAAGGAAATGCTTGGGAAACATAAGGTCCCAGGTCAGAGGAAATTCGATCGTCTGCTTCGACTCTTCCACATCTCCCCGCCGGAATGCGAGTGCGGCCACGGTTTCGGACGCTCTCGATATCGGATCGATGGCGCTTTCAAAAAGGGCCAGGGGCTCATACACAGTATCTCTCACTGCCGTGGTATCTCCATGAACCGTTAGGCAATCCCATCCTTGAAACGAAGCATAAGAACCGAAGTAAAGCCCTCGCTCGTGACGAAACTTATTGTACGCACTGTGCGAATATTCGGTAACCAAGAACGGCCTATCCAGAAAGCGCGCAGCGGCAGCCGCCCGAAAGTAACTCGAATTCAAGGAGCTTTCCTGGCGTACCATGATGTCGTACTGAGGACTTCCGAGTTTGAAGCGCCAATTCGGCGATTTCTCGACCAAATTCTTCGTAGGGATTCCCTTTGAAGGATGACTGAAATATGAATGCTGGGCGATGACCGGCATCAATGCCCGGACAGGAACTTCCATTGTTCGCATAATCATATCCCACTGCGAGATCAGGCCGTTATATCCGATCCCTCGAAGAGTCTCAAAATACCACTTTGTCATGTCCGACATCGTTTCGATGAGAAAGCTTCCAGCATCCTCCGACCTTGCATCCCCTTTTCGCAGCAAGTCCTCACTGATCACCGGAACGTTTGCGAACGTAATCGAAGGATCACTCCAGGCCTTCTGAAGATCTTGATCATTGCCATACTTCTCCCGCAGGAATTCGACAAAGAAGGGAGTAAACTCCTTCAGCATGTTTTTGTCGTAGAGACGAAGATCCTGTTCATTGAATGGTTCTACGAGAGCCACCATCGGATCACTCTTCAGACTGGTTCCCGTATACTGGTTCTCTCGGGTGAGGAGATATTCGACGGCATTTTTCCAATGCTTTCGATACTCCGAATTGAAGAGAAGCTGCGTTCGAAAACTCCTCCGTGAATCAACCTTGCTGGTGTAGGCTAAGGTGTAGCCACTGTTGGCGGCCATCAGATCGAGGTTGATATAGATCCCACGCTCCTTCAGGCAAAAGATCAGGTATTCGAAGCGATCGTAATTTTCAAAATCGAAATCGATTTCTTCGGCCGATTCTGGAATTCCGGTCTCCAGCAAAGTCTTGTGAGGCCGGTCATGAATTTTGAATCCCAGAAGAAACCGTTCCACGTGATGCAAACGCACCATATTATACCCCTGCCGCGCGATCGCATCGGCGTAGTTTTCAATATCCTGCTTTGTCCAAGTGTGCGCGTTCTTGCGCCACCAACTAAGGGAATTGTTAAAGGCAAGAAACCGAACCGGATGATCCGGACGTTGTTCGAAGACCAACCGCCCTTCCTCCGAGACGATCAGACGCCCATAAGATCCGGCGGGCTCGGGCTTCCCCATGAGATTCGCGAAATCCAGAGCCGTACCGGATTTCACGATGTAGGCATCCATATTCAGTGGCTTCCACCGTTTTCCCGGCCGAATCACTAGCAGACCGGGGTCGAGAGGAGCTCGTGACGGCTCGCCATAGACAAAGCGCCAGCCCTTCGATCCACTTTTCACCTTAACCGCAAGAACGTTGTTTCCCTTTTGGACCGGAAAATCAAATACATGGTCATTGACGGAAAAGTCCTGGGAAACGTTCCCGGTGCCCAGCGTATCATAGATCGGCTTGCCATTCATGAAGACCTGCATCCACCAATCGGCGGCCATCCCGACGCGCATTGTCCCCACGCCCGAGGACTCAAACTCATTGAATAGAATCGCAACTCTTCCGGATTCTCCGCCCCCCGAAGCGGACTCCAGGTCGATCTCTCCATCAACACCCCCCACGAGGAAAGGAGTCACCGAGCCCGAAGGTCCCTTCATCTCGCTCGGGATTCTCGCAAAATCCTCGGGCGGAGATACATTTTTAAATACCACCCAATCGTCACTCAGTGCCAACGGCACCATGGGAGGAACCTCCCGCAATCGAATCGGTCCAAAGTATAAAGTCGAGGGCTGACCATAGGAGGCCAGCATTACCCGGGATACGGTCATTTCCTCCGCGTAATCCCTATCCGTTTTAAATTGAAAAGAGTATTTTTTCCAGTCTTCCGAGACTTGAAACTCCTTGGTCGATCCGGGCACCACCGTATAGGGATTATTCCTCAGTCCGGCACAGATATCCAGAACTCCCCCTTCGGTGGCTCGACAAAAGAAGCTCACTTCATAGGTCTTCCCGACCTCCAGGCCTCCCTTGTAATCTGCAGAAAATTGAATCTCCCAGGGCACCGCTCCGAAGTTCAAGCTCTCCAGTTCAATCATTGCCACCTTCTCGCCAGCAGGGGTGCGAACCTCGGAATTATAGAAAATCTCTGCAGAATGATGCTTTGATGCAGAAAATCGCACATTCTCGGGAGGATCATACTCCCACGTAGCGAGGGAGGAATCGCCAAAAACAATCGACGACGACGACACCACACCCAGAAACAAGCACTTACAAAACAATTTATTCATATCAAATGTTGTCATGATTCGTTCAGCCAAATTACTGGCCGCAAAGCTTTTCACTCCGCCTCGACCAGCAGATAATCCCGAAAGTTTTCAGCAAATTCGTCTTCGGGCACCGCTTCCACGTGACCATCAGCGAAGACTCCCAGAACCGTATCCGTTCCCCGAGTGCTAGGCCTCGCTCGCGAGATACCGAAGACATCGCCACCGAGCTTCTTGGAGTTTATGTACCACATCCCGTGCTCATTCTCCGCGCCTCCATTTTCGGCTGCCAAAACCATCATTAACTTCGCCGTATTGGTGTTCCCAAGACTCGAAATCCGCAAAGCTCCTTCCCCCGGGTAGCTGGGATAGCCTCTCAACACTTCTGCATTTGCGCCATAATCCCCCAGTGTTCCATGTCTATCGTAAGCGAGCATGGGATCGACAAATACCGGGTGTATTCTCCTTCCGCCCTCAAGCTCAAATCGATTTTCATCGAGGTATTCAGGCAACGTATTCGTGCTCCAGATCGGGCTCTGCCATGCATCCGAAGAACACATAAGAGGGAATTTCCCGGAATGGTCTGCCGCGTACAGCATGATAGCCTGCCCGATTTCTTTGAGATTGGAGACACTTTGGGATTTTTGCGCATTTACTCGAGCCCGAGAAATGCCGGCGTATCCCAATCCAATTAGAACGAAAATCACGGCGACCGTGGCAATCAGCTCAATCAAAGAAAAACCGGAGCGTTTCGACAAACTATTCATGGGGAGGACAATAAACTGGGATATCTTCGGATCGAAACGGTGGTTTTAGAAACCCAAGGGAGACTCCCATGTCGAACCCGTGAGATTCCCTTTGTCGAATCTCCTAGGGAGGGACAAAACGGAGTTGTCGACTATTTCCTTCTACGGCGAACGAGGACGACAAATGAAATCACCGAGCCGAGTAGTAACAACGAGGTGGAATTGGGCTCGGGAATCGACTCCAAAGACATATTGTCGACCGCGAAATAGGAATCCGCACTTGGGGAGGTCAGGGAAACCGCGTTCAAGGAGTCGATCTCAGATTGAAAATAGGTAATGTTCGAAACCGTCGTTTCCTCGTCGCCAACCATTCCGTAGGAGATCGAATACGACGGGGTTTCGGACGCGAAATCGACCTCAACGGAAAGATTGTATAGATTTTCCGTGGTAAAAGTCCCGCCTTCGTAAACCGATCCTTCAAACGCATTCTCAACCACGTTCACCCATCCGGCACCGGATCCATCGTAGGCCTGCAAACTGAGCAGATTTGAGTCCCACTCTCCGGTGGTATTGACCATCCGAAAATTGATCGACGGAGTCGAACCGCCTTCAAATGATCCGATCCCCAGATTAAAGGCTCTATTGCTCGCGCTCGTCGAGCTACTGGCGGCAAAGGTTAGACTCAGTTTCGCGACCGCCGGACCGTCGACAATCATTTGCCGAATCGAATCACCGTTTTCGATCAACACGGCGGAAGTGGATCCGAGAACCAAACCGTCGATCTGAGTGGGCTCTGTCGCACCGCTTCCGAAAAGGGACCATCCGACCGGCATCCCATCTTCCCAATCGTCAAAAGATCCGTTCTCGATCAATTGAGCGGACAAATGTGAAGCCGACAGAAGGAACAGGGAGCCAAAGGTCGACAACAGGATTTTTTTCGTCGGGGCAGTGAGGAAATTTGAGGTAAATGAGAACATTCTTACGAAAATACCTCGAAACAGATACTTTCAAAGGCGAATAAGTTACCCGTTCTTGATAAAACTTACTGAGATTCCATAATTCGCTCCAGAGAGCCTTCATATAGCATCAAAAACTCAACTTAGGATTTGTTATCTCTCTGTCTTAAAAATGATTTCCCTCGAAATTCCCTGGGGGAAACTTGCTCCAATCTTTTAAACCAATTCGAGAACTTGGAGAGATCCACGAATCCCATTTCATACGCAACTTCCTTAATACGCACTTCCGGACGCAGCAATTGCCGGCGTGCATATCGGATCCGCCTTTGCTCGTGATAACCGCACAAGCTCTGGTGATAGAACTCGAAAAACAGCTTGTTTAGGTGCCCTAAACTCAGGTTAACCCGATCCGCCGCTCCTTCAAAGTCCAACACCGGCAGCATCTCAGACTGCTCCTCCAACCACCGGCGCGCTTCCACCACCCTCGGATCAACCTCACTGGAACTATCCAGATCTGGGAGAGATTCGCGCCAAACGGGAATCGACGCAGCCAGCCAGGAAAGGAACCAAGTCTTAATCTCCAACACCTTCGATAGATCACAGGTGATTCCGCGAAAATGCCATTCGAACTCCTCTGGATGACCCTCCTGTTCTCGGATTCGGTTCATCGCCTTTTCCAATTCGCCCAATTGCGGAACAATCAATCCAGGGCGAAGGTCGAGTGCCGGTCGCAAACTGTCCAACCAGAACACCCGAAAGGCCAATGAGAACAATCGGGCATCCGCACTAAATTCCTGCCTTCTGTATCCATTGGGCAGAAACAACCACTGCCCCGTTTCAGCAGTGAAGTTACGCCGCGACGTTCTCACCTCGACCTGACCCGACTCCAAATACCAAGCGGTTAACTCATCGGGACTGCACTCCATGGATCGACCGGATTTCGTCGGCTCCCCCCAGCGTAAACAAAGCAAATGAACACAGCAATTTTGCCACTTTTCGGGGGTCAGGGAAAGGGTGCCGGACATAACCCAAGATTACCTAAGATTCTCAAATATCCGCAAGTTTATCCATCCCGATTCTGATGTTTTCATCCACCTCCCCGTTCCCTCCAATCCTGATTTTTGATAAGATTTTGGCCGATTTTCATTATCGATCCATTTAATGATGTCCATAAAGTATTGTCGTTCTCGATGAGATCCGATCAACTCAATGTTTTTCACCAAAGCATCCGATCAAACCTCAAGTGCGGGGAGTTTTGGAACGAAATGATCGCATTTGCTCCGGCCTTTAGGAGCGCAACGCTTCAGCCTGCGCTGCGTAATCACAAGAACGCACCGAAGACGCGGGCTGAAGCACCGCGCTCCCCTGAACCTTTCCGTGGTTTTCTCCCAAAGAGGGCTGCTCTTGCCAAGTGAAGTCCACGCACCCGTGGTTAGACCCTCTCCTCAACTCACTGAAATTCCCACTCGACAATTCAGCCGGAAACCGGAGAATCCTCCGCTTTTACGTCCCATCTTGCTTCGTCGGCAGTGGGACATTCCGCTTCAGGAAACGGCCGGGGGATTAGCTCAGCTGGTTAGAGCGCCTGCTTCACACGCAGGAGGTCGGCGGTTCGAGTCCGCCATCTCCCACCAGGCTTCGTTCCGAGCGAAGCGAAAGAACGAAGCCTGCCACGGCGTATAGCGCGAAGCGCAGGAGCCGGGCCCTAAACAGCAACACCGTTCGCTCTCCTCTACGCCCGGGCGCGCCATTTTTGCTAGATCTCATCCACCACGATTCAATTCAACCGTGTTTCCCACCGAGAATTGAAGGATTGTCTCTGCTGGTAATTGACGTCCTAATCGGAGATTCTCTGAGCACCAATTTGCACGTCCTCCCTCCGCACTACATCTGGACCGTCCGGAATGATCACCAACTTTTTCAGACCTCTCGTTTTTGGCCTTTCGGTCATTGTCGCCGGTTCACTTCACAGCGAACCGGAAGACTTTCCTCTTCCCGCTGAGACCTCATCCCCTCGGGAGACCTTGGAGACCTTTCTTCAATCTACCCGCAAGGTCGACGAGTATTTCCAGTCTCCCAAACACGGCGATGACCAAACCCAGAACTTGGACTGGGAGATCAAACGAGCCCTCGACACCCTCGACCTCAGCGAGATTCCCGATTTCGTCAAAAGGCAAATGAGTCGCGAAGCGGTCCTCAAGCTCCGGGAAATTCTCGACCGAGTAAACCTCCCCCCAATGGATTCGATTCCCGGGACCAACGACCCCTCGCTCCCAAAAATCTGGCGGGTGCCCGGAACCATGATTGAGATCGGCAGAGTCGAGAGTGAAGGCGAAGAAACCCAATACCTCTTTACCTCGGAAACGGTCGCGCGCCTCGATGACTACTACGCCCGGGTTGAGCCGTTTCCCTACCAGTCCGGAGCCCTCCCCGGCTTTTACGAACGACTCAGATACGTTCCCGGCGATCCCTTCCTCCGCCGGATCGTTGCCAGTCTTCCGGACTGGACGCAGCGGGTTTGGTTGAATCTGAAAATCTGGCAGTGGATTGGATTCGTCGGTTCCATTGCAGCCGGATCCTTCCTGCTCGTTTTCCTCATCTGTATGGCTCGCCTCTCCCGCAGGATCGACCCATCGCGGCATCGCATCGGACTACTGGTTTCCTCGATTCTCCCTTTAGCAGTACTCCTCGTTCCTTTCAGTCTCAAGTGGTTTGCCAACCACGGCCTCGCTCTTTACGGCGTCCTCCTCGAGGCAACCAACCTGATTCTCAATGTCTTTTTGATTGCGACCGCCCTCTTTGCGGTCTGGGGGATTGGCTTCCGATTTGTCGAGGTATTCGCCGAGCTGGCCTCCCGCTCCTCCCGAGCGATGGACCGTCTACTGGTTCGCCTCTTCGGGCGCCTTGCGACTATTTTCTTTGCGATCGTCGTTCTTCTGGAGGGCGGCAACAGCCTGGGAATCCCCATGACGACCCTGATCGCCGGTGCGGGAGTAGGAGGTCTGGCCCTTGCGCTGGGCGCGCAAGCTGCGGTCAAAAATCTGGTTGGCAGCATGATGATCCTTCTCGACAAACCTTACAAGGTCGGGGAACGAATCTTGACTCGCGGGTTCGACGGGATCGTCGATGACGTCGGCATTCGTTCCACCCGAATCAAATTGCTGAACGGAAATATCGCCACTATCCCTAACGAAGAGATGGCCCAAGCGGAGGTCGAGAACATCTCGCGGCGGCCCTATATCCAGAAGTTCTTCAAATTCTACCTCCCCCTCAATTCTACCGAAGAAGAGCTCGCAACCACTCTGCGCATTCTCCGGGAGACCCTTGCTGACCACGATGGCATGGTCGAAGACTTTCCTCCGCGGGTCGTGATCGGAGGATTCGAACGCGACGGGATCGAGGTGATGGGAATCGTCTGGCACCACCCCCCTGGAATCATCGGCTTTCCAGATTGGATGGAGTCCACCACCCGCACCCTGTTGCGCGAATTCAAGGAGAACAAGATCCGCCTTATTCCGCCAGCTCGCTGGATGGAGTCCCCGCAGGATTCCGCGAAGACGAATTTGCCAGAGGCTTAGACCTTACTGTCCGGCCCGCAAGCCTTCCACACGCCGACGGAAGGATCGGGCTATTCGGCGATAAAGTTCCATGCCGAGCATTTTGTCCTCGATGCCCGCTTCAATCGATGGGTTGTCATTGACCTCAATGACCATGACCTCCTTCCCGATCTGCTTGAGATCGACTCCATAGAGTCCATCGCCGACGAGACGAGCTGCGCGTTGAGCGGTCTCGAGCACCTCACGGGGAGTGTCGTCAACATGCAGGGTTTGCGCCGCACCGCTTTGAAGATCTTCCGATTCGGCCGCCCAGTTGTAGATTTGCCAATGCCCCTTAGCCATGAAGTAACGACAGACAAACAAAGGCTGATGATCCAGAATGCCCACCCTCCAGTCGTACTCACTGGGAACATACGCCTGAGCAAGAATGAGTTCTGATTTTTCAAGCATACTCGACAATGTGGAAATCAGCTCCTCAAGATTCTCTACTTTTCGGACCCCGAGACTGAAAGCCCCATCTGGAATTTTCAGCACGCATGGATAGGTCACTTTCAAAGAGGCTCCATTCTTCAGATCATCCTTGGTGAGAATCCATGTCTGAGGCGCCGGGATCCGGGCTCGGGCCAGCGATTCTGAGAGGTAGATTTTATTCGTGCTCTTAAGAATCGACCATGGGTCATCAATCACTGCCAAGCCTTCGGCGTAAGCCAATCGCGACAGTTGATAGATGGGGCGATCCACGGCGGTCGTCTGTCGAATAAAGACTGCATCAAATTCTCGAATACGATCAACATCATCCGTGGTAATGGTCTCCGTGTAGAAACCCTCCTCACGGGCCGCTGTAGAGAAGCGTTCGAGAGCCTTGGCGTCGGAGGGAGGAGCCGGATCCAAGGGGTCAACAACAATCGCCATATCGTAAAGAAACTTCTTCTTCAGCTTTGGGACCTGCTGCCGTTTTGCGAAGAATTTGCCGACCCGCTCCTTAACCTGTGAGCGCTCTTCCTCCGAGAAGGATTGAAGGGATAGCGGCGCGACACTGGCAATTGCCCAAGTTTTCTTCCGGCGGGCAAACTGCACCCGCAAGAGAGGCGCCGGGAACAATCGATAGAGACGCTGCCCCAACGCCCCGAACCCGGGAGTCAACGGCTGACCAAAAACCAAGCGCAATGCGATCTCATCCGTTTCCACTTTACGGAGAGCCGACTGAATTTCATCCTCCCACTCCATTCCGCGCAGACGCAGAACGGCGTTGGAACGAAAGTCGCGAAGCGTAGCCACGTCCGGAATTGCCCGATGCCCCCGCGCCTCCGCCAGAAGCGACACATAATAGCCGAGACTTTGGTAGCTATAGGATCGGCACAGATTGAAAACGCGAGCTCCCGTACTGAATCGCTGAAAGCGAACATGCGACAGGTAGTTTCTGGCAGAAACCACCTCGACGAGTTCACCGGGAAACTCCCAACGAGCCGGATTATCGACGACGAGCAAATTGAGGACAGGCATGGATGATGAAGAGAGTCAGGAAGAGAGTTCAGAAGGGGAAAGGTCCTTAAACATACGAATCCCCGAATCCGTCGGGCCATAATAGTCGGGCAGAAACTCGTCCCGGCCAAAACCACGGCGGTGATAGAAGTCGACTAATCGCACGTCCGAGGCATCTACCTCGAGGCTCATTCGTAAGGCCTTACGGTCGATGGCGCGGGACTCGCCCCAATCAAGAAGAGTTCGACCTCCTCCTTTCGCCTGAGCCTCGGGGAGAACTCCCAAAGAGTAGATTCGGGTGAGGTGCGGATGGTTCCGCAGCGTGATGGAACCAATGGATTGATTCAATTCGTCGAGGAGAAGCCAGACTTCCTGGTGGGGGCTGACCACGCTCCGCCGAATGGACCGGCGGCTCTCTCTTCGCGTTGGGGCGAAAAGGACACATTCCAAATTAAAGAGGAAAGGCAGGTCGGCGAGCGCCGCCCGACGGATATGCAGGGGCATCGATGTAAAAAGAAGACGATATAAATGACCGGTCTGGGTTCGCCCGTCTAGGCAAATCAATCGACTCTGATGCGAATTCCGCCTCGCCGCCGGAGCCCCTAAAAGTCCGGAGGACTTACTTTGCCTCGGCTTGTTCGTCCTGCTCTTCCAATTCCTTCTCGTGCTCGGCGACGACCTCTTCGTGTTCCGCCTTTCCTTGCAGCGGATCCTTGCGCTCAGACAATGCCGCGATCCGTTCCGTCTTCCCATAGATGACCAACTTATCGTCTTCGAGGATCTCGTATTTTCCCCGCGGAACACCGATATAAGTGTTGTCCCCCCGAATGATTCCGAGAGCGAGGAGCCCCTCCTCATCCAGATTCAACTCCGCCAGGGTTCGCCCTTTCATCCACTCATTTTCGCCGACATCGACTTCGGCAATTTCGAAATCCTCCATGACATTCATCAGGCTTGAAAAGTCTTTTGTTCGAATCCCGGTATAGCGATCGAGCAGACGGTTGATCAATGGGGTCAACAATCGGTCCAACCGCTGTGATTTAGCCAAAAAGAAGAGAAACCCCAAACCAAAGAAAAGAAGAAGAAGAGTCTCGACGTTGCTCAACTTGGAGCCGCCACTCACGAAGCCGAGAATCAAGGTAGACACCGCCGTCACCAAACCCGCGTTTCCGACGAGAATGAGAATCATAATGATTCGCCGGCGGACCGGGTGCTTCACAACCATCTCAGATTCCTGAGTGGTGAAGCCCGCACCCGAAAAGGCCGAGCGAGCCTGAAAACGGGCCCGATTTCGCGACATCCCGGTATGCGTCAGAGCGATTGTGGCCACTTTGGTCACCAGCATCGAAAAGCCAACGACGAATAAAAGAGTGATGATGGGAACCATTTGAAATCAGTTTAGTGCAACGGCGATCAGAACTCAAGAATCCTGAACACACCTGGGAATGAGAACACGAAAGAGGGTCCCTTTTTCTTCCTCGGATTGGACTTCAACCGTCCCTCCCAACGATTCGACGGCCTCGCGAACGAGAACCAGTCCTAACCCTGAACTCGGCTCTCCCTCGGTGCCCGCTCGACCATTGCGCGCAGAGATTTCCCACAAATCCCGGAGAAGTTTTTCAGGGATTCCGATACCGTGATCTTCCACCTCAAAACACACATCCTTGACCCCATGAGCAAAAACCCGCAAGTGAACTGTGGCCCGCTTGGGGGAAAACTTGACCGCATTGGAGAGAAGGTTTCTCAGACAGGTCTCCAGAAGGGTTCGATCCGTCGTCAACTCGAGCTCGGAATCTGAACTTTCTTCCAACTCGATCTCTTTGCTGGTGAGAGATGCTGCCAAGTAAGAGCGAACCTGCTGGACAACCTCCGAAACCGGAAAACAGGTGGACTGCTGCGTATACTTGCCCCGTTGCATTTTCGCCCAAAACAAAAGATTTTCAAGAAAGGCCGAGGTTGCGGCAGCAGACTCCTGCATCGTTTTCAGCAATTCTCTGGACTCCTCCGAACTGAGATCTATATCGGCCTGCGACAGGATTCCGCTCAGATTCTCCAGTCCTCCCAAGGATCCCCGCAAATCGTGACCGATCACCGAGAAGAGTTTATCTTTTTCGGCGTTAAGGTTTCTCAATTCCTGCTCCATTCGAAGCTGCGCGGTATCGTCTCGGATGACCAAGAGATATCCCGTGCGATGATGATGGCTATCTTCAATGTTGCTGCGCGAGGCTACACAAATTTTCGCCCCTTCTCCACCGCCAATCGTGACCCGCACCGTCTCTCCGTCCGCCATGTCCGAGGTCTGGTTCAGGGCAGGATAGGCCTCAAAAACCCGAGAGCTAGTTTCTCCAATCGGCAACTCATCCAGCCCCAAGAGATCCTTCGCGCTCTGGTTCGCTTTGACCAAACGCCCATGATAATCGAAGACCAAACAAGCGTTGCCGATTCGCTCGAAAACTCTTTCCAAAGCGACGGGGAGCAGATCGAACAGCTGGAACCAGAATATCCCAACTCCGAGAAGAATCCCGGATGCGAGGAAGAAATAGGTCGTCAGATCAATGTCCGGAGCCCAAAACCAGTCTCCCAAAAAGAGGATAAACCCGACATAGGGGAGAATCACCGCAATCAGAACAAAACCGAATTGCTTCCGCATAGTCGGTTCCGATCGAGGCGGAAAACGCCGCAACAAGTGCAGGACTCCGATAGCCCCCATCCCACAAACGTAAATTGCGTCGATGATATACCATGGCCCTGCCGTCAGCGAGAGCCAACTCCTGCTCCCGTTCCCAAACACCTCAATGGACTCATAGAAAAGATGATGAAACTCGTTAGTCGTCTGCAGCAAGAAGGTGGTCGCCGGGACAAACCAAAGGCCCACCCGCAAAGAGGGGCGGAGTTTCGGCATCCCGAGAAACTCCCGCAGGATGAGGTACATCATCGGTGCCACCAGTGGAATCGCGAAATACTCGGCCTTGAGCCAGAAGCGCATTCCTTCCTCGTGGATGCTCCCGAGCTCCAATGCATAAGTGAGGCTCCACCACCCCAGGGACAGAGTCAGAACTGAGAACATTTTTCCCAGATGCCCAAATTTTGGCCGCGAGGTTTCAATTGCCAGCCAGAAGGAGACAGCAGCGGGGGCGATGAGAAAGAGACTCCACCCGTTGGGAGCGAGTGCGAAGAGCGAGGCCATGGAAAGCCCTTTCTTTATGCCGATTGAAGGGTGGGGTCAAGCGGGGGTGAAATGCAATTTTCCACCAGCGCCCCCTCCAGAATACGAACTACCGGGCCAACGAATCGTCAATCGCGTTCTGTTGGCGGGCAATATCGTGCAGAGTGACGATCCCCAAGAGTTTGGAGCCATCCTTACGGCTAACGACCGGCACCTGCATCACATCCTCCATCACCAGCGTATTGGCCACATCCCGAATGGAGTTATCCGGAAAAACCGAGACGAGATTTTTCTGAGCGAGGAATTCGGCCACCGATCCAGAGTTTCCAGCTTCGACAGCTTCGCGCAGTTCATGGTGAGTAAACATCCCGATGAGTCCATCTGCCTCATTCACCACCGGGTAACCGTGGTGAAGATGAGTAGCCGCATCCTCGAGAGCGCTCTCCAATTCGTCCGCACCCTGAAGAACAACCGGATCGTGGGTCATGATCGTGGAGACCGGCAGATTCCGCCAATCCTGTTCCCCTTGATAAGAGGGCATCCGTTTCAGGCTTACGTGATCCTGAATCAGCAGAGCATCGTAAACTGGGACCGCCCGCAGACGGGCTGAAATCAGGTAGGCGATCATATTCCCCACCATGAGCGGGAGAATCAGCGAATAGTTTTGCGTCATCTCGAAAATGATCAGCATCGAGGTCATGGGACAACGAATCACCGCAGCGAAGAAGGCTCCCATCCCGAGAAAGGCGCAACCGGCGGCAACTTCCATGCCCATATCGAAAGCCTGAACAGCGCCCATCCCAAAGGTACCCCCGAGCATCACCCCCATGAAGAGAACCGGTGCAAACAGCCCGCCACTGCCTCCCATGGCATAACACAAGGCCGTGGCCACAAGTTTACCAATGAAGAGCATGAGCAGCATATCCCAAGCGAGGGTGCCCTGGAGGGATGAATTCAAGTCCTGATATCCAATGCTAAATACCCCGAGACGATCGGTGAAAAGGAGGACCGTGCATCCGATGATGCCCACGATTAAACCGCCAGCTGCGGGACGCAGAACCGCCGGGAAATGCTTTGACTCCCGCACCTTGCCCCGGGTTCTGAGCAACATCTCGATAAAGAAATGCCCCGAGATCGCGGCCGCGACCCCGAGCGGGACGCAAATCAACATCCACCAAGCGAGCCGGAAATCGTCCAATCCCCCGACATTGAAAATCGGGTGCTCTCCGAGGATGCTGCGCTCGACGACCGCGGCAATGACCACGGCGACGAGGATCGCTCCGAGGGCCTTACTGCTGAAGTCGTCCAACAGTTCTTCAAAAACAAAAGTAATTGCCGAGATCGGGGTATTAAAGGCCGCCGCGAGTCCCGCTCCCATCCCGACCGGAACCATCGCCTGAATTCGTCGGCGAGCCAGCCCGAAATAACGACCCAGGGCCGAGGAGACAGCACTGCAGATATGCACAGTGGGCCCCTCTCGCCCGAGGCTGTTCCCAGTCCCGATCGAAATCGTCCCGGCAATGAAGCGCCAAAATCCATCCCGCAAACTGATGTTTCCGAAATCATTGTGGAAGGCCTGCTTCACCTGCGGAATCCCACTCCCCGCAGCCCGAGGAGCAATATAGGTCAAAATGACCCCGGTCACCAATCCCCCAAAAGCCGGAGCCAACAGGAGGACGACGTAGGCGGTCTTTTCCCCAAAATGATCACGCAGAGAGAGCACCCCATGAAAAACGGCCTCGATCGAAAAGTGAAAACTGACGGCCACCAGCCCACACAGGGCTCCGGCAATAATGCAGAGAAACAAATACCTCTGCGCATCGTCAAAATGGATCCTCAACCAATTGGGAAACGTCTTCACTCTTTTCTTCTTACTCTCGCGGTTTCTGACAAAAAAAACAGGGGCTGGTAAACCTGCCCCATCCTTCGCATGGCTTAAGGCAATTGCCTCACATAGACAAGGGAAGAAGTCACGACCCCCACCGAAACTTCCGCACTCTCATCAAACCGCCCTCTTTACCCCTCCGACACAGCAGCGCGGTTCCCTCTGAAAACTTACCTCTTAAAAAACTCTAGATTGCCGTTGCGAGGAAGACCATCACTCCTATCTTACCAACTAGTGATAGAAGTCAGGGAGAAACCTAAACTCGTTGAGCGCGCCTTTCTAGTCGGCATCACCTCCCCCGAGCAAACGGACGAACATACCGAGCTCCTTCTCGACGAACTGGCCAGTTTGGTGGAAACGTTGGAGATTGGTGTCAATGGCAGGACCGTAATCCATCTCAGTAAGCCCCAACCGAAGCTTATGGTCGGAAAAGGGAAGGCGGAGGAGATTCTCGCGGAAGCGCGTGCGCTCGATTGCGACGTCATCATTTTCGATCAGGAGCTCTCCCCCTCCCAACAACGCAACTGGGAAAGAATGGCCGAGAAGTTTCTGGTGATTGATCGTCAGGAAATCATTCTCGATATTTTCGGAGAGCGGGCATCGACCAAAGAGGCTCGCCTCCAAATCGAACTCGCCCGCATGGAATACAGCCTGCCTCGATTGCGCCGGGCATGGACTCACCTCGGCCGCCAACGCGGGGGCGTCATGCAGCGTGGTGAAGGGGAAACTCAGCTCGAGGTCGACCAACGACTGGTCCGAAAACGCATTCAGCGGATGCGGGCCCAGCTCGAAATCGTCCGCCGTCAGCGCGAAACCCAGCGTAAACGACGCCGCTCGCTTCCCGTTCCGACCGGAGCCATTGTCGGCTACACCAACGCGGGGAAATCCTCCCTGCTCAACGCATTGACCGAGTCCGACGTTCTCGCCGAGGACAAACTCTTCGCGACTCTCGACCCAACGAGCCGACGACTTTCCCTGCCCAACGGGCAAAACCTCGTCCTCACCGACACGGTGGGATTTGTCCGCAACCTGCCCCACCGCTTGGTCGAAGCCTTTAAAGCTACCCTCGAAGAAGCGGTGGTTTCCGACTTTCTCCTCCACGTCGTCGACGTTCGCAGCGCCGAACTCGAAGAACATAAGGAAACGACGGAATCCGTCCTCGAAGAACTTCACGCCCTCGACAAACCGACGGTGCTCGTCTTCAACAAAATCGACGGGGAAGTCGATCCCGCAACCATTTCCTATTGGCGTTCTCGCTACCCCGAAGCCCACTTCGTCAGCGCCCGCACGGGAGAAGGGCTAGGCGCCCTCAAGGAGCGGATGGTCGATCTCGTGCAACAGGGCATCCGCCCAATGAAACTCCTCATCCCGCACGACCGCTATGATCTCGTGCACTTCCTTCACGAAATCGGGGCGGTCGACAAAGAATCCTATGAAGATGAAGGCGTGCTCATCCGGGGCAACATCCCGGAGAAACAAGTCGCCCGCGTCACCGATTTTGCCCTAGCCGGCACATGAAACGAGCGTCAACCGGAACCGGATTCTGGCGCAATCTCTCCCTCTTCCTGCTAGGGATCGCCCTGCTTAACGGGTCCCTGATGGCTGAGGACGGCCCTGAAAAGCAAATCCTCCGTCGAGGCAACGGATCGGAGCTGCAAAGCTTGGACCCTCATGTCATTTCCGGAGTGCCCGAGTCTCGGGTCCTCCGCGCAATCTTCTCAGGTCTCGTCGCACTCGACTCGCGCACACTCGAACCGGTTCCAGCCGCAGCCCTCTCCTGGGAAATCCTCGACGAGGGAACTCGATACCGCTTCCACCTCGATCCGAACGGGCGCTGGTCCAACGGAGAGCCCGTTCGGGCTAACGATTTCAAGCAGAGCATCCAGCGCATTCTCACCCCCGCCCTCGCCGCACCCTACGCCTCCCAACTCTTCGTCCTCAAGAACGCCCGCGACTTTTTCGAAGGCCAATTGGAGGACTTCGACCCCGTGGGAGTGAAGGTCCTGGATCCGCTCACCCTTGAACTCTCGCTCGAAGCTCCGACTCCGTACTTCCTCTCGCTTCTCGTGAATCCGGCCTGGTTCCCGGTTCATCGTCCGAGCATCGAAGCCGCCGGCTCCTGGACCTCCCGCAATGCAGAGTGGGCGAAACCGGGAAAACTCATTTCGAACGGCCCCTACCAACTCGCCGAATGGAGGCTCAATGACTTTTTGCGGGTCACCCGCAACCCTTACTTTCCCAATCCCGAAGAGTTCCCTCTGGATGAGATCGTTTTCTTTCCCATCCCCAACATCTATACCGAAGAGCGCGCCTTCCTCGACGGCCTCCTCGACGTGACCGCCATCGTCTCCCCACAGCGGATTCGCTACTATCTCGAAGGAGACGACCCCGGCATCCTGCAAATCGAGCCCGACCTCGGCGTCTACTACCTCCTCCTCAACACCCGCAGGCCCCCGCTTGACGACGTGCGCGTGCGCCAAGCATTAAGCCTCGCCCTCGAGCGTTCCTCCATCAGCCGCGACATCCGCAAACGTGGCGAACCCCCTGCGGGCCACTTCACTCCGGTCGGCATCGGGGGCTACAACCCACCGGCCCTTCTCGAAGAAGATCTGCAGCAAGCCCGCGATCTGCTTGCCGAGGCTGGCTACGGCCCCGACAACCCTCTCCCGCCGATCCCCTTCCTGTTCAACACCTCCGAGACTCACCGCCCCATTGCCGAAGCGATCCAATCCCTCTGGAAAAACCGCCTCGGGATTGATATCGAACTCGTCAACAAGGAGTGGAAGACCTACCTCGCCGACCGCCAGCAAAGAGATTTCTCCATCGCCCGCGCCGGATGGCTCGGCGACTACCTCGACCCCGAAACCTTCCTCGGTCTCTGGACAACCGGATCCACGAACAACTTCAGCGGCTGGAGCAACCCAGAATACGACGGCCTCATGGCCGAAGCCGCCAAACTCCCGGCCGGTCCCGAGCGAAACGACTTCCTCGTCGACGCCGAGTCCATCCTCCTCGAGGAGGTTCCCATCATCCCCATTTTCTTCTACAATCGGGCCTACCTCCTTGCCCCCCGGGTCGAAAACTGGCCCACCAACATCCTCGGATACACCAACTACGAAGGAATCCGCGTTCAGAAGTAACGCAGGTCATGGCGCGCTTCCGCTCCAAAAGATCTCCCGGAGAGGATCGACGATAGGCGCTTCTACGCATTGGCCTAAAGGAGGAGGAAGGCGCTGAAGCAACCTCCCCACAATGGAGTCATGGGGTGAACACGTCTGTTTCAATTCGCGCCAGAGAGGTTCGACGATAGTCGTTTCCATCCATCGGAGGTCGTTCGAAATCGTTCTCGCGCTTCCGCTCCAAGGATCCCAGCTTTCCGCTCTTGCCCGAATCCGCGAAGAGCATTCACTCTTCCGAAAATGCCTTCCGCAAAGAACAGCCGCCTGCCTTGGTTCGGAGAAGGGAAATTCCCCCTCTATCTTGCCCCGATGGCCGGCTTCACCGACATCGCCTTCCGGCATCTCTGCAAACGATTCGGGGCGGACGTCATGGTGTCGGAGTTCGTGATGTGCGAAGCGCTCCTCCGCGATGCACCGAACGTCTGGGAAACCATCGAATTTACTGAGTTCCAACGGCCGATGGGAGTTCAGATTTTTGGTTCGGAACCTGATCGGATGGCCGAAGCGGCCAAAGCCATCGAGGAACGCCTGCGCCCCGACTTTCTTGACCTCAATTTCGGATGCCCCTCCGAGAAGGTGACGCGGGCGGAGGCGGGATGCTCCCTCCTCCGGAACCTTCCCCTTCTCGGGAAAATCGCCGGCGCAGTGCGACACGCGCTGCCCAACACACCCGTCACGGCAAAGATTCGCATCGGTTGGGACACAGACTCGATTGTCGCCTCGGAGACGGGAAAAATCCTTGAAGACGAAGGAATGGAGGCTTTGGCGATCCACGGGCGCACCCGAATGCAAGGCTACAAGGGCGATGCCGACATGGAGGTCATCGAGACGGTTGCCCGCGAACGCAAAATCCCGGTAATCGCCAACGGCAGCGTCGAAGATTGGGAACGAATCCACCACTTGGCCAACGGTGCGACTTGCGCCGGAGCCATGATCGGGAGAGGAGCCCTCGGCAATCCATGGATCTTTGACCGAATCAAAGAATTCCTCCGCACAGGAGAAATCCCCCCCGCCCCTACGCTGGAAGAACGCATCGAGGCCCTCTGCTTTTTTGCCGAAGAACTCCTTCGTTCGCCTCTCGGCCAGACACGAGGAGATTCCGTCGCCTGGATGCGGCCCAAGCTGAAAGCCCTCCTCAAGGATCTACCTCATAGTCGCAAAGCTCGAGTCGCCATCGATCAAGCCAACAACCCGACAGAGTTGATGACGGTCCTCGAGACCATTTCCGCCCGAGTTGCTGCCCTCTAGGGTCAATTCACAAAGTTGTTACCTCTCAAACGTCTGGCTTTCGCTTGGAAGACCTTTCCAGAGTTGCCGAGAAAAGATGAATCCGACAATCTGATGCCGTCATGAGAAAGCTCCCCCTCCTTGCCCTCCTTTTTACGGTTCTTTTTTCACCCTCCGCTCGAGCGACCAACGTCGAGCTCGTCGGATTCCATATCGGGAGCGAATACTTCATCCTTACGGAGGAAATCAATTCGGACGACTTCCGGGCTCGCCAAATCATTTTCGTCCTCAAGTGCACCTTCAACGAAGGGCAAATCAGTGGGATCAACGAGGATTCCATCCGGTTGCGAGTCATTCCGGAGGGATCCACCAGTGGGATCTCCTACTCCGCGAATGACCTTTCCGTCCTCGTAACCGAGGTTCTCGACGACCGAACCGCCCTTCTCCAAATTTCCTGCCCCTACGACGTCAACGTCCTGGGCACCAAAGCCGAGATTCAGGGCGAGGTTCTGGTGATTCTCGAAGAAGAAGAGAAGCAATCACGGCCGATTCAACTCAAGCTGGAGCCCGGCTTCGAGATCATGCTCGACACCTTTCCAGTTCTGCTCTCCGGGGTCGAGATTCCGAAGAACTCCCCTTATCCCCTGGCCATCACCTTCCGCATGTCCAAGGGCAATAACAACGAGCGCAAATATTCCGTCCAGTTCTTCGACGAGAAAATGCGCCCGATAGCCTCCGACCGGAGCGACTACGTGATCGACGATATTCACGAGGCGACCTACAACCTGCAAAAGCGCCCTTCTACCGTAAATGCCGTTTTCAAGTATGTCGGAGTCTCGAAGAGTTCGACCGTCAAATTCAATCTGGATTGCGACCTCAACCTCGTAAACATGACCCAGGACTCCGAGTAATTCTCCGAGTTCTCACCGCCCCACCGCCCTGAAAACCGGCATCTTTCGCTTACCTCTGAAAGATTTCGCAAAACAGTTTTCACAGTTCTTGCGAAATCGCTTGCGCATCGCGCCGGATTCCGATTGCCTCCTCCCTTCTCTGATTGGCGGGGTATAGCGCAGCCTGGTAGCGCATCTGCTTTGGGAGCAGAGGGTCGCAGGTTCGAATCCTGCTGCCCCGACCATTTTCAGAATTACGTCACCCCTCGTGCAGCCTGTGCACGAGAAGACTTGCGCGCTCGTTCGCATAATGGCGAAATAAAGGGATGAAACTTCCCAGCGCCGCCCAGACGCACAATATTGCCGAATTCATCGAGCATCCGGAATCTGGACTATCAGCCATCAGCCGGATTCCACAAAGCGTCCGAGAGCATTTAAACGACAACGCCCGCCAGCGAGCGCTTTACAGCACCGGGTGCGAGATCCGCTTCAGACTCCAGAGCCCGTCCGCAAAGATTCACATCCGCACCTGCGAAATCGGGGCGGCCCACCATGGGCCCGGTCTCGGGCAAATTCTGTTTGGCGACTTTAGCCAAACCTACTTCTACGTCGGCAAGGAGCCCACGGTCGTCGAAATCAACGCCCCGGACTACGAACATCTCTCGAAAGCATGCAATCAATCTTCGCTATTCGATCCAAGGCTCCTCCGGGTGCTGCTTCCCACCCACACGGCCATCTGTGAAGTTTCCGTAGAAGGTGAAATTGCCCCTCCGGAGGCCGGGGACATTCCTTCCCGGAGGATCCTCAACTACGGCTCCTCCATCACCCACGGCTCGGGTGCTCTCACATCTCGCGAGTGTTGGGCGGGCTGCTGTGCCCACAACCTTGGATTCGATCTCATCAACCTCGGATTCGGCGGAGGCTGCCACTGCGAACCCGAAATGACCGAATACCTCTGCCAACGGAATGACTTCGACTGCGCCATCATCGAGACCGGCATCAACATGCTAGGACTTGAGGCTTCACTCGTCAACGAACGCATCGAAAACCTGATCCGACGGCTTAGCTCAACACATTCCGAAGTGCCAATATTTTGCCTGGGAGTCTTTCCCTGCGACGAGGATATCGGCAAAGATTGGAATGGCCGGGCCGAGGAAATTCGACAATTTGTCCAGAAACTGGTCGCCACGATCGATTCACCGAACCTGCACTTTATCGACGGCAAACAAGCGGTGCGTCATTCGCTGGGAATGACAGTCGACCTCACCCATCCTTCCCCCGCGGGAATGATCGAGATCGGGACTTACGTCGCGCGACAGATTCGCAAAACTCTTGGCTGGGACGACTCGGCGCCCCAAGGCTAGGCGAAGGACTCTACTGACCTCCCCCATCGGCTCCGGGCGGTGCCGATCTCATGGACTGAACTAAACGACGCCTCTGCCAATCCTCAGATCTGAAGCAAAGACTCTTGAGAAAAGTTTAGTGGACGGCCCTCTCCGAAGAGAGGCCCTACCCACAAACCTATTCGGAACCAGGAACCGAACCAGGAGAAAAATTATTCTTTGCTCGAAGCGGAAGAAGCTGCCGGATAAATCGACACCCAATCGTCTTTCATGCTGACCACCAGCCAGTCGTTATCGGAAGCGGCATCAAGTGCTTTGTCCAGCTTCCCAAAATGGGAGTCACGGTCGTAAGCCCACTCGCGATCAGCGTCGTCGTGATGAACCAAAAGTCCAAACCGGGGTAAGTCATCGTCACTGCTCCGGCGAACCGTCGTATACTGCAACATCTGCATGTCTCCATCGGAATTTCCCGCAGCGAAAATAGGACGACGGCCGATGTGCTGGTAGATGCCCAAGGGTTTACCGGCCTTATCGTCGATAAAGTCGAGCGAAGACTCTTTGATCATAACCGGCACACCGTCTTGCATTGCAAACTTTGCTTGCAGCTCACTTCCCACAACTTGCTCAGGAGGGATTCCGTAAACTTCCTCGGCGAAGACTCGCATGAAATCAATTCCACCTCCGGAAACGATGTAAGTCTTGTAGCCCTCTGCCCTCAAATAGGTCAGAAGCTCTAGCATCGGCTGAAAAACCATGTCTGTGTAGAGCATTTTCTTTTCCGGGTTCTTTGCAGTCTTGATCCAGTCACGGACTGCATCCGAATACTCTTCGCTAGTCATTCCAGAACTCGTTGCTGCCACCAGCTCCATGATCGCCTTGTCCCCACCGGAGAGGGCTTTGGCGTAGTCCCCTTTCAATACGGAGGCGAAAGGCTCCTGCGTCTTCCAATCAGGGTGCTTTGGGGCCAGCTCGTTCACTCGATCGAAAATAAAGAACAACTGGGAATACATCGGCTGCTCTGACCAAAGGGTTCCATCGTTATCAAAGGTCGCGATGCGCTCGGCGGGCGGCACATAGCTATCCGACTCAGGATCCGTGGTCGATTCGACAAATTGAATGATCTCCGTCTTCGCAGGAGTTTCTTCCCACGAGGGCAAAGGATCCGCTCGCAGCGCAGAAGCAACAAGCAAAATGGGCAGCAAAGAAGTAATGGTCTTATCGGCAATTTTCATGATTTCAAAAACAGGGATTTTATCGAAGTGAATCGCAAAAAAAAGTGGGCCGTCCTTCTGGAAGGACGACCCACTGGCAGAGAATTGTATTAGTTGCCGGTGGGCATCGGGAGGCTAATGCCTTCCTTTTCCACGGCTTCACGAATGTGCTCGTAGCGCTCGTAATCGGTGAGCGTAACCGGACCGGTGTAGACCTCGCTCTGCAGCTTCCGCGGAGGATATTGCGCGTAGGTCTTCATCAACTTGGAGGTCGCTTCACCGAAGGAGACAAGAGCCCAAGTGCGTTCTGTCCAATTCGTCATGAATAGGTCGTAGCGTTCTTGAGGATCCTGCAAGAGGTCGAAAATCTGCGGAACCGTAGCGACATACTTTTCCGGACCCTTCCATCCGAGATTGGTATCCACGGCCAGACCACCGGTCACAGCCCCGTCATCCCCACGAATGTTGTAGAGAGCCTTGAGGTGACCGACACGGGCTGCACCGGGACTCAACTCATTTTCTGAGAAGTAGAACCAGGAGTTCCGAGGGTTTTCACCCGTTCCGAAAAGGACCGGAGAAATGTCGTAACTATCGAAGATAATGGGCTCGCCGGCACGGTCGACCTTGGGAAGGCGCTGACCCGCGAGAGAGGCAAAAGTTGCCATCAAATCCAAACCGCCGGTGATGTCGTGATTACGCACACCTTCTTCGATCTTACCAGGCCAGACAGCAATCGCGGGCACTCGGTTTGCACCTTCACGAAGAGTTCCCTTGGTTCCACGGAAAGGGGTATAACCGGAATCCGGATACACATCTTGCCAGGCACCATTGTCAACCGTGTAGAAAACGAGAGTGTTTTTGTCGAGGCCGAGTTCTTTCAGCTTGGCCATCACGTTTCCGATGCGAGTATCGAGCTCAACAACCGAATCTGCATAATCCGTCTTGGAGATGGACTTATGTTTGAAGTCCGGATGTGGAAGATTCGGCTGGTGGTTCTTCATGAAGTTGATGTTGATGAAGAACGGCTCATCGGGAGTTTTCGCGGCTTCTTCGAGGAAGGAAATACCCGCTTTTTCCACGTAAGCATCCAGGTAAGGGATTCCCACAACGCCTTTATCCGGTGTATCGACATACTCGCCGGTCACGCTGAACATTTCTTTCGCTTCTCCGCCGGCTTTTCCGCTCAGAGCACCTTTCGTCACCTTCTTGAACATCTCGCGAAGTTCATCCGGCATGTCGGGGAACCAATTTGGATCGGTATAGGTATAGGCATTCAGGTGGTAGAGGAAGCAGTATTCCATCTCGTCGTAACCCTGATTGATCGGCAGAGCGTAATCCGACTCTCCCAAGTGCCATTTCCCGGTAAAGTAGGTCTTGTATCCGGCTTGCTTGAGCACGGAAGCCAAAGTCCACTCAGCCGCAGGAAGACCACCACCTTGACCTTGGAAGGCCACTGTCGTCATTCCGCTGCGGTTCGGGATACGACCAGTCTGGATCGCGGCCCGTCCTGGGGTGCAGCTAGGCTGCCCATAGAAAGAAAACAAAGTCATTCCGGAATCGGCCATGGCGTCCAGATTCGGAGTCGGCATCCCGCGACCCTCGCCACCACCATACACACCGGGATCACCCCATCCGGTGTCGTCGGAGACGATCAGAAGAATGTTTGGCTTGGAAGTATCAGGAGATTGGTCTTTCGAAGTTTTATCCTCTTTCGACGATTGCGCCGAGAGAGACCCTCCGAGGCAGAGGCAGCTGAATAGAGCCGCGAGAGTGAGTCGTTTTAGTTTCATTAAGTGAATAGTGGTTTTTTAGAAGCTACTAAGAATCAGCCTCAGTTTACCCGCCCAGAAGGCGCCTCACAATAGAGCATATGTGCAAACCTTTTGCACCTTTGGGCAATAAATTGTAAAAATTCTAAGTTTCTTATTGAGAGGGACCTAGGAGCCCAAATCGACTAACGAAGTCCGGCTTCGAAATGGAATCGGACTAGATCGGCGACGCACTGCGCATTCAATTTTCGGGAGAGATTGGATCGATGCAGCTTTACCGTTCTCTCAGCGTTCCCGATTCGAGACGCGATCGCCTTATTCGGCAGCCCTTCGATGATCATCTGATAGATCTTCTTCTCCGTTGGAGTCAGGGTAGCGAACAATTCCTTGAGCCTCTTGCGATCCTTCTCTTTCCGAATCGATTCCTCGCCATGAATCAAGGCATTGCGAATGACCTCAATCAATCGCTCCTTCTCAACGGGCTTACTCAGGATATCGAAGGCCCCTTTTCGCATCGCCTCGACGGCAGTCGGAACATCTCCGTGACCTGTAAGAAATACCACCGGCGGTCCCACTTCCTCCTTCCGCAGATAATCCAGAAGCTCCATTCCATCGGGCCCTGGCATTTTTATGTCCAGGAGCAAGCAACCTTCAGCCGATCTTGAAAACTTCAACAGGAAGTCTCCCACCGAAGCGAAGTCATAAACCTTGAACTTGGAAAGGCTCAACAAACGAGCAACCGACTTGCGAAACGACTCGTCGTCATCGACCAAATAAACTGGCCCCTGCAAACAATCCTGTATCTCAGTGCTCATTCGTAGGTTCATGGAGCAAGAGCCTTATCTGGAAACGGGCTCCGCTGCCATCCATATTTCTTACGGTGATTTCTCCTCGATGATCTTCGACAATAAAACGGGAAATGGCCAGTCCCAATCCCATACCGTCCTCCTTGGTGGAATAGAAGAACTCGAAAACGGAGGAAAGGTGA
Organism: Puniceicoccus vermicola; assembly: GCF_014230055.1. NCBI lineage: Bacteria > Pseudomonadati > Verrucomicrobiota > Opitutia > Puniceicoccales > Puniceicoccaceae > Puniceicoccus > Puniceicoccus vermicola. The sequence goes on along the minus strand of NZ_JACHVA010000053.1, from coordinate 252,629 downwards.
TCGGGGGGTATCCCCGGTCCACGGTCGCAGACAATGAGATCGACCCACCCATCCTCCAAAGAAGCCTCGCACGCCAGGGAGACGATTCGCTTGGACATCGGCACCCCACCGACCGCATCCATCGCATTAAAGACGAGATTCAAAAGAACTTGGACAAGCAAGACCCGATCCCCGAGAACCGACACCTTAGGGATCCCTCCCGAGGGGTATCGCAGATCTACCACCCGGCGTTTCGCTTCGGGCGAAGCCATTCGGAAGACATCATCAAATATCTCGGAAACCGCCAAGGGGCTTTTCGTTGTCGAATGATTCCCCAACATGGTGCGAATGTGTTCCACAACTTTGGTGGCCCGCCGATCCTCCTTCTTAATATCGGAGAGAATTTCCTGAAGTTCTGTGTCACGTGCCTGCTCCGCCTCTCGCTCCAAGAGGAGCAGTCCAGACTCCGCATTGCTCAGAATCGATCCCAGGGGTTGATTGATCTCATGGGCAATCCAAGCAGAAACCTGCCCGAGCTGGGCGACCCGATTCCCACGAGAGAGACTGTTCCGCAGCTTTTCCGCCTCGATTCGGTCGCTAGCATCAACCGTGGTAAGAATGCGCACTCGGCTCCCTCCGACTTCAACTGTGTTGCTGTAGAATGCCACATTCCGCAACTCTCCGGACCCCGTGCGCACTTCGCGTTCGTAGCCGGAAAGGACCTTACCATTCTTGACAAAATCCTCATATAAGCCGGCGTCTGTATCGCGGGAGAGAATTCCGACATCGAGAGGAGTCCTTCCTAAAACCGCCTCACGGGTCAGCTCATAGAGCTTCTCCCAAGCAGGATTAATGTCCTGCAGGGTCCCATCGGATACCCGGATCACCGCCATCGGATTCGGATTCTCCTCAAACACCGTGGCGAAATATCGCTCCATCTCGCGCGCCTGATTCTCGGCCTTCTGCTTCTGATAACGAGTCCAGAGAAGAGAGCAAATGAGCAACGACTGAACCAGTATCGCCATCGTCCCAAAAAAGAAGGCATATGGATGAGACTCAATGAGCCCAGGATACTCATAGAAGATCTCCACCCCTTCCGGGGCTAGCTTAGGGTCCAACCCATAACGACGCATTTCCCGGGCATCGAAGCGGAATTTAAGATCATCGTCCACGATGGTGCCGATTTCCCGCGGGGACTCCCCTGCCACAATACGCTGGATCAATTCGCCAGCCTGTCTCCCTTGATCAATAAAGGGAGACGCCCCAATGCCCGTAGCCCCGCTACCCAGCATCGTGTCGTAAAGGGCGAAAATCGGTGCAGACGATTTCTCTGAAAGCTGCTTGAGAATCTTCCGCGGGATATAGGTGACCCCTTCCGTATTCTGGAAATAACTCGTGAAGACTACGACCGTCCCCGAAGGTAAATCGGAGAGCTTCTCGGCAGCCGATTCCGGCATCTCCCCCACGATTTCAGAGATCTCCCATGAACCCTTGTCTTCGAGTTGATCTTTGACGATTTCAACCACCTCCCTGTCAAATTTCGCCGCGCCTGCGACCAAGACCACCGAGTGAACCTCTGGCATCATTGCCTCGACCTTTTCCAGTAGGGGCTGAACCGCGAGTTCATAGACAACTCCCGCCGATGGATACCGCTCGCCAAACAATCGCGCCTGATCCTCCAACACACCCGCGAAAACCTTTTTTGCGTCGGGAAAAATCGAAGACATCCATTTCTCCGAGAAATCCAGGGCCTGAGTCCCGATCAAGACGATCACGTCGGGCACCATCTCCTTGTATCGTTTCTTTAAGAAGGAAACCATCGGCGGATTCTCATCGGCCACCGGAAGACGATGAAACTCGAGATATTCCTCAAACAACTCAATCCGGTGAGAATTAATCAAAGGCTCCAAGGAGGACCATATGCCCCGCTGCATCTCCTGATTGGCTGGCAATGTACGCTGATTCGAAAACAAAACCAGGACCCGAAGTGGCTTAGACGGCTGATCCTCATCGGCTCCCGCACTCTCACCCGATACCCAAAACCCACAAACGAACATCAATACCAAGGCGAGTTTTCTCATAAAGGTGATGAATGAAACCGGAGTCAGATCATGGCGACTCCAAAATTTTCCGAGGATCCACGCTCCTCAGAGATCCCCACCCTCACGAGAGCGGATCACTCACGCCTCGGATTCGCAGGTCCCGGAACAGCTCCAACCAATAATAAACTGAATAGCCCACAACCTGTGAGCACCAACAATCCTCGATCCACTCCCGCAGAAAATGAAGAGGCTAAAAGAGCCAAAGCCTCTCTTTCTTTCTCTCTCGGCAGTGCAACAAGAGCCTCATGCCACGAACCTTCTTCGGTCAATACATCCAGAAGTTTCGTTTGGGGAAGCGAGAGTGACTCCGAAAGAAGTTTCTGATCCAGAGCCGAACGGCTGGCCCCATGAAGAACCAGAGTCATGACCGCGATCCCCAAAGCAGACCCGAGCCAGCGAGCCATCATCGAAATCCCTGAGGCGGCACCCGACTTCTCCACCGGCATTTTCCCCTGAGCCAACGACATGGCTGCGTTGTTCGCGAAAATATATCCGAGCCCCACGAGAGCGGCCCCCACCCCAAGAAACCCGTAAGGCGTGCCCTCATCCACGAAAGAAAATCCACCGATTCCAGCCGTGAGAATCGCCAAACCGATAAAGAGGAAAGGTCGCCATCCCATCCACTTCCCCAGATGGCTCGAAAGCATTCCGCCTAGAAAATAGGCAAGGGCATAGGGAAGGAAGAACAAGCCTGTCTCCAAAGCACTGAATGCTTTGACATGATGGAGATAGAGGCTGAAGAGAAAGAGCCAGCCGAGACTGATCGCATAGGAAAGAAAGGCGCAAAGGTTCGCCGGGATGAATCCGGAAACCGTCAGAACCGAAAAATCCAGAAGGGGTTCTTTCGCTCGCTTCTCCCAGACGATCAAAATCCCAAGGCTCACAAAAAATCCACCGAGAAGACCCAGCGTCCACAAAGAAGACCAGCCCCACTCCCCTGCCTGACTCAAAGGAACCGCGAGCAGAAGCACAGTCATGGTGAGAAGCACCAATCCGGGAAAATCGAAAGACTTCCTCAGTGCCGGCTGCTGCTTGGGAAGAAAAATGAGATTGTTCGCCAGAAAGAGAAACGTCATCGGAAGGTTAGCCCAAAAGACCGCCCGCCAATCGAACCAATGAATGAGGGCGCCCCCGAGTAACGGTCCGACCCCCATTCCCAAACCGGCCATGGCCATAATCGTAGAGAAAACGCGCGCCCGCGCCGCCCCCTCAAAGTGTTGGCCGGCAATCCCCAGGCTACTGGAAATCATGAAAGCTCCGGCGACTCCCTGTAGCAGCCGAGCGGCAATTGCCACGCCACTACTGGGCGCCAACGCCATCAAAACCGAGGCCCCCGCAAACAAAAGCATACCCGCGCAGTTCATCTTCCGCGCTCCGAAAAGATCGGACAATTTCCCCGCCGAGATCAGAAAGGTCGCCACCCCAATCCCATATCCGGACATAAACCACTGCAAGGTCGAGAGCGACGCATCGAGGTCTCCCGCCATGGGAGCGAGGGCCACCCCGATCGAAAGCATGTCCGTCCCAATAATAAACGGGCCTCCGCAAATTCCGAAAATCAGAAAAAAAGTCCGTCTCCGGGAAGAGGAGGTATCTCTCATAGATCCCAATCCAAAACACCTTCCCACCCGTTGTCGATTCAAGCGAGTTCCCCTGTGAGTTTTCCGGACAAGGGATTTATACGAAATCGCAAATTACACCTCCCGGCTGCCGAGCACTAATATTGAGAACTCAACAAGCTACCGCCTAGATGGAACCATTAATAAGCTTCCGCAGGATATCGTTCAGCGTTTTTTGCTCGTCCGAGGTCAGAGGAGCGAGGACCGCACGCTCATTCTCGACATGAACCTCCAGCATTTCATCAATCAGCGCCTTTCCTCTTTCCGTTAAGCCGACAAGTGTGCCTCGCCGATCAGTCGGATGCTTGCTTCTTTCGATCAGGCCAGCCTTCTCCAGCCTGTCAATCCGCGCCGTCATTCCACCAGACGAAATCATCGTTGCCTGGTAAAGGGCCGTTGGTGTCAGCGAATAGGTTCCCCCAGTGCGGCGCAGCGTCGCCAGCACATCGAACTCGCCGTTCTGCAACCCGAACTTCGCAAAGATCGGATTGAGCCTGTCCCTGGCGATGATCAACCCCAACTCGGTCAACCGCCCGATCACCTCCATGGGAAAAGCGTCGATATCCGGGCGCTCGGCTCGCCACTGAGCTGCGGCGATGGCGGCGCGGTCTCTGTCTTCGTTTATTTTTGTCATCTCATTTATCTTGCCATTAAGATACTTAACATCGAAATACTAAAGAATAAGACGCGGAATCACAACTGCGATCTTTCTCCCGCTCCTCCAAAGAAAGTCCGAGTAGGCCATGCCAGTCTCAAAAAACACTCCGTTCACAAATCCCAAAGCAATGAATTCCCGGGAGAGTCTCCCAGTCGGAAAGTTGCTGACATTCACGGTCGCAGGGTTTCTCGCCATCATGACCGAGAACATGCCCGCTGGGCTCCTCCCCCAGATTAGCGTGAGCCTTGGCGTATCGGAAGCCATGGCCGGGCAGACGGTGACGCTATATGCGCTCGGTTCAGTGGTGGCGGCCATCCCGGTCATCGCGGTGACTAGAAGCTGGAATCGCCGCCCACTGTTCTTGCTGGCGATTGCGGGATTGATGATCTTCAACATCCTGACCGCCGTATCGGCGCATTATGGACTCACGCTTCTCGCGCGCTTCATCGCGGGCATGTCGGCGGGGGTGGTCTGGGGGCTGGTCGCGGGCTACGCAAGACGACTCGCGCCGCGGCACCTGCAAGGCCGGGCGCTCGCCATTGTCGGCGTCGGCCAACCCATTGCGCTATCGCTCGGGGTGCCACTGGGTGCCTGGCTCGGTGGCCTGTTCGACTGGCGCGCGGTCTTCTGGATCATGTCCGCCATCGGCTTGCTCCTCATGGCTTGGGTGCGGCTTGGAGTCCCCGACTTTCCCGGTCAGGCAGAACACCAGCGCCTGCCAGTGAAAAGGATCTTCCTGATTCCTGGAATCCGCCCGGTGTTGCTGGTACTGCTCGCCTGGATATTGGCGCACAACATCCTTTACACCTACATCGCGCCGTTCCTCGATGCGTCCGGCACAGGATTGCGGGTCGAGATGATTCTATTCAGCTTCGGAATAGCGGCGGTTGTCGGAATTCTGGGGACGGGTGCCCTGGTAGATCGACACTTGCGGTATGTGACGCTCATCAGCCTCGCCGCCTTCGCCATCGCCGTAGCCTTGTTGGCGATACCCCATGGATCAGCGACGCTGGTTCTGGCTGGAGTCATCATCTGGGGGCTGACCTTCGGCGGTTCGCCGACCTTACTTCAGACAGCACTTGCCGATTCCGCGGGAGAACATGCAGATGTCGCCCAATCGATTTTTGTCACCGTCTTCAACCTCGCCGTCGCAGGCGGAGGGCTGATCGGAGGACTAGTGATCGACGCAGTCGGGCCGAAATGGCTGCCGATGACCCTGATTCCGCTAGTCGTCGTTGCGCTGGCGACAACATGGCAGGCGAAAGCCTACGGCTTTCGAACTGGACGCAGAGGAGCCTAACAAAATGAGTGGACGCAATTCGGATCTTCTCCTGACCACAATTGCCCCAGTCATCTGGGGCAGCACCTACCTTGTCACGACGCAATTCCTGGCCAATTTTTCCCCGATGACGGTAGCCATGCTACGCGCATTGCCAGCCGGCCTCCTATTGCTCCTGATCGTGAGGGAGCTGCCGACTGGCCTATGGTGGATTCGGACCTTCGCACTCGGTGCGCTCAACTTCTCGATTTTCTGGAGTCTGTTGTTCGTCTCTGCCTATCGGCTGCCGGGCGGTGTTGCAGCAACAATCGGGGCGGTGCAACCGCTGATCGTCATCGTGCTCGCCCACTTCTGGCTCGGAAATAAAATCCGCTTGCTGTCAATTCTTGCCGCCATGATCGGCCTCGGCGGGGTAGCCGTTCTGGTTCTGACACCAGAAACGACCCTTGATCCGATCGGAATCGCCGCCGCTTTCGCAGGGGCTTTTTCGATGGCATGTGGCATCGTATTGACCCGCAAATGGCAACCGCCCGTCTCATCGCTGACTTTCACCGCCTGGCAATTGACGGCCGGAGGAATTCTGCTCGTACCCTTCGCCTTGCTTCTCGAACCGACCATCCCCGTGCCAACTCCGGCGAACATGATGGGCCTGGTGTGGCTAGGGCTGATCGGCGCTGCGCTGAGCTACATTCTCTGGTTCCGTGGTGTGGCCAAACTGGATGCAGCGGTGGTGTCATCCCTCGGGTTTCTCAGCCCAGTGACAGCCGTTCTCTTAGGATGGTGCTTCCTCAATCAAAATCTGACCCCACCCCAAATTATCGGTGCTCTATTTGTCATCGTCAGTATCTGGCTCGGCCAACGCGAAACGCCTATCGCGCGGAAGAGGCAAACACAATGCGCCCACAGTCGATAGAGAATACACCGCCTCATTTCCTCCCAGGAACACCCAACAATCCTAAAGGATATTCATCAGAAATGATGCCCGGTCCCCAAACTTTGGAGTAGACCCAGTAGACCCCGGTTCGAATCTCGCGTTCTTTGATTTTCGCTTCGTGAAGGCCGCCTTTGGCGGAAGGGGAGGGATTCGAACCCCCGGAGGCTTTCACCTCAGCGGTTTTCAAGACCGCCGCAATCGACCACTCTGCCACCCTTCCGGAAAGGAGAAACAAAATCTCCTTCGGATTCGTTTTTCAAGCTTTGTTCGCCCGCGATGTGCCTAATTCTCTATTTCCCTTTATTCTTCTTGGGAAAAAGACAGCCACAGCCCGCTCCACAACAATTCTTTCGGCGAATGCACACGTAGTTCCGCCCGCCTGCCAAAAAGAAAGCGACGATGAGCAAAACCAATAACAGAGCACTTGCGAAAATCCAAACCATCTACTAACGATAGAGCTACGCCCTTTTTCCATTCAGTCAAACGAAGTTCCTTCTATGAGAACAATCCCCGCTTTCATCCTCTTGATCTTCATGGTCATTCCCGCCCTCTCCCAGGCACAAACGATGCCCGAGGCAGTGGAAAAGGGTCTCGCCCTCGCAAAGAGCGAAGGACATCTAGGCCCGACCGTCGAATACTGGTCGGGACCCGACAACCTTAACTTGGAACCCGACGACAAGGTTCGGCGTAAAAAACTCCGCTGGGCGCAAATCTACGAGGACCGATTCGGAAAAATCCGGGAGGTTGAGGTTCTTGCGGTCGATCAACCGATTCCCGAAAACATCATCCTCTACTCCGTTCTCAAATACGAGCGAGGCGCGGTCTACCTTCTGACCATCTGCTATTACGACGGCTCAGACTGGAATCTCACGCGATACCAATTTTGCGACCACCCGGCTCACATTCTACCGGATAACCTTTACGACGATCCACCCTCTACCGAAGGTCAGTAAACTTCGCTCTGGCCTTCGGCCAGGGTTCGTCAAAAGACGCGAATTCCGAAGCGACCGCGTCTTAGGCGTACCGACGGAACGCAATCGAAGTATTGTGACCACCAAACCCAAGGTTGTTGGTCACGGCCACATCGACTTTTGCCTCGATCGCCTTGTTGGGAACGCAGTTGAGATCGCAATCCGGATCGGGCTCTTCGTAATTGATGGTGGGAGGAATCTTCCCCGTCTCGATCGCTTTACAGCAAGCCGCCGCTTCGATTCCTCCAGCCGCACCGAGAAGGTGCCCCGTCATCGACTTCGTCGAAGACATCAGTAGATTTTGGGCGTGCTCGCCAAAAACATTCTTCACCGCGAGAGTCTCGAACTTGTCGTTATACTTCGTCGAGGTTCCGTGCGCATTCACGTAGTCCACTTCTGACGTCGTGATCCCACCATCCTCCAATGCGCCCCGTAGGGCTTCGGCCAAACCTTTTCCTTCCGGATCCGGCATGGTGATGTGATGGGCATCGCAAGTCGCGGCATATCCCGCGACTTCGCAATATATGCGAGCGCCTCGGGCTTTCGCCGATTCTTCCGACTCCAAAATCAGGATTCCAGAGCCTTCTCCCATCACGAATCCGTCACGATTCATATCAAATGGGCGGCTGGCCTTCTGCGGATCGTCGTTGAAGTTGGTGCTCATGGCCTTCATCGAGCAGAAACCAGCATAACCCAATCGGGTAATGGCGGCTTCGCTCCCTCCGGCAATCATGATATCCGCACGACCATCCCGAATCATCTGAGCCGATTCCCCGATCGAGTGAGATCCGGTGGCGCAAGCACTCACGAGACCGAAATTCGGTCCGCGGGCGTTGATCTCAATCGCCACCACCCCAGACGCCATATTGGCAATCAGGGCGGGAATCATGAAAGGCGACACTTTGCGCGGGCCCCGCTCGAAGAGAGCAAAAGATTGCTTCTCAATCGTCTCCATTCCGCCGATTCCCGAACCGATCAAAACTCCGATCCGTGAGGGATCGAGCGTCGATGGGTCGAGAGCAGCGTCTTGGAGAGCCAGGCGGGTGCCTGCTACTGCAAACTGAGTGTAGCGGTCGTTTCGACGGGCCTCCTTCGCGTCCATGTACTCAGCGGGGTCGAAGTCATTGACTTCAGCACCGACCTGGCACGTGTATGACGAAGCATCAAAGCGGGACACATTCCCAATGCCGGATTTCCCAGCAAGGAGAGATTCCCAATACTCGTCGATCGACTTCCCGAGGGAAGTGACGATTCCGAGTCCCGTGACGACAACCTTTCGCTTTTCCATTTCAGGAGCCATGGAAGAAATCGCCGACAACAGAAGATCTGCTTTGCGGCAAGATCAGGAAGACTTGCTCTTGATGTATTCGACGACGCTGCCGACGGTAAGAAGTTTCTCGGCGTCAGACTCTGGGATTTCTCCGTTAATCTGATCCTTGAACTCCTCCTCAAAAGCCATGATCAACTCAACCGTGTCCAGCGAGTCGGCGCCCAAATCGTCGAGAAAAGAAGCTTCAGGTGTAACCTGCTCTTCATTGACGTTGAGCTGATTTACAATGATCTCCTTGACGCGGTCTTCGATGGATTTCTCTGCCATATTCCTTGGTGTTTTAAAGCTTGTGTGAAAAGAAGGAAGAATCACATGACCATACCACCGTCAACCGTAAAAACCTGACCGGTGATGTATCCTGCATTTGGACCCGCGAGGAAGCCCACAGTCGCGGCGATATCCTCTGGTTTCCCCATCCTCTTGAGAGGGATCATCTTAAGGATGTTCCCTTGAATATCTTCGCCCAATTCATTCGTCATGTCCGTTTGAATAAATCCGGGCGCTACGGAGTTTACTGTAATCGACCGAGCGGCCAACTCCTTCGCTAAACTCTTGGTGAAACCGATCATCCCCGCCTTGGCGGCTGCGTAGTTCGCCTGACCTGCATTGCCGGTCAAACCGATCACCGAAGAAATATTGATAACCCGGCCCCAACGGCGACGGGTCATCGGACGAATTAAATTTTTCGACCAATAGAAGCAGCTGTTCAAATTAGTCTGCAGCACCGCGTCCCAATCATCCTCGCTCATGCGAATAAACAGCATGTCGCGGGTAATCCCGGCATTATTTACGAGAACATCGACGCACTCGTACTTTTTCAAAATCTCTTCCGAGGCCGCAGCAACCGCCTTCGAATCAGAAACATCGACTCCATAGGCTTCCGCCTCTCCGCCATCCGCGCGAACTGCCTCGACGGCCTTCGATGCGGATTCCTCTGATCGGGCGACACACAAAACGCGAAAACCGAGGCTTCCGAGTTCCCTAGCGATCGCGAGTCCAATTCCCCGACTAGCCCCAGTAACGAGGGCTGTCTTTTTCTCTTCAACTTGCTCTGACATGCCGGAAGCCTGTCCAGAAAATCTGCCATCGGCTAGGAAAAAATAGCCCGACCCCTGCTCTACCCGAAGCCGCCACGCTCCTCTTTCCTTACGAACAAGGCCTCAACCCCAATACGAAATAACCTTTCTCTTTGGGCGGATGCCATTTTCCGCGAGCCTCCTCAAATGCCTGATCATCCCGATCCGCGGGCAAGATCTCGATCCAAATATAAACAACAAATTGTTCCCAGGAATAATCGGATCAGCCTTCATAAGCCCCATCGGCCCCGATTCGGTGCGCTTTCGGATCGAATTACCGTGGGTTTTCCCCTATGCCCGCCTCAGTGAAGTCTGAAATTCGTCTCCAAAAATTCCTTTCCCAGTCGGGAGTGTGCTCGCGCCGCAAGGCCGAGGAGCTTATCCGCGAGGGCCGTGTCGAGGTCGATGACCGCATCGCCCTGATTGGCGAGTCAATCGTTGCAGGCAGCGCCGTGGTCCGTGTCGATGGCAAGCGAATCATCGCCCGCCAGCAGGATCATCTCACCCTAGTCCTCAATAAACCGCGCCACTACGTCTGCACGAACGCAGACCCCCATCAGGATCAGACCGTCTTCGATCTTCTGCCCAAAATCTGGCAGGATCCGCGGATGATCTGCGCCGGACGACTCGACAAAGATACGGAAGGGCTCCTGATCCTCACCACCGATGGTGACCTTGCCCAGCGATTGACCCACCCCTCCAAGCGGGTCATCAAGCGCTACCAAGTACGAGTTCAGCGGGATCTTCAAGGGGACGACATCCCCAAACTCCTCCGCGGCCGCACTCTGGAGGGGCAATGGTTGCAATTCGACAAGATCATTCCCCCGAAACACAAGGGTTCTGAATTCGAGGTGCACCTGGATCACGGCAAGAAGAGGGAGATCCGTCGTCTTCTCGAGTCCTTCGGCTACCTCGTCAAAAAGCTGAAGCGCACGCAGATCGGGGCCTACAAAATGAGAGGCTTGGCGCGCGGACAAGCAAGGCCGCTCAAATCCAGCGAAATCAAAGCTCTTCTCGCTCCGGCACGGGAAAACGAGCGCTGAACGCTGCTCAACAGACCAAACCTCCACCCGGCAATTTATTCTCGCCAACAAATCCCGCTAGCACGCACGCTTAAAACCAAGGCAATTGGCCATAAAACAGTTGTTCGTCAGGGCAAATCACGATTAGTATCCACAATTCAAAATTTAAAAATCAAAGACGGTTTATGAAACGAGTCCTCATCTCTCTCGCGGCCCTAGGCGCAGTCCTCTCCGCCAAGGCTGAAATCGAAATTCTCTACCTCGCTCCGAATGACACGGCTCCGGTTCTAGGATCGATCTCGTCCGAATCCGACGCAATCGAAACCGCGACCCCGGTCGAGGGCAAGAAGGGCTGGATGGAGATCGTCCGCAAGGACTACTACAGCGGTTTCATCGCAAAAGACAGTCTCACTCCCGAAGGAACTGTGGAAATCGGCACCTCGATGCTCATGACCCCTTCAAAATCGGGCAAGGTTCTCACAACGATCGAAGCAGGTGATGAGGTCTCCATCAATCTTGTCGACGATTGGACCGAGATCACCGTTAACAAAGCGATCCCGGGCTACTTTATTCCTGCGGACAGCAAAGTAACTCCCCCAGCCGGTGCGGGAATGAACAGCAACCGCCGCGTAACCTATGCCAGCGACCCCCTCCTGGCTCGAGCCGGGCAGACTCGCTACAGCCCGGAAACTCCCAGTCTTTCAACTTCCACCTCAGGCCCGGTTGCAGCCCGGCCAACGATCCCTACCTCCGAACCCATGACCGGATTTGAGGAAGTGGATTCCCTGAACCCGACTTTCGGACGCACTTCCGACAGCGGACAGACCCGCGGCTACAGCCTCGGTGCCGGATCGACTCCGATCCCTGAGCGTGACACCACGGCTCCCTTCGAAGACGCATCGATGCAGGCACCAACCTCCGTCGCCGCCATTCCGATCCCCACCGCCGAGGATCCAGACCCGACAATCGAAGCCCCGACCCAGGCCGAAGAAGTCGACACTCTTTCAGAAACAGAAGACGCCGACATCGAGCAGACTCCTGACGAGCCGAGCGATATCGAGCCCGTAGAAGATCCTGAATTGCCCATGGCCGCAGCCAACGAGGCTGGTGCCGAAGGAGCCCAGGAATCCGCAATGGAAAACCTCGACGAGGGAACCGAAGAGATGGTCGGAGAAGAAGGCGCCAGCAGCGAAGACCTTTCCAACGAGGAAGACAGCGATAGCAACTCCGAGGTTATTCCTCTGGCTCCTGCAGCCGCCGTCACGGGCAGTGCCGCCGCAGCCGCCGGATCGGCCGCCGCCTCTACCGAAGCATCCAAGCCCGCCGCCGAAGTCGTCGAGACCACTCCAGCCGTCATTGTCGAAACCGAGGAAGATGTTGAAGTCTCCAACGATGTGGCCGAGTCCGTCGTCCCCGGCGTCACTCAACCCATGGTTCCGGACGAGCCTCCGCTCATCCCTCCGACAGACACCAACCGGGTTTACATCGGAAGACTCGAACGCACCTCCAAGGGATTCTGGGGATCCAAGCCCAAATATGATTTCGAGCTCCTGAACTATTCCGGCGACCGGATCGCCTACGTTGACATTTCGGAGGTTCCGATGAGCAGCCAGGAAAAGTTTACCGAACAGATCGTCCAAGTTTACGGAGTCCTCGTCCCTACCGGCGAAAAGGATACCCTGCTGATTAAAGCCGCGAACATCACTCTCCGCTAAGACCCTATTCGGCTCAGAAAATCCATGGAATTGATAGACGGCAACCAAATCGCCCGCCAGGTAACCGAAGAGCTCGCTGAAGAGATCGGAAAGCTGCCGGAGAATCATCGTCCCAAAGTAGCCTTTGTCCGCGTCGGCGAGGATCCCGCTTCGGTCTCCTATGTCCGCAAGAAGGAGAAAACTGCCGCCGCAGTCGGAATCGACAGCGATTTGCACGTCTTCCCCAGTGACATCCCCAAAGAGGAGTTATTCGCGGAAATCGACCGCCTGAACGCAGACCCTTCCATCCACGGCATCCTCGTGCAGGCCCCGCTTCCGAGCCACATTCCGGATCAGGAAGCGTTCGACCGAGTCAGCGCCGAGAAAGACGTCGACGGGTTTCACCGGATCAACCTCGGTAAACTCTGCCAGGAAGATCCGACCGGATTCGTTGCCTGCACTCCGAGTGGCGTCATTGAACTCCTCGATCGCTCCGGCGTAAGCATTCCCGGAAAGCACGTCGTCATCGTCGGCCGCAGCCTGATCGTGGGTAAACCTCTCTCGCTCCTCTTCCTCCGCCGTCACCCCCAGGGCGACGCTACGGTGACCGTCTGCCACTCGAAGACGCCAAATCTGGAGGAAATCACCCGCCAGGCCGATATTCTCGTCGCCGCCGTAGGCCGCGCCGAAATGATCAAGGGCCACATGGTCAAACCTGGAGCGACCGTCATTGATGTCGGCATCAATCGCGTCGAAGATTCCAGCCGGAAGTCCGGCTATGCCCTCAAGGGGGATGTGAACTTCGAAGAAGTCTCCGAAGTTGCCTCTCACCTCACCCCCGTGCCCGGCGGCGTGGGGCCCATGACGGTTGCCATGTTGATGCGCAACACCTACAAGGCCTTTCAAATTGCCCAGGATTAATCATGAATGAGGAGCCTGAGATCGTCGAAGCGGAGGTTGTCGGCGAGCCAGAGGCTCCCGAATTCGAACCCAGCAGTATGGGTGCCCGCTTCGGAGCCCTCTGCCTGGACCTCATTCTCCTGATCGCGGTGTTCGGACTCATCGCCACGAAAGTCATTCTCCCGGAATGGTATCCTGGAGCGATGAATGAGTTCATCGAGCTCATCGAGCAATACGAAGACGCCGGAGAAGATCCCGCACCCCTCAATCCCAGTTCCGAGCTCATGAAGGCGGCCCAGACCATAAATGCCATCTTCTTCCTATCTATTTTCTTTTATTTTACATTTGTGCCCCTTTTGATAGGTGGAGGAACTCTGGGCATGAGAATTTTCAATCTACGCATTCAGCAACGCGAAGCCGATGCTCCGGCTTCTTTCCGTGCCCATCTGGTCCGGGGAGCCGTGAAGACGGTCTGCCTCCAGATTTTGTTCCCTCTATTAACCCTCCTCTTCCTCTTCGCCTTCTTCAACCCGCAGCGAGCAGCCATTCATGACCTGCTCGCAAAGACGCGGGTGGTCCGAGGGCCAGCATTCTCCTCAAAATGAAAGCCAAGAACAAGATCCTCATCGTCGATGACGAACCCGTTAACGTAAAAGTTCTCCAACGCAAACTGGAGAAGGCGGGCTACGAAGTCCGTATGGCGACAAACGGCTTTGAGTGTCTTGACCGGGTGGAGGAAAGCCGCCCCGACATCATCCTCCTCGATATCATGATGCCGGATATGGATGGCGTCGAAACCTGCCGCCGACTCAAGCAAAACCCCAAGACCGAGACCATCCCCGTCATTTTCGTGACGGCGAAGATGGATCGGCACGACAAAATTTCCGGTCTGGAGACGGGCGCGATCGACTACATCACGAAGCCGATTGATATGGAAGAGACTCTGGCCCGAGTCCGCACTCATCTGCGCTTGGAGACCATGCACGAGGAGAACATCGAATTGCAGCAGCGTCTCGGCGAAGCCCGCCGCACGGCCGCAATCGGTAGCATGACCCAAGGCATTGCCCACAACTTGAACAACCTTCTCGGCGTGGTCGTCGGCTATCTGGACCTGCTCAAGCTCCGGATGAATCAGCCCGAGAAGCTCGAGAAGGGAATTGCCTCGATGGAGAAGGCCGTCAAACGGATGGTCAATCTGGTGCGGCAACTGAGCTCGATGGTAACGGATGAACCCGTAGCCCGAATCAAAGCCGATCCCGCGGAATGCGTCGCCAACGTCGTAAACCGGGCGACCCGCCAATCCGAAGGTCGGGTCCAAACGGTTTCGATTGAAAACAACCTTCCTGAGGATTTCCAGACGTTCACCTCGCTGGAAACGATCGAAACCTGCGTCGAACATCTCATCCGCAACGGCATCGAGAGCTATCCTGAAGGCACTCCGGCCGAAGACCGCCCGATCCGCGTCTCTCTCAACCTCCTCGAAGAGGACGGAGAGAATGAGGTCGAGATCCGCGTCTCTGACCGTGGAGAGGGAATCCACCCATCTGTCCGTGATAATCTCTTCGATCCATTCATTTCTACGAAAAACTCGGTAGGCCGGGGATTTGGTCTTACCGTTGTAAAACACTCGATCTCTCATATCGGAGGCGGCGTCACCATCGGCGCGAATCCTTCTGGCCAAGGCACCTCTGCCGTTCTGAGAATCCCAGTCGAAACCGAATGACCGGATCCAAAACCTCTTTTCCCACGACCCTTTTCGTCGGTGCGGGCCGCATGGCCTCTGCGATTGTCCAAGGACTGCTGGCCACGGGCCGGGCCCAACCGGAAAATTTACTCTGCACCTGCGGGCAGGACCCAACTGGCCCAGCCCTCGCCCAACGAACAGGCATACGCTACGTAGCCGATGCGAGCGAAGGTCTTCCCGAAGCCGATTTCGTGCTCTTGGCCTGCAAGCCGCAACAACTTGCCAGCCTCCCCGAATCCTTGGCAGAAGAGACCTCCGGAAAACTGATTCTCTCCATTCTCGCCGGAATCCCACTGGCCCGGCTGAGACAGGTCGCCCCGAAAGCGCGTAACGTCGTCCGGGTCATGCCAAACACACCCGCCCAGATCGGACAGGGGATCTCCGCCTACGCCAGCGACCAGCCTCTCTCGGAGGACGATCAGTCTGCAGTCGAGATTCTCCTCTCCTCGATGGGAAAAACCATTCAGCTCGAGGAATCTCATATCGATGCGGTCACTGCGCTCAGCGGCAGTGGCCCCGCCTATGTCTTTGAGTTTACCCGCCTTCTCGCAGAGGCAGGAAAATCCCTCGGTTTACCGGAAGAGGTCGCGGCCCAACTCGCCCGTCAGACTGTCGTCGGATCTGCAGCTCTCATGGATAAGCGGGAAGAAGCCGATCCGATTGAGCTGGTCCGCGAGGTCACCTCACCGGGAGGTACGACCGAGGCCGCGCTCAAGACCCTCGAAGGCGACTTCGGCAAGATCGTCGACCGCGCTCTCCGCGCAGCCCGTGACCGCAGCCGCGAACTCTCGAGCATGTAAGGCGGCCCACCCTTTTCCTCTCCCAACCATGGTAATACTTTCCCGACACGATCTCTCCAAAAAGAAAATCCTGATCACCGGCGGTGCCGGATTCATCGGGAGCGCACTGGTTTGGGAACTCAACCAGCGCGGACTGAACAATATCGTCATCGCAGACTATCTTGGCACTGACGAAAAGTGGAAGAACCTCGTTCCTCTCCAGTTTGACGACTATCTCGAGGCCGACACGCTACTCGACCGCATTCGCTCCGGCCCGGAATATCTCAAGAGCTTTCATACCGTTTTTCATCTCGGCGCGAACTCCAGCACGACTGAAACCGACGCCCGCCACCTCATCCAAAATAATTTCGAGTTCACGAAGCTCCTCGCCTACGCGACCCTCCAGCAAAGCAGCCGCTTCGTCTACGCATCCTCCGCGGCTACTTATGGCGACGGAGCCCAAGGGATGAGCGACGAGGGCACAGAGCACCTCTCTTCGCTCCGCCCGCTAAACATGTATGGATACTCCAAACACATGTTTGACCTCTACGCATTGAGGAATGGTTTCCTCAACAATATGGTCGGTTTGAAGTATTTCAACGTCTACGGCCCGAACGAGAATCATAAGGGAGACATGCGCAGCCTCGTGATGAAAGCATTTGAGCAAGTCCAGCAAGACGGACGCATCCGACTCTTCCGCAGCCACCGCCCCGATTACAAGGACGGCGAACAAATGCGTGATTTCCTCTACGTAAAAGATGCCATCAAAATGACGATCCAACTGGCGGAAAATCCCCGCGCAGGAGGACTCTTCAATTTGGGATCAGGCGAAGCCAATACTTGGCTCCGTTTGGCACGAGCCATCTTTACCGCTGCCGGGGTCGAGGAGAACATCGAGTTCATCGACATGCCTCCGATCTTGCGAGACAAGTATCAGTATTATACCTGTGCCGATATCTCGAAGCTTCGCGAAGCCGGCTACACCGACGACCTGACCCCACTGGAGGAGGCGGTCGCCGACTACGTCAAAGAATACCTGATCCCCGGTCGCCGGCTCGGTGAGTAAAACGCGGATCGACACTTCTCGCACGATCCAAACTGAAGGCTCCGGATTGATCGAATTCCGTTCGATCGCTATTTGACCCGGGGTTGCCTAGCGAATCCTGAAATCCATTCTATTGTGAAACTACTCTCTTGGAACGTAAATGGCCTCCGCGCCTGCCTCAAAAAAGGTTTCTCTGAATCCATCCAATCGGTCGATCCCGATGTCGTCTGTCTCCAGGAGACCAAGATGGGACGGGATGGACCTCCCGATACCGGTCTCGGCGAGTATGCCCACCAGATTTTCCATTCGGCGGAGAAGCCCGGTTACTCCGGGACTGCCATTCTCTCCAAGACAGAACCGATCTCGGTTGAATTTGACTTTGGCGATTCTGAATTTCAGGGCGAAGGGCGAGTCATCGCCGCGGAGTTCGCGAACTTCTACCTGGTCAACGCCTACGTTCCGAACAGCCAGAACGAACTGCGTCGCCTACCTTACCGTTGCGATTCCTGGGAGCCCCGCACCCGCAAATACCTGAAATCTCTTTCAACGAGCAAACCAGTCTACTACTGCGGCGACCTTAACGTTGCCCACAAAGAGATCGACATTGCCCGACCGAAAGCCAATCGCCGCAACGCCGGTTTTACCGACGAGGAACGCCATGAGATGGATCTCCTCCTCGGTGCCGGATTCACCGATACCTTCCGCCACTTCCACCCCGATGCCACAGAACGCTACTCCTGGTGGAGCTACCGCGCAGGAGCTCGGAAGCGAAACATCGGATGGCGACTCGACTACTTCATTGCTTCAGAGTCAGCTTCAGATTCCTGGATCTCCGCCGACATCTTCGATCAGATCGAGGGTAGTGACCACTGCCCGGTCAGTCTGGAGGTCAAAGACTAAGAAAGCTGGCTCAGCCGTGAGCTGCCCCAACCCCCTGCGCAAGGATCATCTCCCGAACAGGAGCTTCTCCTGTTCCTCCAAACGCATGGCGTCTCGACCCTCTTCCAACAGCCCGGAGGGAAGCGAATATTCGCGAATCATCATGCCATCGAGGAAGATCGCCACGTAAAGCCCGTCCAACTTATCACGAGCATTCTTGGGAGCATTACTGGCCCACCTATATCCTGATTGCACTTTCACTTCCCGAAGCAGAACCCGACCGGTCTCGAGCTCCTTCTCTTCCCGATCGCTAAGATCGACATCCTTGATTCGGCCTTTCGTCCACAAATCGGCTTTTCGGTCGTGGACCTCACCGGCTGCGGTTTTCTCCACACGTATTGCCCAGCGAACTTCCAAGTCGTTTAAATTTGTACCGGTCCGGTTTTCGAGAGTGATCTCATAAAACCCATCTCTTTCTTCAATATCCAAGCCGGTCTGAGTGGATTTCGTTTCGTTCTCGTCCAAACGCTTCGCCGAAATCTCAAAGAGTCTCTCATCGGAGATCGCCTGCAGTGAAACCCATTTTTTCACGTATTCTTGGTCCTCTCTCGAGAGCGTCTGCAGCGGGATCGTAAATCGGCGCCCGTCCTCCCTGCGAATTTCCACGTAGGTGTCATCCACCGATTCGAGGGATGCTTGAATCGACTGACCCTCGTTATTGGTAAAGGTCCTCACCTCGGTACCGAGAAGCGTGGAAAAGCCTCCGAGAATTACGAGGCCACAAAAAATGGGGAGCAGGCGTCCAAGTCTCATACTAACCATCATCAATCCCAAGAGCTGGTTCGCAAACCAATATACATGGGTGTATCCCCCAAATGAATCCATTCGAGAGGGTTCTCGCGATTTTTACCCCGAGTTTAGAGAATCTGCACCGATGGCGGTTGCCAAAGAACGGACTCGGTCTTCGTGGGCGGGAAACTCCCACGCCCCCAACTTTGTCGCTGATCGTAAAATCATCCCGGCATTGGAAAAAAACAACCCATCCGCCTCCTCGAGGTCTTCCAATCGCAATCTCTCTTCCCGCACGGTAAGGTCTCCAATCGACTTTAGTGCCAACAGGCGATGCCGGATCACTCCCGGCAATGCCCCACTGGTCAGCGGAGGGGTCAATAATTCTGCCTCTCGCAAGATCCACACATTGGAACGAGTTCCCTCGACGACTTCATCGCCCCGGCACATCAGAGCCTCATCCCATCCCGCTTCCTGCGCCTGACGGAACGCAAGGTGATGAAGGAGATAGTTGTTATTCTTCCAGCGGCTCAACAGCGAGGCCCCCGGATGAACCATCTCCGAAAGACCCACTTGGAGTGAGCCTCGCGAAGCCCTCTTTCCCAAAAATACCCGGAGCATCCAATCGACGTTCTCTCCATTCAGATGAAGCGACAACCGGGCGATCCCGTTCGGGCATTCATTCTTCCCAGCCATCTCCGAAACCTTATCCTCGATCTGCTCCGGAGAAAATGGGATCTGCAAGCCCATTGCAGACGCAGTGGAGTTCAACCGATGCCAATGGTTCTCAAAGAACCGAATGACTCCACCTTTCAGGCCCATGGTTTCGAAGCATCCAACCCCATAAAGCCACCCTTCCGAGGTAGGGTTGATCGAGATCTCCTTTGCCGACTGGAGAGATCCGTTCCACACTAAGAATAGTTCGGCCTCTTTGCCTCCTCCGCTCATCGCGGCTCCTCCTGCTCCTCCGGCCAACCCAAGCTGGACAGGATCTTCTGCGCCTTGTGAAGCGTCTCCTCAAACTCTGCCTCGGGATCCGAATCCCAGACAATGCCTGCACCGACTCCAAACTCCACTCGATTCCCCAAAACCTCCATCGTGCGGATGGCAATGTTCCAACGGGAAACCCCTCCTGCTGATAAGAAACCCATCGTCCCACAATAGGCTCCTCGCCTTTCCGGTTCCAACTCTCGAATAATCTCCATCGCACGAGACTTGGGTGCCCCAGTGATGGACCCCCCAGGGAAGGTTGCCGCAAAGAGGTCCGACATTCTGACCTCCGGGCGCAACTCGCCACGCACCCCACCGACCAGATGGTGCACCGAAGCAAATGACTCGAGGGCGAACTCCTTCTCGGCCCGGACCGACCCCGTCCTGCAGACCCGGCCCAGATCGTTGCGCTCCATGTCCACAATCATCAGCAACTCGGCTCGCTCTTTCGCATTCTTCTGGAGATCCGACGCCATCTCCCGATCCTTCTTCGGCTCGGCCGAACGCGGACGGGTTCCCTTGATCGGTCGTGTCGAAACCGATCGATCGGCGCCCACCTCTAAGAACAACTCTGGAGAACTGGATAAAATCTGCTTCACGCCACAATCGATATAGGCCGAATAGGGAGCCGGATTTTCCTTTCGCAGCGAACGATAGAGATCTTCCGGCTGCACCTCAGTCTCACACCGGAATCTCTGGGAAAGGTTCGCTTGATAAATATCCCCGGAAGCGATCCATTCGCGCACCCGCCGCACCCCACCGACGTATTCCGCGCGCGTCTGATTCGAAATCGGCTTCGAACTGCGAATCGCCCGCGGAGCGGGAGTCTTTTCTGGGAGGTCCTTCAATTGATCAACCCAAGAGCGCAACTCCTCCTCCGCACCTTCAACCCATTCTCCGACCACGGCGAACATCCGACCACTCGGGCGGTGTTCCGCAAGGGCTCGGTCATACAAGCCCATCCATCCAGACAAACGAGGGATCCCCTCGGAAGGATACGGCGGCATGGCCTCCTCGTAGTCCAACTGCCCGATCAATCCGCCGAGAAAGGGGATTTCCGCCGTCGCTACGGTTTTCAAGCGAGCCTCCCATTCGTCCAACCAAGCCAACAAGTCCTCCTCCGGGCCCGAACGGCATTCCACCGGATCCGCGGCAAGAATGGACCAGTCCGCTCCTCGCGCACCATCCACTCCATCGAGCCAGGCGCAGTGGTTCCGTTTCGAGAAGACGCCAAACCATCTCGGAAGCCCTCCCCGTCTCTCGATCTCAATCAGCGGCATGCCAAAACCGAATCCCTCACCCGTTCAATCCCCTCCTCGGAGACCGCGAGCAAATGTTCGCGCACCGAAAGGTTTCCCAGCCGCTTTTCTGGAATCAAGTCCGCCAAGGGCCGAAGAACAAAGGCTCTCTCCGTCATCCGCGGATGAGGGAGGATCAACTCCTCCGTTTCCCAGACCAAATCGTCAAAAAGGAGAAGATCGAGATCGATCGTGCGCGGTCCCCAGCGGATTTCGCGGGATCTCCCCAAGCCGTTCTCAACATCAAGGCAGAGACCCAGGAGCTCCGGAGGCTCGAGTGAAGTTCTCACCTCAATCACGGCATTCCAATAGCGATCCTGACCAGGAGGTCCAAACGGAGGGGTTTCGTAGATCGCCGATCCCCGAACGATATCCAACCCCGAAGCCTCTGCTAATCTCTTCAGGGCCTCGGCGAACATCGATTCCCGGTCACCCAGGTTCCCGCCGAGAGCGATCCAAGCTCGCCTCATTCCTGCCGGCATCGTTCCACCGAAACCGAGATTTCGTCGAAGATTCCCGGAAGCGGCGCCTGCGGCTTGCGCACTTCCACCACAACCGAGGAAACGCGTGCGAAATCCTCCAAAATTCCCTCGGCGATCCGGGTTGCCAGAGCCTCCAGCAGATGAAAACGCTCCTGCTCCATCCAGTGACGCACTTTGAGATACACCGCAGAATAGTCCACGGCGTGCTCTAGATTGTCCGACTTCCCCGCCTCACACACGTCGGTTCGCAATTCCAGATCCACGAAGAACCGTTGGCCAAACTCGGCTTCGGCTGGGTTGTTCCCATGGAACCCAAAAAAGGCCAACCCACGGAGACGAATAAGATCAGGAGATTCTTTCATGACGATAAATAGCATCCGCCATGCGGGCGGCTTTCAAGTTCGGACCGAGGTCGTGCACGCGGACAATGTCGGCACCCCCGACCACGCCGGCCACCGTGGTCGCCAACGTTCCCTCCAGCCGCTCCTCCACGGGTAGGTCGAGGGTCTTCCCAATCACCGATTTGCGAGAAGCCCCCAGTAGCAAGGGGAAACCTAACTCCCGCAGCTCGCCAAACCGGCGCATCAACTCCAAGTTCTGCTCCACCGTCTTCCCAAAACCGATTCCCGGATCGAGGATAATGCGCTCGGGGTAAATGCCAGCCTCTGCCGCGACGATCAGCGACTCCTCAAAATACCGCAGGACTTCTGCGATGAGGTCCCCCTCAAGCTCCGCCCCTCGGCTGTTGTGCATCAGGACCACCCCCGCTCCGGCCAAAGCCACCACCTCGGCCATTCGGGCGTCGAGCTGAAATCCAAAAATATCGTTGGCGATCTTCGCCCCGGCCTCCAGCGCTTTGGCCGCGACCTCTGGCTTGTAGGTGTCCACCGAGATCGGAATGCCGATTTTCCCGCGCAATCCTTCCAGGACCGGCTCCAACCTTGCCCATTCCTCTTCGGCGGAAACTTCTTCCGCTCCCGGTCGGGTGGACTCCGCCCCCACGTCCAGAAAATCCGCACCGTCCGCTTCCATGGCTACCGCCCGATTCAGCGCGGCTTCCACCCCTGCATATCGCCCACCGTCCGAAAACGAATCCGGGGTCACATTCAGAATCCCCATCAGATACGTTCGATGCCCCCACCCCTCAACGGGCCAGGGTGTCTTTACGGATCCTGATTGATCGATATCCACGGAGCTCAATTCAACAGATTTCCCCATCCATTCCCAGCCTCTTTCCCCCTACGATTCACCTTCGAAACCGCATAGTCACCCATGGATCCAGGCTCAGCCCAGCTCCCTTCAAGCTCCTTGATCCGGGCATCGGGTCAAAACCAACATCTCATCCCCTCCTTTTTGGAACTCGTAATCCACCGTTTGAATCCGGGCCGTCACTCCTTCAGACCGTAGCCTTTTCAATACGGGCTCCAGATGAGGAGACCGTCTGCCGGACAATTCCAGCAAGGGAAAAACCCGGACCTCACGAGCCACCCGAAGCAACTCCATCAATCCATTGAAATGAAACTCTTCGTCCAAATTTTCTGAATACAAGAAGAGAAAGTGGGAAACGAGCGCCAGTTCAAACTCCTGAGCCCTAAACACTAGCTCCGGAATTCCCTCCGAACGATAGCGCCCCTCATCGCATCCTTCTTCGAAATCGGCGAGAAAGCGGTTCATCGCCGTCATCCTTAGATTTTCCAAGAATTCCACATTGGGGATCACATTCCAGACAAAAGCCTCCCGATTCTCCCGGACACTCTCTAGAAGGCTCGGCCTCACCTCTTCGACCCTGGAACGAATCTCTTCCCGAGAGAACTGGTAGACCGGATCAACGGAGACCACGGAGCCGCCCAACTCAGTCAGTTCGGCATTGAAGGAAGCCGGCCCATCGCCGCAACCGAGGATTCGCTTATGCAAATCATCCGGGGACAAAGCAAACATCGCCCGATACTCGTCCAAGGATCTACCCCACGGAACCACTGACTCCAGTCTCATCATCTCCAAGAGAACCTCCCACGAATGATTACAAATCGGCAAGCCCACAAAAATCCGAGCGCGCCCAAAGCATCCCACCCAAACGGAGCAACAAGCCAACCAGTTACCCTTACCGACCCAAAGGTTAAAAAACATTAATAATCGATTCATCCGCGATTCATTCCCCTGAGCTATAACGGGTCGCTTGCCGTACAATATGAACCCGCTAAGCATCTTCGAAAATAGCTCTGAACCAGCCATGGAACCCAGAGTCGATTCACGCTGCGCATGGATAACGCTTTCGGCTCTCGCCCTCTATTTTACCCTCCAGTTCCTACTCCGAATCTGCCTCTCTCCCGGTGCAGAGCTCGATGAGGCCGAGCAGCTCGTCCTCACGCAGCAATTCAGTTGGGTCTATGGATCACAACCGCCTTTATATACTTGGCTGCAAATCCTGATTTTTCAGTTCACGGGCCCTGGAATCGTCGGACTCGCTCTATTGAAGAATCTCCTCCTTCTATTCACATACAGCGGGACTTTTTTCTTCACCCGATCCATCACCGGTTCCGCCCGAAAGGGACTGGCCTCCGCACTTCTTCTCTTTCTTATCCCCCAGGTTGTCTGGGAATCCCAGCGCGACCTTACCCACTCGATCCTCGTCACCTCGATGGGGATCGCAACGCTCCTTTCACTAAGAGCCCTGTGGGCCCGACCCTCCACTCTCCGCTACATTCTTTTCGGGATAGTCTCCGGATTCGGGTTTCTCTCCAAATACAACTACGCGCTATTCTGGGTAGCTCTCCTGATCGGCATCGCCGCAACTCCCCAAATCCGAAAAAAACTCCTTCATCCGAAACTTCTTTGGACGATCTTGGCAGCAGTGCTAGTCGTCCTGCCCCATGGCTGGGCTGCCCTCGATCAGATCGCTCTCGTCACCCTTGATGCTCATAAATTCCATCAGGTGTCCCAGCCGTCTTTTTCCGCCATTCTCCACGGATTTAAAAATCTCATCATCGCCGTGCTCAGCTATCTGGGCCCTCTGTTAGCGGTGGGCGCGGGAATCTTCTTCGTCCGAAAGCACCCCAGGAACGATCCAGCTCCAAAAACCTGGCTCAAACTATTTTGCATCGTAGCCATCGCGGCAATTCTTCTCTGCGGAGCGCTTATCCTCTTTGCAGGAGTCACCGAGTTTAAGGACCGGTGGATGCAGCCACTCCTCTTTTTCATCCCAGTCCTTCTCATCCTCCGCCTTGGAGATCCTCTTCCCCTTCGCTTCTTAAAGGTTCTCGCGGGAGTGTCCCTGTTCATCGGAATGCTGGTGCTTGGATTGACGGCCGGGCGAACGTTTGTCGCAGCCAAAAGTCGACTCAACATACCCTTCGCCGACTTTGCCGAAAAGATCCGCAATCAAGGCCCTCCACCTCAGGTCATCGTTGCCGAAGACCATTTCTACGCGGGCAATTTCCGTCTCCAGTTTCCTGATTCAACCATTCTCTCTCCCAGAACTCCCCTCCTCTCACTTCCCGAAAACCCAACAATTCTCTTGGTATGGAAAGACAACCTTCTCCCGGGCCCTCCACAGAAATTAGATCAATGGATAGAACAAAATCTCTCAACGACCGCCCCCGCAGCTCCTCCAATCACTCTGCGAAAACTCCGCAGGTTCAGCGAGAAAAAGACCGATGCAATCGGAATGCAGAGACTTCTTCTCCAAGAAGCACCCTCTCCGAAGTAAGAAGCTCTTCGAGACGCTTGGGGATTTCCATCGTCATCCCCTTCTACAATGAAGAAGAATCGGCCCGCGTGGTGATTGAAGAAATACTCTCTCTTTATCCCCACGAAGAAATCATCGCTGTCGATGACGGGAGCACCGATCAAACTCGCAATATCATCTCTCAATTCGAAGGAGTTCGCACTGTCTACTTTGAGAAAAACCAAGGGCAGAGCGCATCCATTCTCGCCGGCCTGTCACGGGCGACCAAATCATTGTGCGTGCTTCTTGACGGAGACGGCCAGAACGATCCCGCGGACATCCAGAACCTCGTTCGGCATTTCCACCAGACGCAAGCTGATGTGGTTTGCGGATACCGGGCGAGCCGCCAAGACAACTGGAGTCGGCGAGCCTCTTCGAAAATCGCCAACAAAGTGCGCCGCATGATTGTTCGGGATGGAGTTCGCGACACAGGATGCTCCCTCAAAGTCTTCCGGCGAGAAGCCATCGGGTGCCTCGTTCCTTTCAATGGAATGCATCGATTTCTGCCGGCCTTTTTCCGGGCCTCTGGATTCCGGATTGAAGAAGTTCGGGTGAATCATAGGCCCCGTTCACTCGGAACCTCCAAATACACAAATTGGGAACGAGGTCTTCGGGGAATCTACGACCTCATTGGAGTCCGCTGGTATTTGCGCCGCCACGTCCGGCCTGAACTTTCAAACGAAATTCATCATGAACGAAATCCTTTTTAGTTTCTCTCTATTTGATGCAGACATCGTCGTCACTCCGTGGAAGATCATCGGTTACGTCGGAGTTCTCTGTTTCGGCAGTCGCTGGATCATCCAACTCGTGGCTTCCCACAAGAGCCAGAGACCCACGTTCCCCCTACTGTTCTGGATGCTCAGCCTCACTGGCAGCATCCTCCTCCTCTCTTATTTCACCTTTGGGAAAAACGATTCCGTGGGCGTATTGTCCAACCTGATGCCTGCCGGAGTAGCTGGGTACAACCTGATCCTTCACATCAAGGACAAACGGAATCCACTTTCTCCCCCGACACTCCAGTCTAAGGGCTAAAGTCCTTTTCCACCAACACCCCTCATCGAGAGAGGTGGAGGGCTATATCTCAATCAGAAATAGAGATAGCCCAGAACCATGTTGCCTGATTCGTGAATCGCCTCGATCAAGTCGATCGCAATAATCGCGAAAAGAAACCAAACAACCTCAGATAAAGATCTTTCGACCACACGTGGCTCGATCACCAGGGACTCAACTCGGGAATATCCCTTGAAGTGCGGAAAAAACCGCGGCGTATTCGCCACGTATTTCTCAAAATCGGCTCCAAATATCTGCGATAAACGAACCTCTTCTTTCCGGATGACAAAGGCATAAAAAGCGAGGAAGAGCGACGAACACCCGAGGGCCAAGAGACCCGACTGAAGCGCAAATCCGAAACCCGCCACCCCGAGAAAGGAAAAGAAATAAAGAGGATTCCTGCACAAGGAATAGGGCCCCTCGACACAAAGCTCCCGGTTCTTCCGACCGGAGATGTAAATACTACACCAAATTCGCCCCACCGCTGCCAGAACCAGCAAAAAGTATCCACAGAACTCCAATCCCTCGCCTAACGGACTCCCCAAGGTTCGCGGAACCATCGTCAGGGCGAAAAGAATTACCAACAGAGCAACTGCTTGAGAAACGGATTTCCTGAGAAGCTCCAAGGGAGAAAGGCGGCTTTGTGAACTCATTTAACCGTTTAGACTACAACCCTCTCCCTCCGTTCAACAATTCCAGCGAAATGGATCACCCTCCGTCCAACAACTTGACTTCATCCTTACCAAGCAAATCATCAAGCCTCCGACCCATGCAGAATCCCCCTTCCCAAAGTTCGCCAGGATCCCAATATTCCCTCCTCCTTTTTCTCCTGACGCTCGGCGCTTTGGTCTGGGCGGGAGTACTTCTCTTTGCGGGCGGATTCACCACCAGCATTGGAGCGGGAATGGCGTTTCTGGATTGGCCCCTTTCCAACGGGTCCCTTAACCCAGAGGGATGGACCGACAATGCGGACCAAATGGCGGAACATAGCCACCGCCTAGCGGGCATGATCATCGGCCTCCTATCGATCACCCTCGCCATTGCTTACAACCGTATCGAGAAACGTATCTGGGTCCGCCGCCTCGCCTACTTTCTCCTCTTTCTGGTCGTCTTTCAAGGGCTGTTGGGTGGACTGCGCGTCCGCCTCGATCACTTGAACACCGGTAGCGACCACAATCTCACCGCCCGCTCGTTTGCCATCGCCCATGCGATGGGCGCTCAAGGAGTCGTCCTCACCCTGACCTCGCTCGCCGTCCTCTCGGCACCACAGTGGTCCACCTCTCTCGCCGCGGGGACAGGTCGTTTCCTGCGCACCTTTGGTATCGCTACGCTCCTCCTCCTGGCCGTGGCCATCCTCATTGGAGCAGTCATGCGACACAACGGAGCGGCCTTGGCGATTCCCACCTTTCCCGCTGCGTCCCCCGACGGATCATGGATACCCTCTAGCGATCTCTTTGTAGTATGGGTTCACTTCCTCCACCGCACCCTGGGAATGTTGGGAGGAATCGGGATCCTAATCTACGCTCTCCTCAGCTTCTCCAAGAAGGTCTGGCACCCTTATGCGACTCAATTCGCCATCGCCGCCGTCCTCCTCACCTGCCTCCAGATTTGGCTCGGTTGGCTGATTCTGCAAACGGCCCGCAATCCTCACGTTGCCACCCTCCATATGCTCAATGGCGCCGTTCTTCTCGCAACCCTCTGGTCCTCGATTCTGTGGTCGACTCGGAGCCGCAGACAGGAATCATAAGGGCCTCGATCGCCTTCTCGTAATTTTCATGCCCACCGAAACCAACAGTCAAGGACCCGCGGATACCGACGCCGATACCTCCGGCGAGTGTCGTGCGGGATGGGGGGTGTTCCTGGACCTGACCAAACCCAGACTGGCCTTTCTTTCAACCTTGACCGGTCTAGCCGGATACCTCGCCGCCCCCGACAATTTCCAATGGCTCCCCTTTCTCGCCATCGGAGTTTCCATCTTTCTCTCGGCTGCCGGAGCCCTCGCCCTCAACCAAGTGATCGAGCGGAACGTTGATGGCAAAATGGACCGCACCAAGGATCGCCCGCTCCCCGCCGGACTCATTGCCACCCGTTCGGCTTCGATCTTTGGAATCATCACAGCTGCAATCGGTTGTGGCATCGCCTTCCTGTTCCTCCCCCTCTCCGCCGCCAGCCTCATCCTCGCCACCGTATTAATCTACGTCCTCCTCTATACTCCGATGAAACGTCGCACCCATTGGTGCACTCACATCGGGGCCATTCCTGGCGCTCTTCCTCCTTTGATCGGTTGGTCAGCCGCAACCGGGCACATCGGCGGACTCGGGATTTGGCTCTTCCTGATTCTCGTTCTCTGGCAGATGCCTCACTTCTTCGCCATCGCTTGGCTCTGCCGGGAAGACTACGCCCGCGGAGGCCTACAAATGCTTTCCGTCACCCGTCCTAAAGGCTCACGCCTAGTCTTTGAAAATTTTCTCTATCTGGGACTCCTCTTTCCCGTTTGCCTCGCTCCTGTATTCCGTGGCGAAGCGGGATGGATCTATGGAGCTTCCTCACTCCTGCTTAACGGAATTTTCCTCTTCGAAGGCATCCGCTTTGCCAAGACCGTTCGCACGGGAGGCTCGACGGGCAATCGACTCTTTCTCTTCAGCCTCCTATACCTCCCTCTTCTCCTCATCGTCCTTCTTTTCGATCGGACTTATTCCTGATCTCAGCCCATGGAATTTTCCCTTCCCGCTCTCAATGCCGCCCTGAACGGATCCGCCGCGATATGCCTCACAGCAGGATTCGCCTTCATCCGGAAAGGTAACCAAAGGGCCCATCGGAACCTGATGGTCACGGCTCTGATTTTTAGCGCCGTCTTCCTTTTCTTTTACGTTCTCGACAAATATCTGAAAGGAGGAGTTCACACCGAATTTGGCGGCGAAGGATATTGGAGACCCATCTACTACGTCATGCTGATCACTCACGTGATCTTGGCGATGGTCATACTCCCGTTGATCTTCCGCACCCTCTATCTCGCGATAAAAGGACGATTCGACGCGCACCGCAAATGGGCCCGAGTCACCTATCCCATCTGGTACTATGTCTCCGTGACCGGAGTCCTAATCTACTTCTTCCTCTATCAGTGGTTCTAGGAAAAAGCCCAAACTCCCCCCAGATCACACGCCCTTCGGCCAAGATGAAATCCAAAGGAGAATCAAGGCTCTAGCCGAAAAGAATCTGATCCCGACTAGGTCCGAGGCGAAAGGAAGAGTGGCTCAACCCGATCCCCGGAGAGATCAGTGCTACTCAAAGATCTTCATCCGCAGCCCAGTCCCCACGGCAAGCCCCTTCCAGTCACTCCCACGCAGAGGATGAGGTCTTCGCGCCCGCTTCCCATCCAGTTCGCCCTCTAGGAACTTGTTCACAAAATCTTCCGATCCCAGCACCATCCCGTCCGAAAAATAGCGAACCCGGCACCGCAAAACGACCGACAAGGGCAACTTCCCCTTCTCCTCCTGCAAAACCCGCACCGCTTCTTCGTGAGAAATGGACACTTTCCCCTCTTTCTCTCCATCGCCAGCCCCATACAAAGTCTGCCGATACCCAGCCAGATCCTTATCGACAACCGAAAGCCCGGCCCGAGCCAGTCGGCCGCCCCCAAGAGCCTCCGCATACCCGCAAAACCGATAATCCTTAGGATCCGAAACCAGCCCCGCCCGAACCGCATTGAGGTCAATATAGGCCGCCACAGTCCGTAGCGCCCAACGATCCCCTTCTACCAAAACACTCTTAAACCGAGCCGACCAAAGCGGACCAAACCGATCACGTGATCGATTGAACCAAAGCGTAAAACGAAGCTTTAGAGTCCGCATAAACTCCGAAACATCATGCATGCGGCGGGTAAGCTCCTTCCGCAACTCTCTCCCATCAAGGAAGTTATCCTTCAAATGCCCCTCCAAAACCTCCGCAGGCATCGGGTTCCAAGGCGTAGGCTTAGGATACAGCTTCCGATACCGACGAACCAACTCCGCATCCGAAACCTCCGTCCCTGTCGGTGGCACCTCCACCAAAATATGGAAATGGTTCTTCATCACCGCATAAGTAACCACCCGAACCCCGGAAAACTCAGCTACCTGCCAAATCATCTTCCGCAAAACCTCCCTCTCCCGGTCGCCAAAGAGAGCCTCCCCATTCACTGTCCGGCTCATCAGATGATGATAAGACAATCGATTCGATTCCTTACGCCTAAGTCTGCCCATAATCAAAACCATAAATCATCGTCCGCAGCCAATCAAGACTAAATAAAACAGTTATATTATTTATCGATCGATGGCCTTTTATCTCCTTTTATGCCTATAATATCCTCAATACCCCCGCTTCCGATTGTATTTTTCGTCTTTGGATTTCTGCTCTCGGCGGTTTCGGCGGCCAATGGTGATCTGGCGTTTTTTCTGGCGGTGACTGAGTCGCTCGAGCTCTTCGTCCAGTTTTAGATAATTGATGAAGCGTTCTCGACTGAGGGTTCCCTCGGCAATTGCGGCCTGAATGGCGCAGCCTTTGTCGGCTCCGTGACCGCAATCCCGAAACTTACATTGTTTTGCGATTTCGTCGAAATCTGAGAAGCTAGCTTTGAGGGTTTCTGCATCGCGCCAGAGCTGGACTTCCCGAATTCCGGGATTGTCAATGAGCATTCCTCCTCCTGGGAGGCAGAGAAGCTCTCGGGCCGATGTCGTATGCATTCCTTTTCCCGTGGCGGCATTGACCTCTCCAACCCATTGCCATTCCTCCCCGAGGAGTTGGTTAACGATGGAAGATTTTCCCACCCCACTTGAGCCGACCAGCGCGATCGTCAACCCGGGCTCGAGAAAGCTTCGGATCGAATCGACACCGGATTCGTTCATTGCCGATGTCAGGAGCACCGGAACTCCTGGGCTCAGGGCCTCTACTTTCTGCTTAGCGATTCGGCTCTCTTCGTCCGAGTGGAGATCAACCTTATTCAAGATAACTGCGGGGCTGGCTCCGCTCTGCTCAATCACCTCAAAGTAGCGCTCCATTCGGCGTTCATTGAAATCCTGACCTGGATCGGTGACGACGAAAACCCTGTCTACATTCGCCGCAATGACTTGCTCCGCGGCGGCCTTTCCGGTCGCTTTCCGCGAGAGACAGGTTCTCCGGGATAGGCGTGCGCGGATAACCGCGTCATACTCGTAGCCTTCCGCTCCCATTTCCAAAGCCACCCAGTCGCCAACCGATGGCAATTCGGCATCGGTCTCAGCATCGTGATAGACACTTCCGCCCAGCGAAACTTCGACTTCCTCGCCATCTCCCAAGAATGCTCCATAGGAGATCTTGTTGTCGCGGATGAGACGCGCTGGCTCCCAACCGTTTTCGCGATATTCCGCAAATTCGGCTTCGAGCTGAGTATTCCATCCGAGATCAGTAAGGGTCATTGGAAGAATAGAGTACTCGGTTCTGCGCAAGGCACAAGCTTTGCTAAGCTGGCGCGCTCCGGTGCCTTCCCAAATACCATTCCTTCCATACTTTCGATTTTTCGGCCAAATTCTCTCTTTTAACGAAGTGCTATTTCGCCTCAGTCATGTAACGGTGGATCCCATGTCGACTTTCAAAACTATAGGAATTTCCTATTCTTTTCTCCGTGAACTGGATCGACTGAAGATGCGAACCCCTTCCGACATCCAGATTCAGGCCTACCCTTTTCTCAGCAAAGGTAAGGATGCATGGCTCAATGCCCCTACGGGTAGCGGCAAGACTCTGGCCTACCTCATCCCCCTTCTGGAGAGGACCGACACGAGCACCAAGGATATTCAGGTCGCCGTGATCGCGCCGACGCAGGAACTGGCCGTGCAAATTCACGAGGCCGTCCGCACCCTTGATGCGAACGGGAATCTGGCCATTCGCAGTCAACTCCTCATCGGGAACGCTTCCTCGAAACGCCAAAAGGAACAGCTCAAGAAGAAGAAGCCACACATCGTCATTGGATCCTCCGGGCGAATGATCGAGCTGGTCCAAGCCGGAAAACTGAAACTCCATAATGTGCGGGCCGTCTCTATCGATGAAGCCGATGTGATGCTTTCCGAAGATCACATTGGCAATCTTGAGGCGCTACTGAAAAGAATGCCCCGCGACCGCCAACTCGTTTTCTCCTCCGCTACCGAAAAGGCCGACGCGTTCCGGATCGCTCAGGAAATGGGCAAGGAGGTCGCCTGGGTTACCGGCGAGAACATCGAGAGCGATTCCACAATCGAACACTTTTACGTCGACTCCGACTATCATCATCGAGCCGACACCTTGCGGAAGCTCCTGCGGGCCGTCCAGCCACAGCGAGCCCTCATCTTCACTCATCGCAACCGAGGGGCGAAGGAACTCGGCAATGGTTTTGAACGATTCGACATTCCCCATGCCGTCCTCCACGGCGAGTTGAGCAAGTTTGAGCGGGAGAGCGCCCTCAAACGTTTCCGCACCGGCACGGTCCCCTACCTAATTTCCTCGGACGTTTCCGCTCGCGGTCTCGATATCCAGGGTCTGACGCATATCATCAATTTTGATATACCGACACTCCCCGATGACTATTTGCACCGCGTCGGACGAACGGGGCGCATGGGAGAGGCGGGTGTAGCCATTTCCATCGTCGCGGGAGATGAAGTTCGCCTGATCCGTCGATACGAAGCCGATCTCGATATCACCGTGAAACGCGGAAAACTCCAGGGAGGGGTCTTCGATCTATCACCGGCAAACGACTCGCCGGCAGAGGATTCCTCCTCGTGAGTTGCGGGTGAGGCCCACGAGAAACCAGCCACCAGCCGCTTCGAGATTCCATAAAAAAGCCGGGCGCAGAGAAATTTCTCCGCAGCCCGGCCTCCAATCAAATGGGTCGCTGAGTTACCCGATGGTCACTTTGGTGACTTCAACACGCTCGGTGGGGCGGCTTTTTTCTCCCCCAGCACCGTAGGCACAAGGAGTCTCGCCGATCTCTTCGAGGACTTCGACGCCCGACTCCAGCTCACCAAAACCGGTGTATTGGCCATCGAGGAAGGAGCAATCCCCGAGGCAGATAAAGAACTGGGATCCCGCTGAATCGGGATGCGCCGAGCGAGCCATGGAAAGCACGCCTTTCTTATGGGGCTTGGCGTTGAACTCGGCCTTAACCTTATACCCAGGATCTCCCGTTCCCCAAAGATGCTCTTTTTTCTCATCCTTGGTCAGCGGATCGCCCCCCTGAATCATGAAGCCCTTCATGATCCGGTGGAAAGCCGTTCCGTCGTAAAAGCCCTCCTTGGCCAGCTTCTTGAAATTCTCCACGGTCTTCGGCGCTACGTCCTCCCAGAACGTAACGACCATCGTGCCCTTGGTTGTCTCGATTGTCGCAGTTTCGCTACTCATAAGTGAGAAACCATTGGGGGAAGCTCTACAAAAAGCAATCCCCAGAAAACAGATCCACTAATCGAGCAATCGGGGGAGATCCCGAATGGAATCGATGACATAGTCCGGCTCCCGATCCACATTCTTGATCGTCTCTTCACTGAATTTCCCCGTCCGCACCAGAACTCCCTTCATTCCATAATCCATCGCACCGAGAACATCGCTCTCGAGATCATCTCCGACCACCGCAATCGCTTCCTTGGGAAGATCCAGCGATTCGACCGCCCGGTCAAAAAAGGTTTCTGAGGGTTTCCCTAGGCAAAGCGCCTGCTTATGGCTGGCGTACGAAAGGGCTTCGACATAGGCGCCCATATCGAGAAAGAGCTCACCATTCGACTCGAAGAACCGGTTCTTGGCCAACGCGTAGAAGGCCGCACCGTTCGAAAGCTGCCGAAAGGCCTTATTCAAAACCTCATAGGTATACCCATCCCCCAGGTCTCCAAGAATGACCACATCCGGATCATCCGACTCATCGATTGCTCCAAGGTCGTCCCTCGCATCCTCATGAACGAGAATGTTCGCGGTGAGGTATCCGTCTTTCCGAATCTGTTCCCGGGCTGCGGCCATGGGGGTGATGATCAGGCGTTCGTCGACTTCGACTTTTAACGAGGCCAGTTTCTCCCGGATCTTGGACCGCGACTTTGTGGTCGTATTGGTGAGGAACCGATACTCGATTCCCCGTTCATTCAATTCTGCGAGGCACTTACGAGTCCCCTCAATTCTCTCGTTCCCTGAGTAAAGGGTTCCCGAGAGATCCAGAAGCACTCCTTGAATCCCTTTCAACATACGCTAGGAAAATACGGCAAGATTCCTGCCAAAAGCAATCTATCTCGGATTCTTCCCGCTCGACCGAAAAAAAGCGACTCCGCAGCCCACCCAGAATCACGGACGCATTTGCACCGGTTTTCCTAATCCGTAGACTTCCTCATGCGCCTGAGCAAACGACTGATCCCTCTCCTATTTTGCCTGATATTCGCAACTATGAGCTTCGCCGATTCCTCTCCCCTCAAATCCTACGAATGGAAGAACCGTATCATCGTTTATCGCCTGCCGGATAAGGAATTACCCGACCTCGAAAAGACAATCAAAGCCGACGAAGAAGGCATTCGAGACCGGGACCTCATATTTCTCCGGCTCGGCACAAGACCAGATATCCCTTCTCACCACGAACTCTCACCCGAGGCTATTCAAGAACTGACGGAGCGCTTCCATCTGGATATAGATTCTCCGCAGCCCGTTTTCCTTCTCATTGGAAAAGACGGAGGCGAGAAAGACCGTCAAACGGAGGATTTTGACCTTCGTGAATGGTTTGACCGTATCGATTCGATGCCAATGCGCCAGCAGGAGATGCGGTAGAAAGGATGCCGCCTCCCGCTGATCAAGAGGTTCAAAAGCGATTACTCTCAAACCTTCCCCCTCCAACTGCAGGCTCGCCTGTCGGGCCAGGATCTGTTCCCTTTTACGGACAATGTTTGCCTACCGAGTTGCCTCCGACACGAGGGTTCACCCCCGGCCGACCCATTCTTTTAACCCTTCGGAAGGCCCAAACATTCTCGCAAATCGAAATGAACTGGGATCTACCCTCGAGAAGCTCTTCACGATCCTGACCAACAGCCCCAAACTTTCTCAGACCCCAAACACGTCCCGCCCCTTCCGCATCTCATGAGTTCTCAAACCGACTCCTCCCCTCTCCTCTGTTCCTATTGGTTTCGACCCGACGGAACGGCCGAAAAGCTGGAATGGCAGAGCATTGCCCAATGGCAGCCAGGCGAGGGATTCCTTTGGATCCACCTCGACCGCTACAGCCCAGAAGCCCGCCAATGGCTCCACCGGGAATCTGGCCTCTCGCGTATCCTCTGCGACGCCCTCCTCGCCGAAGAGACTCGCCCCCGGTGCGACATTGTTCGCGAGAATCTTCTCCTCATTCTCCGGGGGGTAAACCTGAATCCCGGCGCCGATCCAGAAGATATGGTCTCGATCCGCCTTTGGTCCGACGGGCAACGATTGATCAGTTTACGCGGCCCCCGTGTCCTCGCGATTTCAGACGTCGAGGAACGCATCCAATCCGGCGAACCCCTCCTCTCCTCCGGCGACCTCATTTCCCTCCTCTCTTCCCGGCTCATCGACCGCATGGGGCCCGTTGTCGACGCGCTCCAGGACGACCTTGACGGTGTCGAAGAATCCCTCATCGACAAAGCGGATGCCGCCGCCCGTGGCCCATTGAGCGACGTACGCCGCCAAGCCGTCGCTCTTCGCCGCTACGTTTCCCCACAGCGGGATGTCTTTGCCCGCCTTTCCATCGAGCCCCTTCCATGGATGTCGGAAAACAACAGATCCCATCTTCGCGAATCGACTGACCGGATTACCCGTCACGTGGAAGACCTCGACGCGATTCGCGAGCGAGCGGCGGTGACCCAGGAGGAATTACTCGCCCGCTCGCAGGACCGGATGAACCGCAACACCTATGTTCTATCCCTAGTGGCCGCCGTATTTCTTCCCCTCGGTTTCTTCACGGGATTGCTCGGGATCAACGTCGGCGGCATTCCGGGCACGAACTCCTCGATCGCGTTTACCGTCGTCTGCCTCGCGCTCTTTCTCGTCGGCGCCATTGAGCTCCTATTCTTCTATTTCAAAAAGTGGTTCTGAGGAACGCGCACCGGACTCGTCATTCCTCACCGGTGGCCAACCTGCGAATCCCCATCAGATCAGGCTTCCCCGTACCCAATTGGGGGATCTTTTCCACGACGACGTAGGAGTTGGGCGACGGCCTCCAAAGATTGGGAAGACTCGTCCGGCTCAGAGCCTCTGACAAACGCTGGGAGGTGAGGTCCATATCACGGACGACGACAACCACCAGCCGTTCTCCGCGTTTCTCGTCCGGAACCGAGGTGACACAAAGTTGATCGGCATCAAAGTCGAGAGCCTCCCGCAACTCGTTTTCCACCAGTGAATGCGAGATCATCTCACCTCCAATTTTGCTAAACCGCGAGAGGCGATCCGTCAGAGTCAGAAACTCGTCCTCGTCCAAGTGACCGATGTCACCAGTTCGATACCATCCGTCCTGCAAAACTTCCGCCGACTTCTCTGGCGCCCCGAGATATCCGGGAAAAATATTCGGCCCACGAACTTCGATCAGACCCTCTTCCCCTGGCGCCAAAATCTCCCTCGTGTCCGGATTGACAATACGCACCCGCACATTCGGCAGCGGACGCCCGACCGTGCCGGGCTCACAACCTTTTTGACAGTATCCATCCAGATCAGCCGAAGGAACGTTGAGTGCCACCACTGGCGAACATTCCGTAGCTCCATATCCTTCGTAAGGACGCAACCCATACCGCTTCTCGATAAAATCGGCGATTCTCGGAGACAACTTCTCGGCCCCGGCGACAATCCACCGCACGGATTCGAAGGATTCCGGTTTAATTTTTCGAGCCCACCCGAGAAGAAGAGAAGGAGTGCCGAGGATAATCGTCGGGTGAAACTTCTCCGAGAACTCGCCGATTTTTGCAGCCTCCAGGGGATTCGAATGATAACCCACGGCGACTCCCTGAGTCATCGGCATCCAGACGGTAACCGTTAGCCCAAGGGAGTGGAAAAACGGTAGTGTCCCGAGAATACGATCCTTCTTGCGGAAGCGTCCGACCTCTTCAAAAGAATTGATATTGGAGAGAATATTGCCGTGAGTAAGAACGATTCCTTTGGGTTCGTTCGTAGTTCCACTGCTGAAAAGAATCGCAAGCGGATCATCGGCCCTCGCGGGATTTCGACCCAGAATCCAGGAACAGGGGAAGAGACGCGCAATCAATCCCGCCCGGATTCGCTGGGAAGTCGACAGACGCGCCAGAAGATCTTCAACGAAGACCAGTCGCCCGGGGATCTTCAGATCCGGAAACTTCTCCAAAACCCTGCGGGCGGTTAAGACCGTTTTCACCCCGGCCTGCTCTACCGTTGAGCGAAAAGAAGCCTCGGGCATCGTAAAGTTGAGATTCACCGGAACCCTTCGATCGAGAACGAGGGCAAGATTGGTCAAGGTGCCACCGATCGAGGGAGGCAAGACGACTCCGACCTCTCGAGGATCTCCTTCCAGCTCTTCCCGAAGCAATCCACGCAACGCAATGGCCCCGGCGAGGACTCGGCCAAACTTCAACTCCTTCCCCTCGGAATCGGCCATGGCCAACCGCTTTCGATTCGCCCTTGCGCAGCGGATAAATCGCTCACCCGCGTTCCCAGAATGTTGAAGACGTAGATGGGCCGCAGCAATGATCTCCTCCGACACGGCCTCCCGCACCCGGTCGACCAGAGATTGATCCTTAGGATCGGCGCCTTGGGCCGTTTGAGGAACCGCAGCACCCACGGAAAGATAGACCTCACGCCGAAAGTCTCCCGGATGAAACAACCTCGACTCATCGGCCAACCCCAGTCCCGCATAGGTTCGAAAACCTCCGTGGATCGCGATCGGCAGAATGGGAATATCGGTCCCCTTCACAATGCGCTCAAAACCTTGTTTAAACGGGAGGAGATGACCGGTGCGAGTAAATCGGCCCTCGGGAAATACACCTACGATGTACCCTTCCTCGAGCGCCTTCCGCGCCTCGGCCAGCGCTTTCGCAATCGCCTTCGGCCCGTCTTCTTCGTGAATCGGAATCGCCCCAGAGATCTTGAGGATCGTGCGGAGGAACCAACCTTTCTCCTCAAGATACTTTCGCGAGACGAGGAAACGGACCCGCCTGGGCTGCAGCGAAATGATCCAGATCGCATCCATCAACGCCGCATGATTGGCAACGAGAAGAGCCGGGCCCTGAGCCGGAAGATTCTCACGCCCCGCTACCCGAACTCGGTAGAAGAAACGAGTGAGGGCAAAAACGAAGAAGCGAGCGAAGAAGTCCGGCAAGACCCAGATACCGACCCCGGTCAATACCACGAGCAGAGCTGCCAGAGCCAAGAACCCTTGCGCCGGATCCAACCCCAGCCACTTTGTATTCACATAGAGAAGCAACGCACCGCCCAGCACTCCCACCCAGCTGAGCCAGGCGGAAGCTGCAACGATACCTCCGACCCGCTCGGGGGGGCTTCGGAATTGGATGAAGGACTCAATGGGCACGAGGAAAAATCCAGCCCCGACCCCCATGATAAAACCATAGAATCCGGCGAGATAGACACTCGTGCTCGCATCCGTCGTAAAAAGAAGAATACAGCTCACCGACATCAGTGCGGTCGCAATCGGGACTAACCCGAACTCAATCCCGCGGCGGCTCAACCGACCGGCGAGGAGGGCACCTGCACCGATTCCGATGGCGGTCAGAAAGAACAGGCGCGTCGATTCCTCGCGGCCCAACCCGAGAATAACCTCCCCATATGCCAAAAAGTTCATCTGCACGTATGCTCCCACCAATGAGAAGACGGCAGAGCCCCAAACCGCGAGAGCCAGAAAACTATCGCGGTGTACTTCGCGCAGGCTTGTAACCAGATCCCGATAAAACAAATTGGCCATACGCCGATTGCCTCCACTGGGCGGAGTCGAGGCGATCTTCCGCGAGCAGATGTAACCCACAACGGCAATCCCGACACAGAGAAGGCCTGCGAATCCGTAATTCTGACCGAGCCAAAGACTCACTTCTGGAGCCATTGCGGTGCCGAGGATGATCGCAGCGTAGGTCGCCGACTGGAGAAAACTATTGGCCCGGGAAATCCCTTCTTTCCCGACCAGCTCGGGAATGATTCCATATTTCGTCGGACCGAAGAGCGCACTCTGAGTCGACATCAGAAAAACGGTCACCAGCATCATCCATCCGGATCCGGTAAAGAGCGACAGGGCCCCAAAACCCATCACCCCGATCTCCGCCAGCTTCACCCCGCGGACAACCCGATTCTTCCCGAAGCGATCGGCTAGAATCCCGCCAGCGCCCAAGAAGAGCAGAAACGGCAGGGCAAAAAGCACGCCCACCACCACCAGGGTCGTATCTACGCTCTTATCCGGCCAAGCTACCGCGAGAGCATAGATGATGAGGAGCTTGAAGAGATTATCGTTCAGCGCCCCCGTAAACTGGGTCGCGTTGTGCCAGCCAAAAGTGCCGGGAAAGGGAGAAGAAGATTTCGACATGAGAGCAAAATCAATAATGACAACTTTGCTGTCAATCCTGAAAAGACAATAAAGTTGTCATTTAAAATCGATTGATCTAAGTTGGAGTCATGAGTGAGAGAAGTGAAGCCGCCCAAGACTTATTCGATGAGGTCCGCAAGATCAACAATCGCTTGCGCTGGCTGGGGGACACTCTCCACCTCGATCTCGGGGTCACGGCCGCCAAGCGGAGCCTTCTTCTCACCCTCGACCGCGAAGGTCCTCAGACGGTTCCCGACCTCGCCCGCGAACGATTGGTCTCCCGACAAGTGGTCCAGACTCAGGTCAACGATCTCTTGGAGGAGGGCCTCGTCGAATCGCAACCGAACCCTCGGCACCGCCGCTCCACCCTGCTCGCACTCACCTCGAAAGGAGATCGGTTGATTCAGAAGATGCTCGCGAAAGAGTCCGAACTGGTGAAGACCTCGACCTACTCTCCGTCGACGAAGGAGCTTACGGTGTTGCGCGAACAACTGCAGAAACTGCGGGCAGGACTCGAGGCAATTGAATCCGAACAAGCCCCGTAGAAGGTTCTCTCCGGTGCGTCTTCAGTGGCTCCGATCTTCTTCCCGGTGGGCTAGAGCTCGAGCGATGGCCACATGCTCCGACCGGGGCTCAATGTGAAGTCATCTTTTGAATCGCGGAATAAACTTCGCGGGCCGAAACGAATCGATCGAGGTTTCGATCAGCCGACTTAGGTAACCTGTCGGCGACGGCGAGAGCCCACCGCGAGCAAAGCCGCCAGAGCCAGACCCAGGCCCACCTGGGAAAACTCCGGCACCGCATTCACCTGGAGGTTGTCGATATCCAGGTGGCCGTAAGAGGATAACCAATTGTTCGTCCGAATGCGGATATCCACATCACTCTGATTGTTGAGATCCGAGGGCAATGAAATGTCGGCGATCACATAGCCATCGAGCCAACTCTGGCCTTCGTCAAAGTCGATCCATTGTCCATCATTGATACGATAGTCGACATGCAAATTACTATTCCATGTAAACGCACTGAGACTGTCATAGGCAAAAGAAATCCGCACATCGCTCTGCCCGGTGAAATCGAATCCCGCCATTCGGAAAGATCCATTCTCGTAAACGCTACCTATCCGATAAAAACCAACTGCACGATTCGGATCTCCCTCGGCACCCGACAGATTCAAATCCGTCCCGGCAACATCTGCTTCGACCGTGTTGCTGAAACCCGCTCCGATATCCACAATACTGGCAGAAACCGATCCTGCCTGTGCACCTCCGTTGGCCGGAAGTTTTCCAGAAACCGTCCCGGCATCCATATCCCAATAGGCGATCAAAGCTGCAGAACCGCTCTGGACGCAGCAAAAGAGAAACCCCATACCCCAAAAAGCTGCCCGATGTAATCTCATGGCTCAAAGCGGTAGCAACATTCAGGCCCGAAACAACCTCAAACCTATTTTATAAACAAATTCTTAACAAAGCCCTCCTCTTTCCCCTAGATTCCCTTGAAGGCGTATTTCGTTGCTTCGAGCCATTCGCCATGCCGTCTTGAGGTATGAAACCGCGCATCAAACTTGCTGAATCCACTTCCCCGGACGGGAAGCCGATGATCCTCCATGAACAGGATGGAGACTACTCCATCAGTTTTGGCGGACAGGAATTGATGCACTCCCGTGCCTCCGCCTCTGAGCTTCTTCTTGGGGAGATCGCCGTGCAAAAGCTCTGGAAAACCCCGAAAGCTCATATTCTGGTCGGGGGACTGGGGTTAGGCTTCAGCCTTCTCACCGTGCTCAAAGCCGTGCAGCCCGACGCCATCGTTCATGTGGTCGAGCTCATTCCGGAAGTTGCCGACTGGAACCGCGATTTTCTCCACGATCTTAACGGCAACCTGCTCGATGACCCACGAGTGAAACTCGAGATTGCCGATGTAAAAACCGTTATCCGCAAAGCCAACCCCAACACCTACGATTCGATTTTGCTCGATGTCGACAATGGCCCCCGGGGAATGGTCAAGGATTCCAACAACTCCCTCTATTCCCGCAAAGGAATGCGAGCCGCCCGCACCGCTCTCAAACCCGGAGGCCGCGTCGCGGTCTGGTCCGCGGGTGAAGACGAATTTTTTCACGAACGCATGGAGCGAGCCGAATTCCACGTCCGGTCAATTCCGGCCAAGGTGCACGAAAACGCAAAGCGGGCCGCCTACCGAATCTACGTCGGCGACCGAACCTAACCCAGGTCTTTCAGATCCGAATACCCCGGCTAGAGCTCCCGTCCCCAGAGCTCGAGAATCTGCTGCTTTTGCGGCTCCTCCCCCACCCATTCCCGGAAGAAGACGGAAAACGGCACGGAGCACTGAATCCTCCGCTGGTCTTCGTTGATCTTCGGATTGATACTGAAAACCGGCGACTTCTCTCGCAGCTCCGCCGCCCGCACCCGCGCAAACGCCTGCGCTTCCTCCACCGAACCTTCATGGATCTTCTCGGCGAAAGCTTCGAGCTCCTCAATCGTCACATCGCCCCATCCGGCCGCCCATTGTTCCGGAGTGAACACCAAATCGCAGATCGCGACCGTCCGTTTCTCCCCCTCCACAGTTTCGTGAAACCCGACAACCATCTCAAAAGGGATATCGATTGATCGCTGTCTGACCGCATCCCCGAGATAAATGCTCGAACCCCACTGCGTATACTTCACCGAAATCGGAAGGCCCCGATGATACAAATTCGCCTCACCGGGAATGTCCCATTCATCGGTATACCCACGCTGGAACAGATGGTTCCAAATCTGTTGCTCAAAAACCAGTCCGTGTCCCTGCCGCTCTTCCGCAGCAAGAAAGCCAGTTGAGACGAGCAACCCGATGAAACCTAAGCATATCCTCCTCACCGCTACCATTGTCCTCAAACCTCCAGTGAGGGCGCGAGGAAAAAGCGTTTCTGACGAAAAGAGCCAGCGGATCTACATCCCTTCAATTGTGATTCGGGGCAAGTGTCCGTGTCAATTCGGAGTATCAACCTCCTCAGAAAGACGGGGCCCGCCTCGAGTCAATGATTTTACCTCTGTTATATAAATTCAATTCAGCTACGCCTATTTCGGCATCCCTAAACTTTATAAATCGATTCCCTAGGCTTGACGCCAAGGGCCTCTGTGGCTCGTTTGGGAGGAAGCATGAATCCCTTCGCCCCACTTACGGATCATGATCTGATCTCTGAGATACTTCCCAAAGTTTCGTTTCTGGGAGGCCTCACCGCGGACCAGCGGGAACGGATATTCCCAAGACTTGAGGTCGCGGAATTCTCTCAAGGCGAGTCCATTGCCCATCCGGGGGAGGTTCCTTCGCATGTGCACATCATCCAAGAGGGCAAAGTGGACCTCCTGATCTCTGACCATGGTGACCTGATCTCAAAACGTCAGTTTCACGTTGGTGATTGCTTCGGAGAAGCCGCTCTCCTTGCCCTCATCAATGAAACCGCCACCTTCGTCGCGGCAGAGAACACCCGGCTCGTCAGTCTCTCTCGGGCGAAACTTTTGAAGCTTCACAAGGAAGAGCCCGAAATCTTCCTCCATCTCGTTCTCAACATGGCCCGGGATCTCGCTCGCAAACTGCAGTATACCGACGCGTTACTCTTGCGAAAAAAAGAGTAACCGCCCTTCCGGACTCGATCTACGCAAAGAGGGCCTGCTTCCCGATCCTTAAAGGACTGCGTGATCAGTCATCACCCACGGATTTCCAGCCTTGGGAGTTTCTTCTTCTTCTTCTTTTGCAGTCGCGGCCTCAGGAGCTTCTGGAGCAGGTCTGGTAGGAGGCCTCAGGCTGAAGCTTCGGGTCGCACTCTCCAACTCTCCCAGTTCCGCTAAGACGGAGAGGAGTGTTCGCAGGTTTCCGCCTTCGCCGGCCTCGAGGCTGAAGAGGGTTCTCCGGACGATTCCGCATCGCTCAGCCAGTGCCTCTTGACTCAATCCGGCAGCCTTCCGCTTGGATCGAACAAAACCTCCAATTTCCTGCTCAACTCTGGAGAGCGATTCATCCCTAGGTTTCATGTGTAGATTTTTGCTCAAAAACTGACCCTTCGTCAAGCTCCGAGAACGATCCGGACAACGGCGTATCTCCAACTCTCTGGCATTGCCCTTCCTCGGAGACCGAGCTAGACGAGAAAGATGATTATACCCAAGGAGAGTCGCCTCAGCCCCGAACAACTTCGCGAAGTTACGGGAATCGTGGAGGAATTTGGCTGCCGGATTCAGGAAATCGTCGGAGCCCATCGGAACATCTATGCCATCCTTGGCGATGAGCGTCACGAGCTGATGTTTAACCGCCTCATCGGACTCTCCTATGTCGCCCGGGTGGATCA
This sequence comes from Puniceicoccus vermicola, assembly GCF_014230055.1. Taxonomy (NCBI): domain Bacteria; kingdom Pseudomonadati; phylum Verrucomicrobiota; class Opitutia; order Puniceicoccales; family Puniceicoccaceae; genus Puniceicoccus; species Puniceicoccus vermicola. Next base: position 208,433 of record NZ_JACHVA010000053.1, on the reverse strand, counting down.
TATCGAATCCTCCTATCGTTTGCTGGACAAGAGTTCCGAGTTGGCCAATCAGCGCTTGGTGCTCGGGGGTGTTCCCATCGGTGAGGAGCCCCTCTTCATCGCCGGCCCTTGCACCGTCAATCCTCAAAATCCACAGCTCACACTGGAGACTGCCGATGCCGTCAAATCCGCCGGGGCCCAATTACTCCGGGGCGGTGTTTGGAAACCGAGAACCATGCCCTATTCTTACCAAGGGGATCACAATGCACTCGAGATTCTCATCGAAGCGCGTGAGAAAACCGGCCTCCCTCTGGTCGTCGAGGTCATGGACGAGGAGCAGCTTAAAATCGCCCTCGAGGCGGAGGTCGATGTTCTACAGATTGGGACCCGAAATGCTCTGAATTACTCGCTCCTGAAAGCGGTGGGGCGACTCTCGGCTCCTACCCGGTCGTGGATCCTTCTCAAGCGTGGACGCCACATGGCGGATCCTGACGAATTCCTCTCAGCCGCCGAGTATCTCGCAGCCGAAGGCAATCCCCGCATCCTCCTCTGCCCCCGAGGCACCATGCCGAAGCTGGACGGATATCGAAATCATCCCGATGAATCGATCACTCCTCTTCTCAAGGAACGCACCTGGGCACCCGTCGTCTGCGATCCCTCCCACTCTACTGGGCACGCCTCGTATGTGCCCGCGGCTTCCCTGGCCGCCATCGCCTATGGGGCCGATGGATTGGGCATTGAGGCCAATGTCGAACCTCGCAAGGGAATCGGCGACGACCCCAAGCAAGCTCTCGATCCAGCCGCCCTTGAGAAAACGATTCGCCAGTGCCGAGCTCTGTGGAACCTCATCCACGAGCCAACCCAAGACTAGCCAGCAACCCTCCGTTTCCGGGCAGAATTCTCGGTCGCCCTCCCGGCCCACCGGATAACGATCGGCATTAGGGCTTATACGAGCCACTGCTTCTGCGTCGAAGGACCGTTACAGGATTGTCACAGACCGATCTTTCGGTGCAGTCTTCCCCAAATGGGAACCTTTCTAGCGATTTTCGGTAGCCTCGGACTCTTTTTGTTCGGGATGCGGATGCTCAGTGAGAGCTTGCAAAAATTCTCCGGACACCAGCTCCGGGAGTTTTTGCGGTCCATGACCAAAAACCGTTTTCGCGGGCTTCTCTGCGGAGTGGGGATCACCTCCCTGATTCAGTCCTCCTCAGCCACGACGGTGATGGTGGTGAGCTTCGTCAACGCAGGGCTCCTCACCCTGATGGAATCGGCGGGGATCATTCTCGGTGCGAACATCGGGACGACGATGACGGCTTGGATCATCTCCCTCTTCGGTTTCAAATTCAGCATCACTTCGATGGCGGTCCCACTCGCCGGAATCGGAATGGCTCTGATTCTTTTTGGCCGCAAACCACGTTGGCGGGACTTTGGCGAATGCTTGATCGGTTTCGGAATTCTGTTCCTCGGCCTCGGCCTCCTGAAGGAATCGGTTCCGGAGGTATCTCCCGACTCCCCTCTCCTTTCTTTCATTTCGGACCATTCTGCCCAAGGAATGCTGTCGGTCCTCCTTTTTGTCGGACTCGGTGTTCTCCTCACGATTGTCGTCCAGAGCTCCTCCGCGGCGATGGCGATCACCATCACCATGGCCGCCAAAGGGTGGATCGGCTACGATTTGGCGGCAGCCATCGTTCTAGGAGAAAACATCGGGACCACGATCACCGCCAACCTGGCAGCCCTCGCGGGGAATCTGAATGCGAAACGGGCCGCCCTTCTCCACTTTTTCATCAACATCTTCGGCGTCATTTGGGTCATTGCCCTATTCGGTCCATTCTCCGAATTGGTGGTGCAGTTTGTCCCCGGGGTGGTATCGGACCCCTCGGCTTGGATCGCCGTCTACCTCGCCGCCTTCCACACGATCTTCAACGTGATCAACGTCTCAGTCCTCATTGGCTTCACTCCTCTCTTGGTGCGGCTGGTGAAATCGATCGGAAAGGATCCCGAGCCGTCGACCGTCCGCTTCGAACATATTTCGACGACAGCCGCCTCCACCGGATCCCTCAACGTCGTCGAAGCCGAACTCGAAACCTCCCGCCTCGCCAAGATGGGGCTGGAGATCTTCGACATTTTTGTCGACCTCTTCGAAAATCCCGGCCCCAAAGGCAAAGGCCGGTTTAAGAAAGCGGCCCAACTGGAGGAAGATTGCGATCACCTCGCTTTCGACATCACCCGATTCCTCACACACTGCTCGACCAACAAACTCAGTGAGGAGAAAGCGGATGATGTCACCGTCCTCTTTATGACGATCGCCGAGCTAGAGGAAGTCAGCGATGCCTGCTATCGGTTGGCACAGATTTCCGATCGCCGCTCCCGCGAAGGAATCATCATCGAGCCGAGCATGGAGGAACGACTCCGCGCCCTCATGCGGCACCTGCGCGACTTCATTCAATTCGTCCACTTTGCCACCCAAGAGAAAACCTCTGTCGCCTCCATGGAAACCGCCATTCGATACCGCGACGGGGTGAAGAACTCGATCAAGGCCCTACGCCAGAAGCAGACCCAGATCATGCACCGTAACGGCGACATCGACAGTGGGATGATGACGATCGATCTCCTCAACTACCTCAAGGCCGTCAACAGCGATCTCTTCAACATCATGCAAGGTCTCTGCCGCCGCGGATAAGCTCCGGCGAGAATCGATCCGCTTGCGAGATGGGGCGGCGAGTGACGAATCGATGGGCACGGAGGAAGGATTGACTCCGGTCGCAAGGATCCATCGGCGTTGTGCGCGGGCAAGGCTGAAGCCTTGCCCCACTGCGAGAGCGTCGCACCCCGAGAGACTCGCCGACGGCTGCGAAAGCGGACGCTCCCTTTCCCAGGACTCACCACTTCCCTTTTCCGCTCTTAAAGCTCGCCTCAACCTTGTCGAAAGCGCCATCGCGCTTCCGCTCCGGAGATAGGAAGCGCGAGATCAACCTCACAAGAGAAAGAGCCTATTGACGCGTCCAATCAGAAAAATTCGGATCGTCGAATATGGCCGCTTGATTGGACCACCGCCGCATGTCGCGAAGCTGTTCCCCATCGAGGAGGTCGACATGACCATCCAAGTGGGCCGCCACTGTCCGGCCTCCATGTTCAAGAGATACATAGCCCATACTCGCAGGAATGTCTGGATTATAACTTCCCCAGGAAGTGCCAGTCGGCAGCTTCGGCGGATTGACCCGATAAAACCCCACTGGTTCTCCATAGTCTGCCGGAGGAGAATAGAGAGAGGAAGTAAAGACAATCAGCTTGGACGGGCTATACGCATCTGCCGGGCGAAGCACCCAGAAACTGTTGGGCATTTTGGTTTGATCCCGACTCCATCTACCCGGCTCATACCCCGGATCGTAAATACGGCCATCACAATGCCCACCAACGAAAACACTATTCATCCCAAACGATGGGTTGAGACTCGCCGCATACGGGCTTTTCGAGGCGACTTCGTGATAGTATCGCAGATCTCTCCCCGCAAAGAGAGTCTGCAAATTGTTCTCGAGCAAGGGAGCCAACCGGAGCGGATAGCGCTTGGCGTCTTCGGCGTCACTCGTGATCGGTGAAAACCCCTCCGGATAGAGAGTCTTTCCCGCGTCCCCATACCCCATCATGAATCTTCCTTTGTTATCAATGGGCGTCATCAGATAAGCTTGGATCACTTGCCGTGCCGCAGACGTCTCCGCGGAGGTCTGTGCGGATTGGCGAACTTTTTCCACCCCGGCAACCGCGATGCCGCCGAGGATTCCAATCACGGCAATGACCACGAGAATCTCTACCAACGAAAAACCTTTTCGCTTCGCGTGGCGGACATTGGCGGCCGAGGCCGAAGTGTTGGGATGTCTCATCCCGAGAGAATAACGATTTGGATTCGAGTGCATGCGCATAGTAATTCGCTGGATTATTCAGGCTGGTGGATTACTTCGAGGCGCAGAAAGCGTGCTTCTCCCGGGGCGAGAGTTTCGAGGGTGCGAACGGTGACGGTCTCGGTTCCGTCGTCATTGAAGACCGGATCTGGTAGCTCTTCCGTATAGATAAACCCAGTACCGTCTCCGTTATAGTTCCAGGTCTCCAGATCCTCGGAAACCAAGACGCGATAGACTAAATCCTCGGCGGCAATTTGACGACGGTAAGAAAGTTGGGAGTATCCACTTTCATCCACCGAGGATATCGGTTGGATTTCAGCAAAATCCGCCGCAGATTCCGGCGCACCCCCTAGGGCGTATTCCAAGAGGTTGCTATAACCGTCTTCGTCCGGATCATCTTCCGGAGCATTGCGAGTGTTGATCGGAGGGTCAGTTACGTAGTTATTTACCTCATTATCCGCCCAACTTTCAAAGTCGGTTGGTGCGAAAACCGCGCGTACAACGGTATCCTCCTCCATAACCACAGTAGTCGTTGTAGAAGTTCCCGAAGCCGAACCAGCCCAACCGACGAATTCGAACCCATAGGCCGGCTCCGGAATCGCCGTAATCTCAATCACATCATCAACTTCATAGCTTTCTTGGGGCTCGGTTTCCCCATACAAATGATGCTCGACTGAGCCCACGGTCTTGAAGACTGAAGTTGTTTCGACTCGGAGAGCCCTCCCAATGCTATTGATCACTTCGTCCATCGAAATGAGCATTGCGCCTTTCAAACTCATACTACTTTCCTCACTCGAGAAAGCGATAAAGTAGTCAAATATGCTTAACTCTGAGGTATCCCATTCCCAAGAAGTGTAGGTTTCCGAAGTCCCAATAAGAAATCCATTTCCGTCTGGTGTCCCACCGTCGAGAAGCGGTCCTAAATCCGATTCCCGATAGTAAAGGTGAGCCGAGTCAATATCCGGCACCGTTCCAATCGAACGAACTTGAAACAGGATCGTTTTCGCATCGAATGTCGGCGCGTCGTGCACCACGAAGGCCGACGGCCCACCAAAACTATAGAGTCCGCCCGAACCCGAGATAATAACCCCCGAATCAAGCCCAGTCTGAAGAAGAAGCGCATCTTCATCAAATCCATCATCGGTGAGATTCCCTTCCCCTGCGGGAAACGGGTCGACGAGCTCCCCCACCTCGGGCAGATCCCAATTCGCCGTAATCGGATCTCCGTAGTAGGGATCACCTGCAAAGAAAGCAGACCAAATCCCCACCGAATATTCCGCATCCTGAGGAATGTCAGGTTCAACATAATCTGCGTGAAGGAAAAAACCCGTCACACAGGGTGCCACTAGAAAAATGAATTTTTTCATGAGATCCAAGAAAGGTTCGGCGGAGATGGGAAGGGGGAGTCGTTGAACTGCAACGACTCCCCGTAGACGAATGCGAGTAGGTTTGCTTCAGCTGGTTCAGCTTTTCGATGTTCTGCGGCGGCAAACCGCCAACCCGAGAGCAAGAGCACCAGCGATGGCTCCAAAAGTTTCGGGCTCAGGAACTGCGCTGGAGGTCAATGCCGGTGTGTAACCCGAGGTTGCATCGCTAGAAACAATCTGGACCCCTGCATTGTCAGTTGTCCAAAAGACGAAACCATAGTTGCTCGACCCAGAATCGATCCAGTCATTGACCGAGCTCGTGACATCCATGGAGGAAACTCCGCCATTAGTGAATGTCATTTCGCCAACAGGAGTTAACGTCAGAACATTGGAATTAAACCATGCCAGTTTGTCGCCACTGTCCAAGTAGTCAGAGTAGGACTCGCCTAAGACTCCAACATTGACAGTTCCTGTCCCGATCGGCACGGATCCAGGTCCCATTGACCCATCGGGATATCCGGAAGCTTGCAGTGATAGATACTTGTCGCCGCTTACCGACAGTTCAGAAACATCAAAGGAGATAACACCAAAAGTGAAATGACCCGCTCCACTATACTGAGAAACGTTCACAGTTGGCGCACCGGTATTATTGGTTCCCATGAACACATAGGAATACGTGTCGAAATCGGCATCTGCCAACACGACCGCATTCGCCGCGGAAGAAGCGGCCAAGCCAGTGGCGGCCGCGAGAAGAAGTGATTTACTGATTTTCATACTTTATCGATTGATAGACATTTGCTCCGGCACTAGTTATACCGGGACTCATTCTCATTTTCCTATCTGATGAATTCTCTGTCTTTGCGGTGATGTTCCTTAAAAAGTGTTAGGCCTGCTCGGCGATGAGGTCGGCCAACAGGTCTCGCCAGTCTTCGCGCTCCGGCTTGCCTGGCTTACGCTCGCCGAAGAATTGGACGATCGTTTCCCCTTCCTGATCGAGCACCTCGAGGGAGGTCACGGTACCGTCTTTGGTGGGCTTCTCCACAATCCAGGAAGTGGCGATGCCACTTTCGAGGAGGTGCAAGTTGAAACCGGGATCCATGACGTTCATCCAATCTCCCATGCGGGCAGTTTTTTGCACAGGACCGGTGTGAATCTGAATCGCGCCCTCGTTTCCGACAAAAACCATGATCGGGGCGCCCTTCTCGGCGGCCCCCTCCAAAATCTTAGCCGCCGCATCGTTCCCGACTCTTTGCGTGAAATGGCCTTCAGCCACTTGGATCGCGTTCAAGCGGCTGATCTTGTGCTTCCGCAGAAGCATGAAAAACTGGTGGGTATCCTCCAGGGCCGACCAATCGGCAATCAACGCTTCTTTGGTTTCCTCAGTCGGCTCGATATCGGAAGAGCTCTTGCTCAACGGAGCCGTTACCTGAGAATCCCCCTGATCCTCGGCACGAAAGCGTTCGGTCAAGGACCGGAACTCGTTCAAGCCTTCCTCGTTCCGAAGATAGACTTTGTGAATCGCCGTTCCCGCCGAATCGAAAAACTGGAAAGAACGCATCATGCCGCCCCGCGGATTTTCGATCTCCACGGCAAACGCAGAATCCCAACTCTTGTAAAAGAGGCGCAGATCAATGTCTTTCCCCGTCACCAGTCCCACGTGTGCCCCGCTTTCAGGAATGAACTCATACTCCCCCGTCTTCTCGTGGACGCAAAACTCGTTGCGCGTCAACACCATCACTTTTCCCAGTGGCTTGAGCGCCCGAATAAACGAGTGCCAATCGGAGATGTCCAAACGGGTCACCGAGTTTCCACAGTCCAAAGCCACGAGCTCCGCCTCTCCCACTTCAAGACGAGTGGCCGCATCGCGAATGCGTAGACGGGGCTCCTCCTGTTTGAGAGCTGTATATCGGTCGCGGAGAGTGGTAATGGTTTCCATAAAATTTTGTGATGTTGAGACTCGGTAGCGTTTTACTCTTGCCCCGTCAAGCCCTCATAGAGATTTATTGCAACTATGTCTCATTCTCACAAGCAGAGCTATTGTGCTCGTCTCATGCGTAATTTCCCCATTCTAGGAGCCTGTGCAGCCATCGCCTTGCTCTTCGGGTGCAGCGAAAACGGTGAAAAAAAATCTTCTCCCGAATTCTCATCTTCGGAGACCCAGATCGATTCCGACAAGGGTTCACCGACAAACATTGTTACCATTGGCGGAGCGGCAACCGAGATTGTCTTTGCTCTCGGCGCAGGCGACCAAGTTGCGGCAGTCGACCTTTCCAGCACCTTTCCGCCAGAGGTTCGGCAACTCCCTCAAGTGGGTTACGTCCGGAGTATTTCTCCGGAAGGGGTTCTGTCTAAGGATCCCGGACTGATTATCGCGACTGGCGCCCTTGGCCCGCCGGCTGCCCGCGAAATAATGGAAGAACTCAGCATCCCGACCCTCTGGCTTCCCGATCCCAAGACCGTGGAGGATCTTGAGCGGTCTGTGTCGGAGGTCGCTCAACAATTGGGAAAACCAGAGGAAGGAGAAGCTCTGCTCAAAACCATCCAGTCCCAGCTCAGCCAGGCCGAGTCCGAGGCTCGATCCTGGAGTCGCGAAAAGCCAACGGTCCTCTTTTTCCTCAATCCTCCGACCGCATCGACTGGAGGAATGGCTGGAGGGAGCGACTCCCGATCGGCGACCCTGATCGAGTTGGCGGGCGGAACCAATGCCGCTAAAGAGTTTTCGGGGTTTCAACCAGTTTCCCTTGAAAGCGTCATCCAGATGAATCCGGACGTGATCATCTGCGGCATTTCGCCTGGGCACGGGGCGTCACCGGAAACGATTCAGGCTCTCCGCGACAATCCCGCCCTTTCATCGGTCTCCGCAATTCAAAATGAAGCGGTCTACGGAGTTCCCCTTGATGATCTGACTTTTGGCCCCCGTCTGGGTGAAGCCGCCTTGAGGTGGAACCAGATTCTCTCTGAACAAGCGAATCCACCCGCGGGGAATCAACTCGCCCAGAGAGAACCGTGATTCCTGTGTCCTCAACCGATTCATCCAAATCCCGCCGCACACCGAATCGACGCGCTAAGCACTGGATCGTCTTGGCAGCATTGAGCCTTCTCCTGGTCGGAGTGGCCTTTTGGTCTCTGGGCAGCGGAGCGGTCTCGACGAGCGCAGAAGAAGTTTGGACCGGGCTGACCGGAGACGGCGAAGATTCTCAAGTCAGCCTTCAAGAGGTGGTCATCCGGGAGATTCGCCTCCCGCGGGTCATCTCGGGAATTCTCGTTGGTGCCGCACTCTCTCTGTCCGGCGCGCTCCTCCAAGGGCTCTTCCGCAACCCACTGGCCGACCCCGCACTCATCGGCGTCTCGAGTGGGGCCGCAATGGGGGGAGTCCTCGCTTTGGTCCTCCTGCCACTGACACTGACACGACTTGCCCAGGCAAATATCCAGACACCGCAGGCCCTCGTCGATTTCTTCGATCATTTCGGACTTCCGGTTTTTGCCATGGCCGGAGCCGTGGGCCTGACTTTTACGATCTACCGCATCTCTCTCGTCCGGGGCAGAATCAATGTCCCGGCGATGCTTCTGACTGGCATTGCCGCGAACGCGATCGGCGGAGCCTTCGTCGGACTCCTCGTTACGATGTTCGCCACCGACGACCAATTGCGCAGCGTCACTTTTTGGACTCTCGGAAGCCTCGCTGGCTCGAACTGGACGTCAACCTTGCACCTAACCATCCTGATCATTCCCTGCGCTTTTTTCGCCCTCCGGTATGATCGAGCCCTGAACTCCTTCCTCCTCGGAGAAGCGGAGGCCTTCCATCTCGGCATTCAGGTGCATCAAGTGAAGCGGGCGGTCATCCTGCTCAGCGCTTTGATGGTCGGAATCACCGTGGCCTTCTGCGGGATCATTGGATTTGTCGGTCTCGTCGTTCCCCACATGATTCGCACCGTTTTTGGTCCAGACCATCGACTCCTGCTACCGGCCGGCGCCCTCCTCGGCTCGATCCTTCTCCTCATCGCCGATGTTTTCGCCCGCACCGCAGTAGCTCCTTCCGAGATCCAGATCGGAATTCTCACCTCGCTCATCGGAGGCCCCTTCTTCCTCGCTCTCCTCCTCAAAGCGCGGAAAGGAGCTTCCTCGATCGGCCTATGAACCCACCACCTCCAGAGATCCTCCGTGCCGAGGGCATCTGCATGCGCGCTGGCGCCAAGCCCCTCCTTCGCAATGTGGATTTCACCCTGCAACGGGGAAAGATTCACGTTATCGTGGGCCCGAATGGCGCGGGCAAGAGCACCCTCCTCCGCGTCCTGACGGGGGAAGCCCATCCGACTTCTGGAAGCGTTGCGCTCGATGGCCGAAATTTAGCTGAATACGAAAGCTCCGACCTCGCCCGACGCCGCGCCTTTCTCCCACAAACCTCATCGCTTACCTTCCCGTTCACCATCCGCGAAGTTGTAGAGATCGGAAGGCTCCCCTACCGGGAATCGAAGGTCGCAACCACCGCCGCTATCGAGAAAGCCCTCGAGAAAGTCGGCTTGTGGGAACGGGCCGATGAAGGCTACCTCCACCTCTCGGGAGGCGAGAAGCAACGAGTCCACCTCGCCCGCATTCTCGCCCAATTGGGGCAACCTGAGAACAGCGTCCTTATCCTGGATGAGCCGACGGCAAGCCTTGACCTCACTTTCCAGCATCAAGTTTTTGCCATTGCCCGGGAATGGGCAATGAACGGAGCCGCAGTACTTCTAGTTCTGCACGATCTCAATCAGACCATGAGATTTGCCGAAACGGTCACCGTCCTCAAAGAGGGCATGGTCACCGGCCAAGGCACCCCCAGCGAAGTGCTGACCCCCGAGCTGATCCAAGACGTCTACCACGTGAACGCCCACTGGGTCGAATCAGACCACCATCAGCTCCTCGCCGTCGATGGTCCCACGAGTCCCTTATCCTAAATTTCCAACGACCCCAAAACAGGGCGATTAGAGAATCGCCACCCCAACTTACCTTGACCTCAAGCCTTTTCTTACTCTAGAATTCCTTTGATGACCAAAATCTACCGCAATTCCGGGACACACCTCTTTCTTCTCTTCTGGAAAGCTTCTCACTCCATCATGAGCTTCGACCGTGAGAGCATCCAGAAAGTGGGTTGCGGCTCTCTCACCGACTTCGCCGTCCTGGAACTCTTACTCCACAAAGGTTCGATGCCCGTGAACGAGATTGGCGAAAAAGTTCTTCTGACGAGTGGCTCTATTACCACCGCGGTTCAACGCCTCGAGAAAAAAGGGTTGGTCGAGCGAATCCGCGACGATCTCGACCGAAGAGTAGTGCGGGTCGAACTCACCCAAGTTGGCCGCTCTTTAATCGAGAGCAGCTTTCGCGAGCATTCTCAACGACTCGACGAGCTCTTCTCCGTTTTTACCGAAGAAGAAAAAGATCAGTTTGGCACCCTCGTTCGCAAAATCGGCGTGGAAGCCGAAGCGAAGAAAGGCTAATCCGCCATTTAACTTGACATCAAGTTATTTCCCGATGCACACTATCCACGATGAACATCAAATCCACCATCCTCTCGACCCGTAACACTCTGGCCTTCATCCCACTTCGTCTAGGAGTCGGAGCCGTAATGTTTGCCCATGGATCGCAAAAGCTCTTCGGTATGTTCGGCGGCTATGGCCTCCGGGGCACCGGAAACTTTTTCGCGGAGCAGCTTGGCCTCCAACCCGGTATCTTGATGGCGGCATTGGCCGGTGGAACCGAATTCATCGGCGGCATTCTTCTCATCATTGGATTCGCCACGCGGATTGCTGGCTTAGCCTTGGTAGGAACCATGGCCGTCGCGATCGCAACCGCTCATGCCGGAGCCTTTTTCCTCCCGGAAGGAATGGAATACGCCCTGACCCTCCTCCTCGCGAGCCTGACTCTGGCCATCGGCGGCGCCGGATCTCTTTCGGTTGATCGCATCCTCACCGCGAAAAAGGTATAGAACTTCACACCAAGGAGGTCTTGATGAAAACGACCGCTCACATTCTCACCCGTTCAAACGAACGGGGTCACACCCAAATCGACTGGCTGAACAGTCGTCACAGTTTCTCCTTCGGGAACTTTTATGATCCTGATCGAATGGGCTTTGGTCCACTGCGAGTCCTGAATGACGACTGGATCGAGCCAGGAAATGGCTTCCCCCCTCACCCGCACCGCGACATGGAAATTGTCAGCGTCGCCATCGAGGGTCAGCTACAGCACAAGGACAGCCTCGGCAATGGGCGCATCATTGAACCCGGCGAAATCCAATACATGTCCGCGGGGAGCGGAGTCGTGCACAGCGAATTCAATCCCTCCAAATCGAAAGCGGCCCATTTTCTTCAGATATGGATCGAGCCGACCGAAAAAGGTCTAGCGCCCCGCTATGAAGATCGAAAACTGCTGACTTCTCAACCGAACGAGTGGCGACTAGTCCTCTCGGGAGATGGCAGAAATCATTCGATGGCGATTCGCAATCCGTCCGAACTGCGATCAGTCGTGCTCGAACCCGGCGCGAGCATCGAACTCGAAACGGAAGAGCCGCTCAATGGTCAATGGATTTTCATCCTCTCCGGCTCCATTGAGACCGCGGGTGAGACCCTGCAGCCTGGGGACAGCCTAGGAATCGAATCCACCTCCCTCACGATAAGCAACCCGAGTGAGAACCCGGCCGAAGTTCTTGTCTTCAGCGTTCCTCTCAGCTGATTCGTCAAACCTCCGGAAGAATCCGGATCGTAATTTTCCCAAAGGCCGCGCTTCCCGAGCGCGGCCTTTTATTTACGAAAAAAGTGCCGTCCTGAGGCAGTTCGATCTACGGGAAGCAACAGACAATTGGGGGTAGTCATGGAACGAAACGATTCCCGTCTGCCTCGGCTTTTCGGAGCGCAGCGCTTCAGCCTGCCTACGCAAGGACCAGAACCTACGGAAAACCCGGGCCCAAGCCCCCCACCAGACTTCTCCGTGGTTTTCCCACAAAATGGCTGCCAATGTCCGAAGCAGTACCCCCATTCCCGGCTCCCCCCTCGACGGAGAAATTCATTCTTCTTTTGCGATTCTTCCCGTTTGGCCCAAACTGGTCTCTATGGATACAAGCCCGGAGCCCACCTCCACCACGTTTCGCGGAGTCCTCTTTGATCTCGACGGGGTCATCATTCACTCGGAGCCTCTCCACGAGGAAGCCATGCTGATCGTCTTCCGAGAAATGGATCTCGCCGTCCCGGATAGCCGGTTAAGAGAATTCAAAGGAACCTCCGAGCGCGACACCTTCGGGCTCGTCGCCCGCGAGTACTCGGACGGACGCTTTCAAGGCCCCGAGATTCATGCCGCCAAGCAAGAGATCTTCGAAAAGGGTCTTCCCTCTGTCAGCCTAATCCACGGATTTCGGTCCTACGCAGAGCGACTGCAAGCCGAGGAGATCCCGACAGCCGTCGTCACCTCGGCGACTCGCCACAACTGCGACCTCGTCCTCCGCCTTTTGGACATTGCGCATCTGTTCGCCTACACGGTGAGCGCCGACGAAGTCACGCACGCCAAACCTCATCCGGAGCCCTACATTACCGGAGCCCTTCACTTGGGCCTCGATCCCCGCGATTGTCTGGTCATCGAGGACGCAGAGCGAGGCACTGAAGCCGCCCTCGCCGCTGGGTGCAAAGTCGCTGGACTCACAACGACCCTTGAAGCCGAGGATCTCCGCAATGCCGGATGCCAATGGGTCGCCGCAGACTACCCAACCCTCCTCCAGGAGATGAAGTGGCCGGGCTAATTCCGAATGAGACTAGCTTAACGCGTTGTATTGAAGGGGAACTACCCCACCAGCTGGCGCTGGTCCCCCACTTCTACTCGTAGAAGGGGAGTCAGAAAATTACAGAAAGACGCCTCCCCTGCTACAGGGCATATCCATAGACACAAACTCCTAGACTAACGTTTTCCTGCAAAATCTTCGAGTTGCCCTGTAGGAGCATGCCTAAAATGGAGCGCGGAATTCATTCCGCCCCGTCAGATTGGCTGCGCATGAAAAGTTTACCTCAGAATCTAAGGCGAAAGACCTGAGAGGCATGCGGGGCGGAATGAATTCCGCGCTCCCATGTTCTTGCGCTTGCGAGACCGCCCAGAGCCATAGGCTTGTGTGTAAGGATATTCACAGGGGAGGGGATCCCGCGGACGAGGGATGGAGGGGTCCCGCCGTTCGAATTAGTCCTTAAACGAGTGCCATTCGGGAGAAACCCCGCAGTGCCCTACTGATCCCCGCCGTCCACGATCTTCGGCCATTCCTCGTTCCCCTTCTTGATCAAGGCAGCCCGATCGGCATTCCACTTTTTCTGAATATCTTTGCTGTAATTGAGATAGAGCTTCCCATCGACCACGGACCAAACCTCCGGATCGATATCGGCCGTAGACCCGTGAGCCACGGCCCAAGCGCAATAACCTCCGAACTGGGGTGCATACTTTTCGGGTGCTTTCTCAAATGCCTTCAGATTCTCATTGGAAGCAAAAAGCCACTTTGCCCCTTCCCACTCATAACTGAATGACTTCTCGCCCTTCACTGGCTTCTTTTCAATGAAATAGGCAACGGGATCATAGCCATGAATGGCAAGACTCCCGAAAAAGGTCTCATTCACTGGCTCCACCGCTGAAGCGGGCGCCGTAATTCCGACAAAGGAAAGGAAGAAGAAAAGAGGAAGAGATAAGCGCATGACTCATTCTGCGACACCTCTGAAAAAGGGCAAATGCCGAATCCTAGTCAGAGGTCTTCTCTAACAAATCTGCGACTCGTACAAACGCCACGTCGACTTTCCCCATCACCAGCGTGGTATAGCAGATATACTGATCATTTCCGCAAAACTGAGGATGAGGATGTACATGATATTTTTTTAGTTCCGGAGGAACTTGATCCATCAGAGAAACAATATCGATGGATCGACCATTCTGCAGATTGGCAAAAGTTACCTTGTGATCCAAAGGACTATCCGGCGGCAAGCTGTCCATTACCAACCATCGATCTTGAGTATCCGAGTGAGCGTGACTGACAGTCTGGTGAGGCCAAACCAAGCGGCATTGCCTCCCATCCAAATCAACGCACTCCACTCCTTGCTTGTAATGGACGTACCAAATCCGACGACCTTCGGCACTCCACCATTCGTGCCCATGCATTGATCTTCGATCCGTCACCTCTACCGGAACTTCATCCAAGTGGGAGTATGAGGCGGTCGTGCTGTACTCTTCATCCACCGCGTCCGGGTAAACTGCTTGAGGAACCCCACCACGACGAATAGTCCACAAACGGTTCTCATAACGCTTCAAAGATCCGGTCTTTGCATCCTGCCGATAATCCTGGGCCAGCAACATGAGGTCGGGATCTTTCGGATGAAAGCACCCATGATTCCAATTGGGCTCCAAGGTCTGCCAAATCTCAATGTCTCCATTCTCCAACAGAAGAGAGCCGACGACATTGTCTTCACCGATCGTGCCATCGATGCCTAAAGCCTGTCGGTTGGCAGAGAGAGAAAGATGAGTCGCGTAACGAGAAACCTTCCTCTTGCGCGTAACACTATCAGGAAAACGACCCACAAGGGTCGGGTCCTCTTCGAAGGAACGTTTCCACACGCCGGACTCGTTCGCCCAATAAACATCTCCCGTCTCACTATCCAGAAGCGGAGAAGCCATCGTAAACTGGGTATCGGGAAAATAGGAAAGATTTCCACCTTCTAGATCGGCCATCCCCAAACAGCGACCCGAATTGGCATTCCCTGAGGGTGGGAAAGCGCAGTAAAACCAATACTGGGTGCAATCCGAATTCAAACTTTGGTTTACATAGTAAAAGGACTGCTGCACCGGAGCGACCCGTTGCGTCAGGACATAGCTTGTTACCCCTGAGACAGGGTCACTCCATGGGGTGAAAAGTCGAGATTCCAGAAAATCCTTCTTCATCTCAGCCTTCATTGCGGACAATCTCATAAGCCAATTGAACTCCCTCAGAAGTTACTGTTTTCAGCGTGATACGCCAGCCTTCAGAAGTTCGGTTCATGGGAATCTCGTGAGTCCGGCGACCCGTTGCATCGACGGCCCAGACGGAGTAGTCTACGTTAGCAGGGAGCCTCAACAAAACTTCAGTGGCACCTTGATGAATCAAGTAAGGGAGGCGACCCCAATCCGTTAGAACCGTTCGGTCTTCATCCTCGAATCTCATCCCTGTGGGCAAACCATCTGTCAGGTGCATTAGCAAGAGACGTCGACTCTCGGCCAACTCCTCATCGTCCACCGCTATTAGAGAAATGGTAGCAAAGGCATCGCCATTGACTACTGAAACAATCTCCCCTTCGCTTCTGGTTCTTGCGGGTAAAACGAAAAGCTCGCACTTCGGCGCTATGACACTCGCAGTAAGCTTCTTCGTATCCAGCCTGATCTGATCGGTCTCACTCTTAAATTCTCCCCTCGGCGAAATACTACCCTCGGGTAAAACCCCGCCCTGCTGCAACTCTTGGTCGAGATTCGGATTTGAAAGATACACGGGAGGCTTTTCGTCACCCATTCCGGTTACAACCGCTAGCGACTCTGTTTGCTCCAAGACCTCTTGCGGAGAGCCAGGAAGTGAACCGATGCGGGTAACAAGGCCCAAGCGCGTGAAATCATTTGAGAACTCTTTTCTCGTTTCAGAAAAAGCCTCCTCAGGCTGAACCGCATAGGTAATCAAGCCCGGCGCCGAGGCAATATATTCTCGGCGGAAAAGCACCGCTGAAATTCGATCTGCCAAAAGCCCAATCGGATCATTGGACAACGAAAACACACTATCTACACCTCCGTCGATTGCATGCCTCTGATTCATCGCGTATTCAAAGTTATAAATCGCATCCCAATCCTGCAAACTCGCATACGCGGGCATTAAGACACCGCCTTCAGCCCGAAATTGATTCGGACGCACAAAGTTAACCTCAGAAACACTAAAAGGGATGCCGGGCACACGAGTCGCCATGAGATAACGAGGGGTTCGAACCTCCTCCGACAAAACGCTTTTCTGATGAAAGGCATAAGGCAGACGCCAACGGGTCTTGGGAAACTGAGGATGGTCCCAATAATGGTGATTGTCGACGATGTCGTAGTCTTCCCGCAAGAAGGTCAACCCTTGGACATTCATATGATTGGTCCCCGTCAGCATGCTTTTCACTCCTATCGATCGCAGATAATTCTCCAGCCGGACATTCATCTTCCCTTCCGTCTCGTAAATCCACTGCCGAAATGCAGCGTCTCGTTCTCCTTCACCCGCATCCGGATCTACTGTAGCTATGCCTTCTGGCGTTTGGAGCCAGTCCTCGAAGCGCATTTCAAATTGTTCGCGCACTGCATTATTATAGGGTAAGATGCGTTCAATTACCACTTCATTGATAGGACACATACTTATGATTGCGGGCTCCTCTGCCCAAGTGAGTCCAGTGTAGGGATTGCGATGCAACAATAGATTGTCCGCATAACTTGCCCAGGATTGAAAAGCCTCTTCCGAAATAGCGACCAGAGCTTTATAGGGCTCCCGGGTCCGGCTTTGCGAAATACTTGGATCTATCCCAAACGAGACCAGCTCCTCCTCGCTAAATCTTCGCGTCGAGTAGAGGTCGATGTTCACATAGATTCCCCGCTTCTTCAAAGCCGCTACCAAGTAGTCAATCTCATCAAGACGCACCGGATCCAGTATGGAGCTGTCTTCCTGCTTGGCAGACAAATGCGCATCAAAATGATGAAGCCGAACCACATTATAACCCGACCGAGCGATCCGGTTCGCCAGCTTATCCGATTCTTCATGAGTCAGGAAATTTGCGGTGAAGCATAGATTTATCCCCCAAAAACGGACTCGCTCGTTTGGTCGATCCTCAAAAGCCAAATGACCTTCTTCCGTAGGAACGACATAGCCAAATTTACCGGCGGGCGCATCGAGCGAATCTGAAAAATCAAACACACTACCCTTCTCGATTTCCAACTCATGCTCGTAAGCACCCCAATCGTTGCCGGCTTTCAATTCCAACGGAATTTTGATCTCTCCAATTGGAATATCATCCGGCGAACCGGACATACCCACGATCATCCACATGGAAGCCCCTGTACTGACCAGAGAGATCGTATCAATCGGCTTCTCGTCCAAGGGAAATCGGGAGACAAAGAGGCCGACTCGCTTGCTTTCATTTTCCCCGACCCACGCAACAACTGAGTTCGCATAGGAAACGGGTGCCCACCAGTTCCCTACATCGTCGCCGCTCTTAATTTTGTGGCGCGTTTCGCTACCATCCAAATAGCGGATGACTATCTCACCATTCAAGGTTCCACTCGGAGCAGTCCAAGCTGCGGCATGGAGCAGATAGAGATTACGCCAAATCGGATTCCCTGGGACTGAAACTAAAGCCGAGGAAGGCAAGTCGGGCTGCTGCTCGTTCGCAAAAACGAGGGCTGCACGATCCTGATTCTGCTCAGCGTCAATGACCTCAAAAACTACATTTGAAGCAGTCACTTCGCCTGGCTCCAGAGGAGACAAATCATTCTCTGGCCCCTGATCCGTCCATCCCCCTTTTCCATCCGAGGCTACCTCATCCACCAGCGCTCGATTCACAGCCGCGCGCATATCCACTGGCTCACTGCGAAATGGCACGTAGCGCACTTTGACTGAAATCGAGGCTGACTTTAGAGCATCCTCCTCGTTGAAAAAATTCAAGCGGACTGAATACCGACGAAACTTTGAGGGCTTTTGATCGGTCCCGATGACACCGAATTTGCCTTCGATAACAAGTGTGCCCTTCTGCGTCGGCAATTCGACAACATGCATTCCTTCTTTGATATAAAAAAGCGCTGATTCGTCATATTCAGCGGGCAATTCGTAACCCTTTCCATCAATCCGAACCAATCGCCCCGCGGCCACGGGCAGTGGCAGGTAGACTCGCAAGCTCAGGTCGTTTGTGGGAAGACCATCCGAGTGGCTCACAGTATAGCTGGCATCGAAGTCGCGACTCCCAACCGGCCAAACCTTCTCCTCCACCAACAATGGTTCTCCACCTCCTTTCGTAACGAGTGACCCTTTAATCACAAACGCCTTTTGGCTCTCCTCCCAAACCAATGAATCAGGATCCGCCTCCAAATTATTCTGCCACACGTGATTCCAATCGAGATCGTAGTGCCCCACCCCTATGGAGATCCCGTCCAGCGCGATCACTCCATTTTGAGCAAGCGTGAAGCTTGGTATGTCGAACTCGGGAGCCTTTACCCCTGCAGGGAGCAAGGCCGCCCCCCATGAACAGAGAACTGCGATCAGGCAGAAACGATTGATCTTATGAAACATCACAAATGAGAATGCAGGTAAGGAACAAATCCTAGCGACGGCGTCTTACAAAGTGAACCATCGCGAAGGCAAAAATGGTGATGACCATACTGGAGCTGGATAATTCTGGAATACTGCTCGCCCGAATCTGTTCGATTTCGGAAAAGTCCAAAACCCCATCTGCTCCGGTTGATTCGCCATACAGCCGAAAGTCATCCAAAAATCCATCAAATGGACGGGTGTTACTGTCTTGATTATTCCCCAACACGACAGGCCGCCCCGTCGCTGACTCCACCACTCCTGCGTTTAGAGAGCCGACGGATACCAAAGAAAGGGCGTCCTCTTCGGTACCGACGTAAAAATTCACATTGTTCGAGCTCGAAGTCCCATCGTAAGTCACCGCGAAGAACTGCCAATCCGATACAGTGTTGTAGCGGTTAACAGCGGAGCTATCGGTCGCTGTGCCATTAACCCTCATTCGAATGCGTCCGTCATTTTCGTTGTTTCCTGTCGACAAAGAAATCCCGTTGGTCGATCCATCGCTCATTGCAAACAGTGTCGCCCCGTATTCGAAAGGCACGCCGTCCGTTTTAAACCATCCGGTAATCGTGAATGAGGATAGGCTTCCAACGCTGCCTCCGACGGAAGTATCGGATTGGGCACGTCCCCCGGTGCCTTGACTCCCCATTCCGGTCGACGCGCTATTATCAAAGGCCTGACCCACTCCGCCGACCCCTTCTCCATCAGAAGAAAACAAATCACTGGCCGCTCCCCCCGAATCGAAAAACGTAAGATTGGCACCGGAGGTATCTCCAGCATTGGTAACCGTAGTACCGCTACCCTCAAAGTCGTAATTCAGGAGCAAGGTTTGAGCAGGCAACCATGCGCTTGAAGCGACAAGCAAAGCTGCGCATGACAGGAGACGAGGGGATCGACGAGTTATTCTTTTCATAGGAGATGTGTGTTTGGGTGAATAAATAGATGGAACCGGTAACGGTCCTTTTCCGCATTGGAAAAATCGGAACTCAGTCGCTGAGTAATTGTGTATTCTCTTCAATTTCTGATTTCGGCTGGAGGGTCACGTGGCCGTCACACCAAAGGACATTGGTCTTTCCTCCGTGAGGCTCGGCAATCCGTGACCAAGAGGGGTTGGTGGATTCTCCAAATCCTGAATTTCCCCAATCGGGTCCTTTATTAGAGTCTGTCATCATTACAACCCTTGATGGATCTTCCATTTCGTAAAGTGATGTTCGGCGGTCTGCTCCCGAGTGAGCTAGAACATGATAGTTCACAACATAGGGATAGCCGTAGTCGTTGCGCGGATAGGCCACCGGTTCATCGGTAAGGTTCAAAGGACATACGGATAGCCGCTGCAAAGTATCTCCTCCCCCCGCAAAGGGAGACAGTTCAGACTTACCCTTGCCGGCTCTATTTAGTTCTCCTTGGAACCAGCGAACGCCCGTAGTATTATTATTGGCCATTACGAATCGCCCCCCGTTGTCCTGTGCCTGCTGAACGATCGCGGAATAGAGTTGCCTCATATTCGAAGCACACTCGGCGGTTTCCGCTCTCCGGCGGACGCTACTGAGAGAGGGAATCAGAATTGCTGTTAAGATCCCCAATACGGCGATTGCGGTGATCAGCTCGACCAAGGTGAATCCGCAGAGTGCTTTGGGGATCTGACGCTGGGAAGCTTCTAAAGGGGTTCTGAACATCGGGTAAAAAGTGTGATTCTTTGGGGAAGATACCCACGACAACATTAAAACCGGCACAAGTTTTCAATTGCCTCGTGGCTTTATGGTTTTTTATTTCCATTCAAAATGAAACAAGACCCACCCCGCGCCCCAAGCCCTGGGATTGACCCTTCCCAGGATCAATTTGACCTGGCCCTCCAGGCGGCCCGAGAAGCAAAAACGCTGGATGAACTAAGGCAGGCGCAGTCGATAATCCTGCCTCAGCTGGCCGGACTCACCCAGGAACAAACCGCGAAGAGTCTCGGCACTAGCCGATCTACGCTGATCCGCCTCCAGAAACGACCGGTCAAAAATGCTCAATCGAAAGATCATCGAGGAGGACGCCGCAACGCGATCATGAGTCCCAAGGAAGAACGGGATTTTTTTAAAGCCTGGAATCATGAAATCCGCGAAAATCCCCCAGAACTGGTAAACCAGATATCAGAGGCTCTGGCTCAGAAGCTAGGTCGCAAGGTGCCAAAAACCACGCTGTATCGCCTCCTGCATAAATACGGGTGGAGTAAACAAAAGACTCGGTCCCTAACCTCCGAAGAAAGACCTGACAAGGTCCCGACTCTCCTGGATCTAGCCAAAGCAACCGGCTACTCCAAAACTACCGTGTCACTGGCACTACGCGATAGCTCTACCCTACCCGAGAAAACCCGGCGATACATCAAGACGTTAGCCAATAAATGGGGATATGCTCCTGATCCAAATATGGAGAAATTGATGGAAAAAGTTCGGGAGAATCGCCGAAACCGGACGCCTGACATTATCGCGTATCTGACCGCCTATCAGGATCGCAATGACTGGCAGAAGAATCCAACCCATCGAGCTTACAGGGAGGGTGCCTATGAGCGTGCACGCCAATGTGGGTACCAACTTGAAGAATTTTGGCTCAACGAACCGGAAATGTCTGCTCACAGGCTGAGTGAAATCATTCGCCAACGTGGGATCGAAGGCGTAGTCGTCGCACCACTCCCGCAATCTCGCCCGTCTCTGGAGGCTTTTCGGTGGCATTACTTCTCCGCAGTTGAGCTGGGATACTCGCTTCAGCACCCTTCGCTGTATCGAGCGTGCAACCACCAGTTTCAATCCATGCAATTACTGATGCGTGAACTCCAGAAGATAGGATACCACCGGATCGGTTTCGCGATGGAAGAAGACCAAGATAACCGAGTGCAGCACAACTGGAAGGGCGGCTATCTCTCAGCCCTTTCAGGAAAAACCGCACCTGAGGAAGCTCCATTCCTTTTAAGCCGCGACTGGAATCGGAAGAGATTCGGCCAATGGTTTGAAAATTCCCGCCCTGATGCGATTGTCACAACTGGGCCGGAAATCCAGCGGTGGCTCAAAGAACTGGAAATCCCATACCCAGAGGAAGTAGGTCTTGCTCATGTAAACCTAACCCCGGCTATGCAGGAAGTTACCGGGATCGACCAACAATCCCAGCAAGTGGGCTTCGCTTCAATCGACCTTCTTCTTAGCCTTATGAGAAATAATGAACGAGGGGTCCCCCAATCACCAAGATCCTTCATGGTAGAAGGTAAATTTCGACCGGGAACCACAACCTGCTCCCAAGACTCCTAAAACAAAGTTCTCCAGCCGATAGACCGGCCCTATCCTACATTTCCGGTAAATCAAAATAGCGCTGACTGGTATTCCATCGATCTCGAAGACCCAACTGATCGATCAACTCTGGCCACGGAAGAGCCGCATCATACCGACCCACCTCCCTCATCAAATCCCTACGCAATTCGCTGGCTACCCGATCATCCTCTTCTGATTTTCCTAGAAGGTTGTTCAGTTGGAAAGGATCTTGAACCACGTCGTATAGGAACCAGTCCGAATCATCGTCCAGGTTCAAAGCAAAGACATGATTCCCCTTACGAATGGCCCTCCAACAACCATCTCCGCGATCCACTCCATGATGGCATGGGATCGGATTATATAGGTAGATCTCCTCCCGCCCCTTTGCTGATTCGCACCGCAACAACTGCGAAAGGTCCGAGCCATCAATTTCCGTTGAATACGAAAGCCCCATCATGCCCAGCAATGTCGGGAATAAATCGACAAAACCAATCAGTTCCTTGCATTCCCCTTGACGCAGCTCAGGAACTCCTCCTCCGAGAATCAGGGGGATGTGCGCAGATTCCTCATAAGGCAGTTGTTTCAAGGTAAGTCCTTGGCTTCCCAAGAGATCTCCATGGTCGCTGGTATAAACAATCAGTGTATTTTCCCATAATCCCAAGTCTTTCACATGCTGAACCAGTCGACCAAATTGCTCGTCCAAACCCGCAATGTGAGCATAATAACCCGCCATCCATTCCCGGATCGTTTCCTGGGAAACCTCTTTTTTCAGGTTGTGTCGAATCATTTCCGGAACGTTCGGCCTCAACTTGAGTTTTTCTGGATCGAATAACTTTCTGTATTTTTCCGGAACCTTGTCATATGGGTCATGCGGAGGGCCCCAGGACAATACTAGACCCCACGGATTGGACTGATTCTCACTGATAAAGCTCTTCGCTAGATCTGTCTGAATTTCTGGTTCATAGCCAGGGACCTTATGCAAAACTCCGGATTCGTCATGATACTCCGGATTCAAATAATCGTGACTGCACTGCCTCACCTTCCACGATTGAAATCCCATACGTTCTTCGGCCGGAACGGATTGATCGCGAGGGACACCCGCTAAATGCCACTTTCCGATATATCCACTCTCGTGGCCAGCCCGGTTCAAAACATGAGCGACACTTTCTAAGTCTGTATCGATCGGCAAATCGTTCGCAACTGCTCCATGACGCATCGAGTGAAGTCCTGTTAATAAGTTACCTCGTGCCGGCACACAAAGTGGACAATTGGAATAGCACTGATCAAATCGCAGCCCCTCGGAAGCAAAAGCGTCGATATTCGGGCTAATGACATCAGAGTTTCCATAACAACCCAAATCACACCAACGATGTTGGTCACTGAATACAAATAACAAGTTAATCGGGGACTTTTTCATAATTTACAAACAGAGGACTTCGTTCCTTCCAGCAATGGATCAAAGGTTTAAAAATCGATAAACACAGATGGCTCGACGCTGTGAATACCATCAGAGGACAACAGTGTGAAATCCCCTTGAAGCGAAGAGCCTGACGAATCCGGTTAACTCTCCGACCTCGAAAAGGTCAAGACTAGACAAATGAGTCCCAAGACTAGATCGAGAATCTCATCAAACGATCAAACCTTCGAAAAAAAAACAATTCAACCCTCTTGATCCCCCACTGGACGATACCGGTATCCTAGGCCATGAACCGTGAGAATAAACTCAGGCCGAGCCGGGTCTAGCTCGATTTTTTTCCGTAGCTGGGAAACATGCTGATCCAGGGTACGGGTCGTCCCGCAATAATCGATACCCCAGGCTTCGTTGAGAAGATGATCTCGGCTGAGAGCTCGATCGGGATTGCGATGAAAAGCGAGGATGAGACGGGACTCCAACTGGGTCAGTGAAATTTTCTCGTCACCTCTTTTCAATTCCCGCAGGCCTGGCTCGACCACCGCTGTGCCGAAAGGGAACGGTTCGACTGGGTCACGCGCTTCGGCAGGTGCACTCTTCAATCGACTCCGTCTCAACGCTGCAGCGACACGCGCCAACAATTCCCGGATACCAAACGGCTTGGTGATGTAGTCGTCTGCACCCAGCTCCAGGCCCAGGACTTTATCAATCTCCTCTCCCTTGGCGGTGAGCATCAAGATCGGCACTTCTCGATTCTTCCCCCTGATCTCGCGGCAGACGTCATAGCCACTCATCCGCGGCATCATAACGTCGAGCAGCACCAGATCTGGAGTTTCGGAACGAAATCTCCTCAGGGCCTCTTCCCCATTAGCCGCCACCGCAACCCGATAGCCCTCCGTCTCGAGGGTGTCCGTCAATCCCAGGCGAATGCTCGCATCGTCCTCCGCCACCAAAATTGTAAATCTGCCTTCGCTCATGCTTTTGCCTTTCGATCACTCCGCCATCGGAGAATAAAACAACAGCCCCGGGGATGGTTCTCCTCCAACAAAAGATCGATCCCCATGCCCGCGGCCAGACGCATTCCGATGCTCAATCCAAGCCCACATCCAGACTGTTCACTGGTCAAGCGGTCATCCACGCGGTGGAAGGCCTGAAAGACCCGCTCTCGCTCACGCGGAGGAATCCCGGGACCGAAATCGCGAACCCGCAACTCCACTCCGGTCGCACCCGGGTCGACTTCGATGCAGACGCGCACCCCGTCGGAAGCATATTTGACCGCGTTATCGACGAGGTTGAGGAGAATTTGCTCCAGTGCATCGGGATCCACGGCGACAGGAACCGGGCGATTGGGCGGGACAAACTCAACGGAGAGCCCCTCCTCCGCCAACCGCGACCCTTGCATTTCCAGAAAAGACCGCACCTCTTCCACGAGGTCCCGAGTCTCCAGCCGAAAGTCGCGCTTCTTCCGATCCAGACGGCTGAAATCGAGAACATTGTTCACCAGTCTCCCCAATCGTTGGGTTTCTGCCGAAATCCGCTCCAAGTATCGGCTTTGCTTCACCGGATCCTCCACCCGACCTTCCGCCAGCATTTCGGCAAACATTCGGATGCCTGTGAGAGGCGTCTTGAGTTCATGAGAAACGTTGGCGACGAAAGTCGTTTTCCGCTGGGCCTCGAGGGCGTCTTTACGAGATTGACGGAGGAGGAGACTCCCAGCCGAAAGGATTGCCAGAACCAACCCTGACACCACGACCGCTCCGAGAACTCGAAAGCTCTGCCCAAACGGGTTTCCCCCGGTTTCGAAAGCCCGCAAACGCCACCCCGCCAGAGACGGACCCACCGGGATTTCAATGGAATCAACGGAAGAGGAATCCTCCTCATGTCCCGCCTGCAGAATCTCTCCATCCGGTCGGATTAAGGTGATTCTCAATCCTTCCCGCTCGTTGAGATAAACCGCCTTGGCCAGCTCTGCGTCGATGGCCGCCGGATCGAGCCAAGCCCCCAGAACCAAATTATCCGCCGGAAAACGGATCCACCCCAACTGGCTTTCCTGACCTTCAACGGAGTCCGTCAACCATCCAGAAACCGGCATGGGCTCCGGGAGTTCCTCTTTCGCGGGCGAAAAACCGAATAAGGATGCGAGATCGTAGTCTCCGGTAGTTTCATTTTTTCCTTCCGAAGCATCTTTCACAGGACTCTCTGAAGGGGGCGAAACCCCAAACAGCTCTGCCATGTCGTAATCCGCAGAATTCGAACTCTCCCCGCCCCCAACGCTCGACCCAGGATCATCTCGGCTGGCGTTTTGATCCGCTTCATCGAAAGCCGCGACCCCCAAGAGCGAGCTTACATCCGGTCCCTGGGTCATCGAGCCGTCCTTCTTGAGCGGCGCTGCCGGTTCCTCCGCCACTTCCGATTCCGTCAAGGTCTCAGGGGCTGTGTCGGAGTCAGCCAAAACCTGGCCTGAGGCCGTCTTGGAAGCTGACCTCCCAAGACGACCTTCACGGAAGTTCTCAGCCAAAATCACCTCCCCCTCATCCGCTTCCGTTGAAATCTCAGCCTGTTGCGCTTCGAAAATCTCTCGTCGGTTGGCTACATTCAGCTCCCGCACCACCGCGATCTGCTGCTTGAGGGCTGACTTCGCTTTGCGAGATTCCACAGCGGCGCTCTGCCCCTCGTCGTCCATACGACCCTCCTCAATATCACGGAAAGAGAGAATTTCCGGCTGCACCTTCGACTCCTCCAAGCGATCCGTCGGTGCCTGCGAGCGAGTCCGGGAAAGATCTCCCTCTACCTTCTGCACTTCACCGACCGGTGCGGGGGTTTCTTCTTCCAACGTATCGACGATGCGTTCTTCGCTGAGAATCTGGGGCGTCAGCACCTGAGACGGATCCGGGAGGGTCCCACGGTCTCCAAACCAGAAAGTGACTCCGTCCGTTTCTCGCATTTGAAACCCCGCGGCAATGAAAGGATTGGAGGCCACCAGTCGCGCCATCGCCCCCCTTCGATCTCCAGCATCAGCTAGCGCGTAGAGCGACTCTCCCACCCCCGAACGAATCTCCGACACCAGAAAATCAAGATTGTCGGCGACGGTCGTAGCCCGATTGACCAGCGTTTCGCGAGCGAGGTCTTCCACCCGCTTCGCTTCCCGGCCCAACAGCCAAAACGCCACCGCCCCCATGGCGAGAGTCGCCCCCAGGAGGAGCAACCAAACGAGATGTACGGGGCGCAGTTTCATCGAAGAAGTAAAGTGAAGCGGGTAATTGGGAAGGAGACCAGCTCGGAGAGGTTGCGACAACCCATTGCAAACAGAAGACCTTCAGACCCTCTCTTACCCAGAATCGCAAGAACGGAAAAAGAATACTTCCTCCCAAGGAGAGAACGAGCCGCCCTCGGGCACCGAACCCAAGGGCAGCTGATTCCGGCTGCAACGGCCGATTTCTCCGGCTTACTGTTGGTTCACGGTTTGATAACTGTCAGAGCGATACTCCTTACGCTTGCGATTCGAGAGTCCTGAACTCTCAATTTCGTCGGCCTCAGTCTCCGTGGTTGCGCTCACCGAAGAAACCTCATCGTCCACCGCATACCCGTCGTAATCTCGATGCAAATCTTCGGCAGCGGCGCGCAGGATCCCTCCGGCACTCTGGAGGTCACCCGCATCGGCATAGGCAATTGCTTGCACCTTGGATTCTGCAATCCGGTTCTCGGCTACGTTGACCACGACCTCTTCTTGGACCGCTTTTGCCACCTCTTCCTGAGCCGCCGAATAAGTCACCGGCACAACCAGTTGCTGCCGCCGCATTTCGCCGCCACTTGCCGGACGGTAGGAGACCTCGACATCAATCAACTCTCGGCGCTCACCCGCTTCCCCCGCGGGAACCTCGAGCTCGACAAGAGCCAGTTTGTCCAATCCGCCATAGACCTGAGGCATGCGAACCCGGGCGACTCGACCGCCTTCCACCTCGGCCTCGCGCCCAATTCCCCGTAGAACCTTGATGCCCTCACGACTGCGAATGGTGATTTCGATATCAGTCGCAGCCACGCTCAATACGTCTCCGAGTTCCCGCTCAAAAATGCGGGGCAGATCCCGGGCGGTTTCGACGAAATAGGTATTCCCCTGCCCAGCGGCAGCGAGCGTCGTCATGATGTCCTCGTTGAAGTCGAGCCCCAGCCCGATGGTGCTCACAATGAAGTCTTCATTCGCAAAAGCCCGGGCCAGACGCCCAAAATCAGAAGGAGCACTAGGACCCTCGTTCGCGAGTCCATCAGAGAGGAGGATCAACCGATTCACATATCCTTCCTTGCCGAACTTTCGCAGTTCGGCCGCTGCCTGAGTTAGGCCTCCATAGATCGCCGTATTGCCTCGGGGAGTGACTAATGAAAGCTCCCTTCGAATGCTCTCCCGATACTCCCGCGCCGCCTTTCCTGCGGGTGCGATGGTATCGATCTCATTGTCGTAGATCACCACCGAGATGATGTCTTGAGGCCCCAGCTGAGACACCGCAAGTCGTGCCGCCTCAATCGCCTGCCGCATCTTTTCTCCTCGCATCGAACCCGACCGGTCCAGAACCAAGCCTAAGTTGACCGGAGCCCTCTCTTGGGAAGAAGCGATCTTCTCGGGCTGCAACTCGATTTGGACAACCACCTTCCCACTCTGATTGGCGTAGACTACCGGACGGTCTAAACGGGCGTCGACCCGGATCGGCTCTTGGGGTGAACCGGCAGTGAGAAATGAAATAGAGCCGAGCAACCCAACGAGGACTGACGCTCTGCATAAATATTTTTGGATAAGTTTCATGAGATTTCCTTTTGTTATATCGACCGCCGTTCTCGGGCGGCCTCGTGATTTACTCCTCCATTGTGCCCAATCACGCGGAGAATGTCGTCAGGGCTCCGTCAGAAGAATGTCAGGTTTCTGTCATGCCCAGTTTCGACTATCTTCGAATATTCTTGGAATCGACTCACCCCTCCCGCTACAAAGCAGAGATCAACTCGCTCGGATGCTTCACTACTGCAGGAACCAAAATTTTGGAGATGAGCTTAACCCATGGCTCTGGTCTCAACTTGCCCCCGAGTTGCTTTCAGAAGAAGTCGAAAGCCTCTTTCTCGGCATAGGGACAATCCTCAACCACAAGCTACCGACTACTCCCAAGAAGTATATATTCGGATCCGGGTGGGCTGGAGACGAAAACCTCCGAATGGATTCCTCTTGGAAAATCTATGGAGTTCGAGGCCCTTTGACCGCGAAAGAGCTCGGCCTTCCATCAGAAATGGTGTTCTCCGACCCCGGACTCCTGATTCGAGACTTCGTTCCTGAACCGCCGAAGACCCGCAACACGATCGGCTGGATGCCCCATCATCGGAGTATCCATGCCGTGGACTGGGCAACTCACTGCCCCAGACACGGCCTCCATTTCATCAACCCGGAGGGATCGGTCGAGAGAGTTCTTCACGAAATCAGCCAGTGCGAGCTCCTACTGTCTGAAGCCATGCATGGCGTAATCGTCGCTGACTCTCTCCGAATCCCGTGGATCCCGGTCCACATGTTCAGCCAAATCAACGAATTTAAATGGTGGGATTGGTGCAAATCCATGGACCTCAGCTACAACCCGGTCCAACTGCCGCCCATTTTCGAAACCAGCCCGCGCCCCATAAAAAGATGCCAAAATGGTTTAAAACGGTTCGCCGCCCCCACCCCTTTGGGCAAAGACAAGTGGCATCGTCTTCCCCTCCGCAAGAGCTCTCCTACGGAGATCAGTCAAGGTCTGCGCGGCCTGCGAGACGCACCCGAAACAGTGCGCCCCCAACTAAGCCGGGATCCAATCCTCAGAGCAATGATTGAGCAACAATTTGCACAACTCACGATTCTTCGAAACCAATGGGCAGACGATCATCTTCAAGCCTTACCAATCCAACAACAACCGTCTCAATAAATCGCCCGGAGATGCCGCTGCCCCCACGGCGACGCCTGCATTTCCCTTGACCCCATGGGAAAAGCCTATGGATTTAACGGCTCCGGACTCTCCCATGTTCTCCACCATTTCTGATCGGCTTATGCGCTCCTTTACCAGCATCTTCATTACCTGCTTTGCCCTGCTTCTCGGAGGCTGCCAAACCGCTCCGAATCCCGGTTCGACAGGCTCCTCGTCGAATCAGAAATCCGATGCAGAAGTATTGCGGGTCGGCGTCGCCGCAAACATGCCCCCCTTTGTCTTTGAACAGGACGGAAAACTGGTCGGCTTGGAGATCGACTTCGCAGTTGCCCTCGCCAACGAACTCGGAATGAAGGTTCGGTTTGTTAAAATGAAATGGAGCGACCTGATCCCCTCCCTCCGCAAAAGCAAGATCGACATCATCATGTCCGGGATGAATTACAATCGGGAGCGAGAGGCGATCATCTCATTTACCGCCCCCTATGTGCAGAGCGGCCAAAAAGCCCTCGTCCTGCTGAAGAATGCCTCAAAATACCCCATGGCCGGATTCATTGTAACCACCAAAGCCAAAGTCGGCGCCGAGAAAGCGACAACCGGAGCCTTTTTAGTAGAATCAAGCTTTCCCAAAGCCTCCCTCAAAACCTACTCCTCGGCTGAAAAAGGCACCGAAGCACTCATGAACGAAGAGATCGAACTGTTTATCCACGATGCCCCCACAGCGTATTGGATGGCTGGACTGTATCAAAGTAAAGGGGTCACCGTAGCCCCTCCAGTCCTCAGTCGAGACCTCATGTGCTGGGGAGTTAACCTGGAGAACCAACAACTCCTGAGTCAGGTCAACCAGATCCTCGCCCAGTGGAGTGCGACAGGAGCCATTGACTCAATTCTTACCCGCTGGGTCCGCCTCTAAAGAGTCTTCTTCTGTCACCATAAGCCCGCGAGCCACAACTCCGGGATTGAAGATCCCCCGGTCCTCAACCTAGCCTAAGAACGGAAAGTCATGGAGGAAGCGAAACACACCCAACGATCGATTGTTCACCTCACCTTTGACGGCAAGGTTTACAAGACCTTCCTCGGGGAAGACGCCAAGGAGCGATACCAGAACGAATGCCGCGTCCTTAGGTATCTAGAAGACAAAGAATGTAATTTTGTTCCCAAGGTGATCGAAACCGACGACAAGAAACTCCTTCTCGTCACGACCAACTGCGGGGCCAGAGTGGACCGCATCAGCCAAGAGAAACAGGAGCAAATCTTCGCCGATCTCAAGTCCTACGGCGTCCGCCACGATGACGCCGAAAAGCGAAACCTTACTTACCGCCGTAGCGACGGACGGTTTTGCGTCATCGACTTTGAATTCGCCACTATTCTTGAGGACTACGACGGCGAGCCCCCGCCAGTAGACCTGAACGCCCATCGCGGCGCCGACAAGACTCAACGCAAGGCAGATCCGGAACACGATGTCGACAACCCCTACATCCGCCGCCGGCCCCCAGCCCCACGGAAACGACACAAATGAGCGAAGAAATTCCCGCAACCTCAATTCGCTGGGGGGGCTGCACCCACACCGGCAAATTCCGAAAAAACAACGAGGATGCGTTCCTCGCCCTAACCGTCTCATCCCAAGAAGTCCGCTACTTGGGCAAAACCGGACAAGCCTCCCTTGAGGAGCAAGATTTCATTTTCGCCGTTAGCGATGGAATGGGAGGAGCCAAAGCCGGAGAGTTCGCCAGTCGCATCGCCGTCGACCGAATCACCCGCCTTTTCCCAAAGTCCTTCCTCAGCTCGGCAAAAGGCTTCAATCGCGGCTTCCAAGACCTCATCCCCGAACTCTTCGACCAGATTCACTCTGAGATCACCTGGCTCGGTATCATGTATGAAGACTGCCGTGGCATGGGAGCCACCCTCAGCCTCTGCTGGGTGACGCCCGGCTGGGTCTATTTCGGCCATATTGGAGACTCCCGCATCTACTACCTCCCTGCAAAAGGAGAAATGCGCCAAGTCACCGAAGACCACACCCACGCCGGATGGCTCCGGAGAGCCGGAAAAATCAACGAACGTGAAGAACGGACCCACCCTACAGGAAACCAACTACAACAAGTCCTCGGCGGAGGCGTAAGCAACATCGAACCCCAAATCGGCGCCATCGGCTACGAACCTGGCGACCGATTCCTAATCTGTTCCGACGGCCTAATCGGCGGCCACTGGGACCGCGGCCTAGCCGAATATTTGCAAAAAGCCGACTTCAACGATCCCAAGCTAGCCGAAACCCTAGTCAACAAAGCCGTACAGGTCTGCGGCCGCGACAACACCACCGCTGTTCTATTCGAACCCTACGATTCTGATTCCTGATCACTCCTATTTCTTAAATAGCTACTAGTTTTATATAACTGTTCTATTTTTGTTTGACCAAAATTGTTGATGCCCTATATTGAGCAACATGGGCAAGCGTAGACACAAATAATCGGATCGATTGTCTTATCATCATCTGATGAGCCGGACAGTGAATGGAGAGGCTTTCTTCGGGGATCGGGAGAGGGAGGTTTTGCGAAAGATGATCTGGCAGGTTGCTGAGTTTTCTGGGGTTCGGGTGGTTACTTATGCGGTGATGAAGAACCATTTCCATATTTTGGTGGAGGTACCACCGGCAGGGACGGAGGTTTCGGATGTGGAGTTGGTTCGTCGGTATCGGAAGTTGTATCCTAAGCCTACTCCCTGGAATCCAATGCCTGCGGAGGTTTTGGAGGGGCATTTGAAGGATAACTTTCTTGATGGGAGGGAGTTGCGCAAGGAGCTGACTCGTCGGATGCATGATGTTTCGGAGTTTATGCGGACTTTGAAGCTTCGTTTTACGCTTTGGTTTAACCGGTCACGAGATCGGTTTGGGCCGCTTTGGTCGGCTCGTTTTAAGAGTGTTTTGGTCGAAGGGGATCGTTGGGCGCTACGGACGGTAGCGGCCTATATTGACCTGAATGCGGTTCGGGCCGGGCTGGTTTCGGATCCTAAGGATTACCGCTTTTGCGGATATGCGGAGGCTCTTGGGGGAGGACGCTTGGCTCGAGCCGGGCTTTCGGTTGTCGATAAGGATCTGGCGGGGTATCGGCAGACTTTGTATGGGGCTGGCGATGGTGAGAAAGAGGGGAAAGCGTCTATTTCCCACGAAGAAGCGGTGCGGGTTTTGCGGGAGGAGAAAGGGAAGTTGCCTCTTTCAGTGGTTTTGCGGTGCCGGGTTCGTTATTTTTCGGACGGGATGGTGCTTGGGTCGGAGGACTTTGTGAACAAGTTCCTCGAGAATGAACCCGATGGGAAGCGGGCGCGAAGGCCTCACCCATTGCGGGGGAGTGACTGGAAGGGGCTTTCGGTCGGGACCGGGTTGCACAAAAAGCTCTTTGAATAGAAGAGTTTTCCTTCTCACGAGAGATTGCTCAAAGGCTTTACCGGCAGAACCTTCCGCCTTGCCTCCGAGCCGTGTTATCGGCAGGTGTTAATGTTTCATTTTCCAAGACTTTTTCACCGTCTCTCCGCATGTTCATTCCGCGACCCACCCGTGAGGAATTTCGTAAGCTCGCCAAACAGGGAAACCTGATTCCGGTGCTCGCTGATTTTTTCGCCGATCTCGAAACTCCCGTCTCCGCCTACGCGAAGCTTGCTGCTTCGCGACCCGCCTTCCTTTTTGAATCGGTTGAGGGCGGAGAGAATGCGAGTCGCTTCAGCTTTTTGGGATGCAATCCGCGAAAGGTTTTCGAAGCTCGTGAGAAGACTACCCTCATTCATGAGAGAGGCGGCAAAACGCAGGAAATCCCCACGCCTCAAGATCCACTCAAACTCGTTGAAGAAGAGATCCAGCGATTCCAACCGGTTGAGATTGAAGGTTTTCCTCCCTTTGTGGGCGGAGCCGTCGGATTTCTGTCCTACGAGTATATTCATCGCATCGAACCGACAGTCCCCCGAGCCGAAGAGGACCAACTCGATTGCCCGCTCATTTATTATGCGATGATCGATTCGCTGGTCATTTTCGACCGCGCCCATCAAAAGCTGCTTCTCTGCGCCACAGTTTCCATTGACGAGGAGGAGGATGCGGATGCCGCATATGATCGCGCCTTGGCTGAACTGGCCAATTTGGCGAAAATGCTGGCAGAACCGACACCGGCGAGTCTCCGCTCGGTCCCTTCTGAACCCAGCTTTGAGATCCCTCACGGCAATTTCAAAAAGGAGGACTTTGAGAAAGCCGTTACTGAATGTCGCGAATATGTTCACAGCGGTGATGTCGTTCAGGTGGTTCTTTCCCAACGCTTTGAGAAAGAATACCAACATGCTCCGATCGATCTTTATCGGACGCTGCGAACGATCAATCCATCCCCTTACATGTTCATCCTTGAGACTGGAGATTTCGCCCTCGTGGGGGCCTCCCCGGAAGTGCATGTGCGCTTAACTGGCAAAAAGGTTGAAATCCGCCCGATTGCTGGAACCCGCCCCCGTGGCAAGAGCGCTGCCGAAGATCTCCGCATGGAGGAGGATCTCCTCGCTGATCCCAAAGAACGCGCTGAGCACCTCATGCTGGTTGATTTGGCCCGCAACGATATTGGTCGCGTTTGCTCCCCGGGAAGTGTTCACGTCCCGGATTTTATGGCGATCGAGCGCTACTCGCACGTCATGCACATTGTTTCTCAGGTCGAAGGTGAACTTTCTGAGGACCAAAATGCCTTCGATTTGCTACGAGCGACTTTCCCGGCAGGCACCGTTAGCGGGGCCCCCAAGGTCAGAGCGATGCAGATTATCGCCGAAAAGGAAAAAACCACACGAGGCCCCTATTCTGGGGCTCTCGGCTACTTTTCTTATGACGGTAATTACGATTCCTGTATCGCGATTCGCTCGGCAATGATCCGCGAGGGGAAGGTTCTGGTCCAGTCCGGAGCGGGCCTCGTCGCCGATTCAATTCCCTCCAATGAGTTCGACGAAACGATAAATAAAGCACGCGGGCTGTTGAAAGCTGTGGCAATATCGGAGATAGTGGAGGATGAGAACGCAGCTACGACGACCGATCCACACGTTTCCCGCTGATCCGATTTCCATGCCTCCTCCGAAAAAACGCTCCTCTCGCGACAAGAGCGAGGGCCCCAAAAAGCCTGAGAAAGAATTCCAGGTTCGGAGGTCCGTAGAAACCTACGACGACCAGCCCGAGGACATTCGCAATCTTCCTTCGTCGGAAAAGAGTGCACTCAAGCTCTATCTTCAAGAGATCGGCCGCACCCCTCTCCTCAAACCCGAGGAAGAAGTCGCGCTGGCCCGTAAGATTCAAAAAGGCGATGAAGAGGCCCGCAATAAGATGGTGCAGGCCAATCTTCGCCTAGTCGTTAAAATTGCCCACGACTACAATAATTTTGGACTCCCGTTGCTCGATTTGATCAGCGAAGGGAACATCGGCTTGGTCAAGGCCGTCGAGCGCTTCGATCCGGACAAGGGAGGCAAGCTCAGCACCTATGCCGCCTGGTGGATCAAACAGTCGATCAAGCGCGCCTTGGCAAACCAGAGCAAGACCATCCGGCTTCCCGTCCACCTCGTCGACCGGATCGCTAAGATGCGAAAGATCACTTCTGCGCTCGCAGACGAATTCGGACGTGAGCCCAACGATGATGAGATCGCTGCCGAGATGGGGATCCCCGTCAACAAGGTAGCGCACCTGAAGTCCGTGAGCGTTCGCCCAACCTCTCTCGACGCTCCCATCGGCGACGACGAGAACACCAGTTTTGGCCAATTGATCGGAGACGAGAACGCCATCAACCCATTTGACACCCTGCGGACCAAATCCCAACGAATCGATTTGGACGAGATTTTGGACGATCTGGAGGAACGTGAAGCGCAAATCATCAAATTGCGGTTCGGCGTCGGAAACGAAGGCCCTCTCACCTTGGAGGAGGTCGGCGAAAAATTCGACATCACTCGTGAGCGCGTCCGTCAGCTCCAGAATATTGCCATCAGCAAAATGCGTCGCAATATGATGGGCCGTGAGCGCCAGCGCACCGCCGAAGAAATCCAAGAAGAAAATCTGGAAAAGAAGAGAATGCAGGTGTTACATGAGTTTTATAAGAAAACCATGTCCCAAGAGGAAAAGTGACTCAAAAAACCGAATCTCAGCCGCCGGAGTTTCTCCGGGATCTACTCAACGCCCGCTCTCCTTCTGGATACGAACAGGAGATCCAAGCCGTCCTCGACCGGACAATGGAGCCCATCTCCGACGTCTATGCGAAGGACACCTTGGGCAATCGGATGGCCACAGTCGGCGAGGGGAACGATCCGGTTCTCATGCTCGCCGGCCATATGGACGAGCTTGGTTTCATCGTAAACTACGTTGATGACAATGGCTTCGTCTACTTCGGCACCGTAGGGGGCCACGACCGGATTATGATTCCCGGTCGGCGAGTCCGCATCATGTCTAAAGGCGGAGATGTCTCCGGGGTCACCGGTAAGCGAGCAATCCACCTGATGAGCGCGGAGGACCGCAAAAAGATCCCAGAAATCCACGAAATGTGGATCGACATCGGAGCTTCTTCGAAGGAAGAAGCGCTCGAACGCATTTCTTTGGGCGACCCGGTCGTCTATACCCACGGGTATGAATCCCTCTATGGATCCGTCGGAATCGCCCGAGGCTTCGACAACAAATCGGGCTGCTACGTGGTCAATGAAGTGGTTCGTCGGTTGGCTTCTAACGGCGAAGGCCTTCAATCCAAGGTCGTCGCGGTCTCGACTACGCAAGAAGAGATCGGCACCCGTGGGGCCATTCCTTCATCCTTTGCCGTAAACCCGCACTTCGGCCTCGCCGTCGATGTCGGCCACGCCACGGATCATCCGGATTGCGACCCTCGCAAAATTGGCAAATTCACCCTCGGCGGTGGACCGATCGTCTACCGGGGTGCAAACATCAATCCCATCGTTTTCGACCGCCTTGAGGCCTGTGCCGAAAAAGCCAACATCCCGATCCAGATCAAAGCGGAAGGTGGACCGACTCCGACTGACGCCCGTGCAGTGCAAATGGCCCGCGAAGGCGTTGCTACCGGACTTATCGGCATCCCCCTTCGCTACATGCACACGCCCAGTGAAGTCGTCGATCTCGACGATGTAGAAGCTTGCGTCGAACTCATTCGCCATTTCGCCCTCTCCCTCGAATCGGGGGAACGTGGGGATTGGTAAGGAATCGCGATGAATAGCATGACGGGGTACGGGTCCGGGAACGCGGGCACGGACACATTTCACGTAGAAGCGGAGCTCCACTCCGTCAATCAACGGGGCCTTCAGGTCCAAGTTCACGCTCCTCGCGAGTGGGGAGGTCTCGACACCGAGATCAGTAACTGGCTCCGCGAACGCGTGACTCGCGGAAAATTCAACGTCAGCCTCCGGTTTTCCCGTGCAAGCGAGGACGGAACCGAAGGCGCGAACTGGGAAGAGGTCGATAAACGGGTAAAATTGCTACGCAAGGCCATGTTTCGCCATCAGGTCGAGGAGCCCATCACTCCCGACGTCCTCTACCGCATCTTATCGGACAGTGACCGGGAGAGCTCCGCCCCCGAGTGGGAACCGGTGAAAGACACGGTCTTCTCGGCATTGGAAGAAGCAGGCCAAGGCCTCCTTGCTATGCGGGCCGAAGAAGGCAAAAGGCTACGAGAAGAGTTTGCCCTGCGGGCAGGACTTCTCCGCGAAGCGCTGCAAAAGATTACAGATTTGGACGAAGGCCGGACGATTCATCATCGCGACGCCCTTCTGTCTCGTCTCCGCCAGATGGATCTGGATCTCGACCTGTCCGACGAAAGGGTTGCGAAAGAACTCGCATTTCTCGCCGACCGCAGCGACATCAGCGAGGAAACCGCCCGGATTGACAGCCATCTCACTGCCCTCAATGAAGCCCTGGATGCTGATGAACCGATCGGGCGTAAGATCGAGTTTCTTCTCCAGGAACTCCACCGGGAATTCAATACTGTCGGATCGAAGGCTAGCCTCTCCGAACTTTCGGCGGTAGTGATCGAGGCCAAGCAAGAGCTGGAAAAGCTCCGCGAGCAGGCAGCAAACGTCGAGTAGCCTCACAAGCCTCGGCCGCCCAATCAAACGAGCGCTCCGAATCCGTCAAATCTATGTTCTATGAGGAGAGATCCGATGGGCCGATCGGACTTTCCGCTGGTCAGGTTCGATATTGAAACGTAGCCTCCCCCACCATGTCGGATATCAACATAGTCTATGTCCTTGAGACCCTTCTCATTCTGATGGCCAGCGCCTCGGTCCACGAGTGGGCCCACGCTTGGACTGCAGAAAAGTTGGGCGATCCCACCGCCCGGTCAATGGGGCGCGTGACCTTGAATCCGATTCCTCACATTGATCCGATCGGAACGATTATTCTTCCACTCTTTTTCCTTCTATTTTCCGGAGGCTCAGCCTTCTTTGCTTGGGCCAAACCTGTTCCGGTCAATCCCCGCAACTTCCGCAAGCCCGTCCGAGACGACATTCTCGTCTCTATGGCAGGACCGGCCTCGAACTTGGCCATCGCCCTGTTGGTAGCGGTCGTTTTTGGCATCGTCGGTCGCTTCACCGGGCTCGAAACTATCGCCCCCCTGGCCGGACAGATCATCCTCATCAACGCACTCTTGATGGTATTCAACCTGATTCCCATTCCGCCCCTAGATGGTTCACATGTCCTGCGCCATCTGATCGGAATGAGTGAGATGGCCTTCATCCGCTTTTCTCAATATGGATTTTTTATATTGATCGGCCTTTTGCTTCTTACTCCATTCGGCGAACTCCTCTGGCGCGGAATCCTCTTTGTGGGAAGCCTTGCTCTTGGACTTATGTACGGCATCGCCGGCTAAGGCGATCCAGGTCCCTTCGAGTCCACTCCTAGGCGATAAACTTCGAGTAGACGAACCCAACAGTCATCACGACGAAGAACGCGATCCCCAGCCAGCTCAAGGCCTTCAACACAGGGCCGGGACGATGCTCTTCGGGAACGTTTTCTCCTGACATCACCCAGAAGTTGATACCGGCCAAAACCGGAGAGGTGACAAAGGAAATAATCGCGGCGAACCCCAGCAGCTGCAGGAGGTTGCTGACAAACTGAAGAATGATGACCGATGCTGCGGCAACGGAGACAACAATCCAGATGCCGTGCAGTAGCCGAAACTTCGGGAAGAGCGAAGGAACGATCAGCGAAGTGCAAGCCGCCAGAGCCCGAGGGTAGCCATCCACACAGGTGATGGAGGTGCTCAGCATCGTGATAAAGGCCGCCGAAAGAATGAGATAGTAAGACCAATCTCCAATGTTCTTCGAATAGAGCTCCACCAGCTGCTGGGAAAATACGATCCCGCTCGACGAAAACGTCTCCCCGGAGCCGAACATGACCAAAGCGCCGAGCGCCAAGAAGATGACGGCCATCCCCACCGCCATGCCGTACCCCAGATGGAAATCAATTTGAGTCTCCCGGACACTGGCAAAGTGACCGGTTTGCTTTTCGCGAGAAAACATCCAGAGCGACGACCAGGCGGAAAGGTCGATGGGCGCCGGCATCCATCCCATGAACATAATCAAGAACCCAAACGAAGCCCAGGTCCACGGTGACGGCGCTTCAAAATCGGGCGGGGCGACTCCTCCTTCCCTCAAAGCCAAAATCAAGGCCACGAGAGTAGAGATGGTTAGGGTGACGATGACCAACCGGGCGATGCTGTCGAGAACCCGGTAATGCCCCAAGAGAATGAGGAGAGCACCGACGATCATAATAACGATCGTTAAATGCGGAATGGTGAGAAAGGTGACCCCGAAGCCTGCCAACAATGCAGCACTGAGCATCGACACCCCGGCAATGTTAATCACACCCGTGAGAACGTTGATTCCCAAGAAGGCGTAGACACAGAAGATGCTCTTCCGCTCGTAACCCGCGAGAAGGGATTCTCCGGTAGCAGCCGTGTACTTTTGCCCGTAAAGGAAGAACGGATACTTGAAAAGGTTTGCGAGAAAGAGGAGCCCCAAAAGCTGCCAGCCGTATTCCGCACCCGCCCGCGTCGACCAAACCAGATGAGAACCACCGATGGCGGCGCAAGCGACAAGGAGACCGGGGCCAATCGCCTTAAGAAGATTTCCTG
This sequence comes from Puniceicoccus vermicola, assembly GCF_014230055.1. Taxonomy (NCBI): domain Bacteria; kingdom Pseudomonadati; phylum Verrucomicrobiota; class Opitutia; order Puniceicoccales; family Puniceicoccaceae; genus Puniceicoccus; species Puniceicoccus vermicola. The sequence continues at coordinate 169,121 of NZ_JACHVA010000053.1, read as the reverse complement.
AAGAAGGGGTAGTCTGTTCCATAAAACCCGCTGATCCCCTCAAAAAGAGGCTTAATTGGCAAGCGGAACCTCGGGCCTCGAACCAAAATCCGGGACGACAGAGTCCGAACGTCGATCCCTCAAAACGGTAAAAACGCCAACCGAACCGACCCCTCGGCCTGAACAATCAGGTACCGAAGAGACGATCGCCGAAATCTCCCAATCCCGGCCGAATGTACTTATTGCCGTCGAGCTCCCGATCGATTCCAGCCGTGACGATCTCCACGTCCGGATGAGCATCCTGCACGGCTTGGATTCCCTCCGGGGCTGACAAAATCGAGACCAAAACACAGCGGGCAGCGCCGCGCCCCCGGAGAGCCTCAATGGCACAACAGGCCGATCCGCCAGTAGCGAGCATCGGGTCGATCAAGAAAGTCCAAGCTCCTTCCATATCCGGCATCTTGCAGTAATACTCACTCGCCTGGGCTGTCGACTCATCCCGCTCGAGACCAATGTAGCCGACACTGGCATCGGGATAAAGCTGAAGAAATGACGAGAGCATCCCCAAGCCCGCTCGGAGAATGGGCACGACCACGACTGGAGCTTCGATGCGGGAGACCTCCGTCGATTCGAGTGGGGTCTGAATTTCCCGACCCTCCGCGGGCAAATAATGCAGAGCCCGCAGAGCCAGAGCGAGCGAGATGCGGTCGCAGAGATCTCGATACTCGGCCTTCCCGGTAGATTGATCCCTCAAGCGCCCCAGAAGGTCGCCCACCAAAGGATGGTCGATACAGGTTACCCCTCTCACAATAGATTCTTCTCCACTTTTCGCCGCAGCGCTTCGGCAACGCGATCTTTCTGGACCGAGTGCCCCCCGACGAATCCGGGCATACGCGCGATCCAATCATAAACTGTTTCAGCCTGCTCTGGAGGAAGGACCGGCTTCCGTTCGCTCACAATCCCGAAAGCCTCGACGACCCGGCTGGCGATTTCCTCCAGCATGCCTCTCGCCCGGCGGGCGCTCATTCCGGTTTTCAAAAATTCTTCCGGTCCTTCGTCTTCTTCGGGTCGATAAGCATTTTGGTAAAGACTCATCGAATCCAGCAAGAGGACCTCGGTTCGTGGATAATAACTGACCATCAGATTCCAGGGATGCATTTCCTGGTCTCCTTTCGCCCGGAAATCGGACCGGATCACGACCGAAGGGATGTCGGCAAACTTGGCAAACATGAACTCCACGACCGTTCCCGAATCGAGCTCCGACCCGTCAAAGTGAAACAGGGCCAGATCGCAGTCGAGCAGGCAAAGAATATCATTGTCGCGAATACTGTGAGCGGTGGTCTCGCGCTGTTCGAGATTCTGCGGTAAGATCGGCACCAGGGATTCATCCGAGGCCGCATAGATGGCCTCGGCAAGAAGGGCGTTCCCCGCCAAGTGCTTGGAATCGAAGAGATCGCCGGCAAAGTAGAATGTCTTCTTATCAGTCATTTTATTTTCATGAATTCTCGGCTCAGGCTTGGATTGGAGAGGTTCAGGGAACCGCCTACAGATGTCGTCACCGCCGGGCCTGCTCGGAGTGCATTGCCCTGCGCGATGATATCGTCGATTCGAGTGACCAATTCCTCCTGTTCAGGAAAAAACAAGTAACGGTCGCTCACCAACTCTGCTCGAAGCTCAGTCAGGACATCCGCCGATGGCACCCTTCCTTGAACTAGGGCTTGAGCATGTTCGATAAAATCTCTTCCGGTCACAAAATCTTTTTCGTGCTCGAGGATCAATCTTTGGAGGATTTCTCGACTCGTCGGATACCGTTCGGCTCCAGAAAGAAGAATGCGATAGGCGGAATCCTCGAAACCTTCTTCCGCGTAAAAATCCGAGAGCGTCGCATAGGCGCTGGGGGGGAGATTCTCGCCATCGAGAAACTGTTGGAATTGCGTCAAAGCAGCCTCCTCATTTCCCATCATCCTATGCGCCATAGCTCGAAGGCCTGCTGCACGAGTCGTTTCCATGGGAGTCCCCTCTTCTGCCATTTCATCGAGAAAATCCAACGTGCCTTGCGGATCGCCTCCCCGCAAGAGAGCCAGGCCCATCAGCGCCATATGAGGCTGCTCAAAGATTCCCTGTTCCTTCAATCCGGCCATCGTGAGTTCCGCCACGTCCTTGCGCTTATTTTCCACGGCAAAGCGGAGCAACTCAAATCCGGTTTCGCTCATCGGGAATCGATTCCAGATCACACTCACGGCAGGAATCACCTCTTCAGACCGCCCCAAACCCTCCAGCGCACTCAAGCGCGATGTCCACGCCTTGATATAATCCGGCTGAATCAACTGGCGGTAGCTTGCGGCGCTCAGTAACTCCTCCCACATCTCTTCTTCTTCGAGCAAACTGAAGAAACCATCGGCCAGTCGGCGATCCTGCGGAAAATTCTCCATCCCCCGTTCGTAGGTTAAGACGGCTCGTCGCAGATTCCCCGTGCGCCAGAGGCTATTGGCTAAAAGCATGTATCCCTGCGGAGAGGCGATAAGACGGGTATTGGTCAATCGTTCCAGGGCTGCTTGGAACTCGCCCACTTCTGCTTCGGCGTGAGAAGCTTGCAGATTCAAGAGTGCCTTCACCTGAGGGTCATCCACTTGATCCATCAACTCGTCGGCCAACTCGATCCTTCGCTCGTCCAGTTCTTCCTCAGAGAGAAGATAAAACAACGTTCCCAAATACTCAGATCCGAAGACCGACGGATCTTCCTTAGAATATTTTAGCCCCTCGGTAAGCGCCTGGATCGCCAAAGAACTGTCTCCGAATCCGGGCGAATGAAAAATCCTCGCCAAGAGAAGGCGCGCCTCCGCGTTGGTAGGGGAACGGGCAAGACCGTTTCTCAAGTGATGGAATCCTCGGCGAAATTCGCCCGATTGGATCTCCTCCATCCCTCTTTCAATGAAGAACTCTCCCATATCCTTCCGGTGCTGATCCAACCGAAAGGGCAAGACGAGTGTCTTCCAATAAGAGATCTCCTCATAGCCGCGCCGCTCCTTAAAATAAAAATATAAAGCGGCTCCTCCGACAAACCAGGCCACGATTCCAAGAACACACAAAAAGACGAAGATCCGCTTCCAGTAAAAATGGATCTGGACCAACGGTTTCTTGCCGGGCTGCTTAATCTTCTCCCGCCAAGCCAGCCCGAAAAGGAAATCCCCCTCCCGCGCCTTTAGCGAGAAGCGTCCTCCTCCCCGTTCTCGATCCAAATCACTCACTGGTAGAACTCTCTCGACCTGCCTCGAGGACTCTTGCCGCCTCCTGCACATCCTTGTCCCCTCGCCCGCTCAAATTGATGCAAAGGATCTGGTCCTTGCTCATCTCCGGCGCGCGTCGAACTCCATAGGCCAGCCCATGCGAAGACTCGAGAGCGGGGATAATTCCCTCCCGGTGGCTCAACAGCTGGAAAGCGCTGAGGCACTCATCATCGCTGGCGCTCGCGAAATCAATTCGTCCCAGAGACCGATAATAGGCATGCTCTGGACCCACCGCAGCATAATCCAGCCCGGCCGAAACCGAATGAGTTTTCTCGATCTGTCCATCTTCGTTCTGCAAAAGCCAGGTTTTCGATCCTTGCAGGACGCCGAGCCGCCCCCCGGAAAAGCGGGCCGCGTGGTCGCCCGGATGGATCCGACGACCTCCCGCCTCGACACCAACCAAACGAACTTCTGCATCACGGAGAAACTCGAAGAAGAAACCGATCGCATTGCTCCCCCCTCCAACACAGGCAGCGAGCTCATCGGGAAGCCGCCCGGTCCTTTCCAGAATCTGCTGTCGAGCTTCGCGCCCGATCACCCGGTGAAAGTCCCGAACCATCATCGGATATGGGTGTGCCCCGAGGGCTGACCCCAAAACGTAGTGCGTGTTTCGCGAATCGGCGACCCAGTCCCGCATGGCCTCATTGACCGCATCCTTCAAAGTTCTCTGCCCAGCAGTCACCCCGCGGACCTCCGCCCCGTGCAAACGCATGCGGTAGACATTCAGCGCTTGGCGCCGCATATCTTCCTCGCCCATATAAATCACGCACTGCAAACCGAAGCGGGCGCAGCCTGCTGCTGTAGCCACCCCGTGCTGACCGGCACCCGTTTCGGCGATGATCCGGGTCTTGCCCATGCGCTTTGCGAGAAGAAGCTGACCGACGACATTGTTAACTTTGTGAGCCCCAGTATGCAGGAGATCTTCACGCTTCAAATAGATCTGCGCCCCACCCAAATACTCGGTCAAGCGCTTCGCAAAATAGAGCGGGGTCGGGCGGCCGGCAAATTCACGCAACTCCCGCTGCAGTTCTGCTTGGAATTCGGGATCCGCCGACGCTTCGGCGTAAGCCGCCGAAAGCTCGGCCAGAGGAGTGACTAGAGTTTCGGGAACATAGCTGCCCCCAAACTCTCCGAAATGGCCCAACGAATCGGGGACAGACTCCGGATCAAATGCAATCGTTTCGGAAGAGGACATAGCTGGATTCTTAAGAGAATCGCTCTGTGGTCAATTCGTGTTCTCTTCTTTTCCCACGAGAATCAAGCTTAGTCGGGTCAAATCACTCACCGAAAGACCCTGGTATCTCCTATGCAGAGCTCTTGGAGTTTTCCACTGGCTCCCGCCCTTTCAAAATCATCAGGGTCATATCATCTGCGGGAGCGGCGGCTCCGGCAAACGATTCGACCGAGGCCAGCAGAGCGCTCTGAATCGCCTCCGCTCCTTTGCGATGCTCATGGCGGACCACGTCCATTAGACGACTCGTCGCATACTCAACGCCATCTTCGTTGATTCGCTCCGTAATCCCATCGGTGTAAAGAGCCAACACATCCCCCGGATGAAAGGGAACCGTCACCTCCTCGATCACGGCATCAAATATGTCGCTGGGGACCATACCCAGAGCCATTCCCTCCGAGGAGATGGTCCGGCATGTAAGCGCGCTATTGCCACTCGGAACGGAAAGAAGAACCGGCAATTCATGTCCAGCGCGGGCCAATTGGACCGTCTGCTCCACCGGATCAATCACCGCATAGATCATGGTCACGAACATGTCGGCCCGGATCTCATCGATGATTTCTTCGTTCATCCCAGACAGAACCTGGGCCGGACCCTTCCCATCCCGGGCCAAATGCTCCAAGGCGGTCTGGCAAATCGCCATTAGCAACGAAGCCGCAATCCCTTTGCCAGAGACATCGGCGATCGCAACGCCGATTTTCCCGAGAGGCAACTCAATGACATTATACATATCGCCCCCCACCTGTTGGGCGGTTTGATACATCGCAGCCAACTCCAGCCGCTTCACCTCCGGCAACTTATTCGGCAAAAGCATGCCCTGAATGTTGGCCGCCAGGGAAAGATCCAGATCCAACCTCTGCCGCTCCATTTGCAGGTGGACTTGGTCGGCATTGTGAATCGCGAGCGCGGCCTGTTCGGCCAGAGATGAAACCATCGAGACGTCAGTATCGGTGAATCCCATCCCGTCCGACGGATTCGCGACCGCAACCACTCCCAAAAACCGTTTTCGAAAATACATCGGCACCGCCAACAAAGCGCGAATCCGCAACACGGGGTCACGGTGATGAGCGACTCGATCGTCGGAGTCCGGTTGATTCACCACGATCTCCTTCCCTTCGGAGGCCACCTGCCCGATCACCCCTTCGCCAAAAGCAATTTCTTCGGACTCCAAGGTCTTGCGGATAAACTCCGCCCGAGTCGCCAGCTTCTCTTCAGTCCCTGGAGGCAGAGGCCTCTGAGGAGGGAAAACCCCTTCAATCGCAACGCTGTGCAACTTCTTGCGTTCATCCGGAACAAACAAAGCGCCACTCACCGCTCCAGTTCCCAAAATAGCGGCGTGCACGATCCTTCGATAGAGATCGACCCGCGGAGAATCCTCACCAACTCCCTCCACCAGATTGTGCATAAACTCCAGCACCAGAGTTCTCTCCTGCTCCAACCTTTGCTTCTCCTCATTCATGAGGCGCATATTTTGGCGGAAATACTGCACCACCACCCAGGCGCAAACGGCACCTACGAAGAGACCTGCAATAAACCCTACCACAACCAAGAATGTTCCTAATTCTTGCGTCGCATGCAAAGGAATACAGTCAACCGGGTCCGGAATTTTTTCAAAAAAAAGGGCCCGGTGAAAACCCCTAAACACCGGGCCCCAATTAAGGGGAATGATTCCCTGATACTCAATCCTGCACGATTGATTGAATAAGTGAAAGCAATGGACGTGCCAATCCATCGAACAATTTCGACATTTCTCCACGGCTCACATCAATCCACGGGCCGGGTCCTCTTTTGATTTGTAATGCACCGTCATCCCCAACAACCTCGCCGTTTTACCCAGAAGAATATTATGTCAGAAGAACTGAACGGAAACTGTCTCATCGCTCAATCCGGCGGACCAACCGCGGTCATCAACTCCAGCTTGGCCGGCGCGATTACCGAGGCCCTGAACCATCCCTGCATCGAAGAAATTTACGGTGCCCGCAACGGAGTCATCGGCATCCTGCAGGAAGACCTGGTCGACCTCGCTGAAGAATCCCAGCAGGTCATCCGCGGCCTGCGCACCACTCCGGCTTCCGCTCTCGGAACCTGCCGCTACAAGATCCGTGGCCAAGAAGATTACGACCGGATCCTCCAAGTCTTCGAGTCCCACAACATTCGCTATTTCTTTTACATCGGTGGAAACGACTCCCAGGACTCCGCCGACCGGATCAATGCCCTCGCTGTCGAGCGCGGCTATGACCTCCGCGTCATCGGTATTCCGAAAACCGTCGACAATGACCTCGTCGCCACAGACCACTGCCCGGGATACGGCAGCGCGATCAAATATCTCTGCACCACGGTCAAAGAAATGGCCTGCGACGCCCAATCCATGGGCAACCACGACTATGTCGGCATTATTGAGGTCATGGGCCGCAACGCCGGCTGGATGGCCGCGGGCACATCTCTCGCCAAGCGCAAGGATCGTCCTGAAGACCCCCCACACATCATTCTCCTTCCCGAGGTGCCACTCTCTCCTCAGAAGCTGATGGAAGATGTTCAGCGGATCCTCCAAAAGGAGCGCTTCTGCCTCATCGTCGCCAGTGAAGGTCTTGTCGATGAAGATGGGAACTATTTGACCACCTCCGGAGGAGCGACGGACGCATTCGGACACGCCCAGCTCGGCGGAGTCGGAGAATATCTGCGCAATCTCATCGAGGAACAATTCGGCATCCGCGCTCGGGCCGCCAAACTGGGCCACGCCCAGCGGGCCGCTGTTCATTGCTCTTCGGAGACCGACAACGAAGAAGCGTTTCTCGCCGGACAAGCAGCGGTCAAGGCCGCTGTCGACGGAGAAACCGGCAAGATGGTCACCCTACTCCGCGCCGAGAAAGAAACGTACGAGTGCGTCACCGGTCTTGCTCCTCTCACTGAAGTGGCCAACGGCGTAAAACGACTACCCGCTGATTGGATCAATGAGAACGGTATCAGCATGAACCACCAATTCACGAAATACGCGCAACCTCTCATTCAGGGAGAAATCTCTCCTGAGTTTGAGAACGGACTGCCAAACTTCGTCCGCATCCGCGGACGCCGAGTAGAGAAAAACCTTGAGCCCTACGAAATCGACTAAATCCAAAGCGGATAGCCCGCTTTTTGCTTGGCCTAACGAGCGATACAGCGGCGTCCTTCTTCATCCGACCGCCCTCCCCGGCTCCACCGGCATCGGCACCCTAGGTGCGGAGGCGGTCAGGTTTGTTGACTTCCTCGCGGATTCGGGGTTCTCCCTCTGGCAGACCTGTCCACTCGGGCCGACTGGCTATGGAGATTCTCCCTATCAGTGCCTATCCGCCTTTGCGGGGAATCCCTATCTAGTCGACCTAGATGAACTGATCAGACTGGGACTCCTCTACGAGGACGAAGTCGAATCCTCACGAACCGACCCGGGAGGTGCCGTCGACTACGGCGCGCTCTGGCATCTCCGGCCTCACCTTCTACACTTGGCCTCCGAACGCATTGCCGGAGTTCAAGATCGAGTCGAAGACGAATACGGATCCGTTCAGGATTTCGAAAAAGAGCAGGCCAGCTGGCTCGAACCCTACGCACTCTTCCGAGCCCTCAAAGAACACTTCGACTCCGAGCCTTGGTACGAGTGGCCGGAGGATTATCGAGCCTATGAAAGGGCCACTGAGCAGCCGCTCGACCCAAAGATCCAAGCGTCCGTTGACGAACACAAGTTCACCCAGTACCTCTTCTTCGGCCAGTGGAAGAAGCTGCGCAACTACGCAGCCAGCAAAGGAGTTCGATTCATCGGCGATATTCCGATCTTCGTTGCTCTCGACGGCGCCGACGCCTGGCAACACCCCGAATTTTTCCAGCTCGATCAAAAACTTCAGCCTCTCGCCGTAGCAGGTGTCCCTCCCGACTATTTTTCCGAGACCGGACAACTCTGGGGAAACCCTCTCTACGATTGGAAAGCGCTCAAAAAGGACAACTACCGCTGGTGGATGGACCGTTTTCGCCTCAACTTCGAGCTCTTCGACCTGGTGCGAATCGACCACTTTCGCGGATTTGAAGCCGCCTATCGCATCCCTGCGGATGCCGAGGACGCCCGCAATGGAGAATGGGAAAAAGGCCCAGGCCTCTCCTTTTTCAAGGAATTACAAAAGAATTTCCCGGAACCTCGCGTGATTCTCGAAGATTTAGGAGTCATCACTCCTGAAGTCGATCGTCTACGCCAAGCGACCGGACTGCCAGGCATGTCCGTCCTCCACTTCGCCTTCGACAACCCATCCAACGTCTATCTCCCGCACAATCTGCAGCCGTGCACGGTCCTCTACCCAGGCTCTCACGACAATGATACGACCGTCGGCTGGTACGAATCCGAAGACGAAGCTGTCCGCGACTACGTGCGGCGCTACCTACGAGTGTCTGGAGAAGAGATTGCCTGGGATTTCATCCGCGCCGGATATCAATCCGTCGCCAATCTTTTTGTCGTCCCCTTCCAAGACCTCCTCAGTCTCGGCACCGAAGCCCGCTTCAACACACCGGGCACTGCTGTGGGCAATTGGTCCTGGCGCGCGTCTCCCGAAATGGTTGATCGAGTCCACGGAGAAAGTTCAGACTACCTAAAAGAGCTTTCCTCCCTCTACAACCGCAACACATCCCCAAAACAATAGGCAGAGGAAGCATCGACCCAGTTCGGTGCTCCCAAAATTCTTCTCAAGGGATGCAGAGGGCAAAAGTCAGGGCCTCCCTTTGCGTAGCCGATGGAAAGCCCTTTCAAGAGCCCCCACGCATGGCATGAAGCCTCTGGGCACTTGCCACCTAATAGCCCCGTTTCCTGGGAACTGCGCAAAAATCCTAGGAAACTAGCCCCATTCCATCGGAAAAATAGCGAATCTTGCATCGCAAGGCTTTCCTATCCCCTTCCCAAGAGAGCCTCTCCATACACAGTCCCTCATCATCAAATGGAGATCCGTCACTCGGCCAATCACCCTCAAGGATATCCAAAATCACAAACAGTTAATTATTTTTAGAACTGTTATATAGAGAACCACCTTAATTCAAAATTGCCTATTATTCCGACGACCTCTCATACCTGTCGCCTAATAGAATTGAGAGTCGCCATACTCCGGAAACTCATTTACGACTTCGATATGAATTTCTCCCCAATCACCCATTGGGCTGAGAGAGTATTTCATCGACTCCGACCGGGAAACAAACCCCGACCCCACCCTCTCACCTCTCAACAAAAAGCGGGAGCCATGGCCGAAAGCTATGCTGCCGATTGGCTACGACGCCATAAAGGATATCGAATTCTCAATTATAATTGGAGGCATGGCCACGGCGAGATTGATCTAATTGCCAAGGACAAGGAAGTTTTGGTCTTCGTGGAGGTTCGGGCACGGCAAAAATCCGCTCTTGTGCCCGGATATCACTCGGTCACAAAACAGAAACGAAAGACCCTCCGCAGCTGCGCTCTTGCTTATTTAAAGCAATGCCACCCGTCCCCGAAACATTTTCGCTTCGACATCACCGAGATTGAACTCAATAACGGTACCGTCGCGGATCTGCGTCATTTCGAGCATATCCCGATATTCCGCAAATACGACCGACCTAACCACTCGTAAATTCCTCTCATGGATCAGGACAACCGTCATCCCTTTCTTCAGGGACTCAGTAAACATCGAGGCGCACCGCCAACGGTGATCGTCATTTTTGGAGCTTCCGGAGACCTTACGGCTCGGAAGCTGATTCCGGCACTCTATAACCTGGGTCTCGACAATCTTCTTCCCTCCGACTTCCACTTTGTGGGATACGGGAGAAAACCGATCCCGGATGACGAATTCCAGTCACTGGCGACGTCGGCTATCGAGGACCATTCCCGTCGTGAGCTTAATTCCGACGTCTGGGACCGGATTCGCCCGAACATCCACTACCATTCAGGAGCTTACGACGACGCAGAGTCGTTCAAGGAGCTCTCCAAAAAACTTTCGGAAATCGAAAAGGAGATCGGCCGGGACACTCAGTTCCTCTTTTACATTTCAACCCCCCCAAACGTTTTCACTCCAATTTTGGAAAACTTGGGGGAGATCGGTCTGGCCCGCCACAATGCACGCTCACGCTGTGAGTCGAAGATCATCATTGAAAAGCCGTTCGGGCGGGATCTCGCCAGCGCTCGTGCACTCAACGAAACTCTCTCCCGGGATTTCACAGAGAACCAGGTCTATCGCATCGACCACTATCTGGGGAAGGAGACGGTTCAGGATCTTCTCGTCCAGCGGTTCGGCAACAGCATCTTTGAACCTCTCTGGAATCGCCAGTTTGTGGAGTCGGTCCAGATTACGGTGGCTGAAGACTTGGGCGTAGGAACCCGGGCCGGATATTACGATTCCAGCGGAGCCATGCGGGATATGATCCAGAATCATGCGATGCAGCTGGTCTCTCTGACCGCCATGGAGCCTCCGGTCTCCCTCGATCCGGAAGCGATTCGGGACGAGAAGGTGAAAGTCCTCAAGGCGATTCAGGTCCCTAACGCGAGCCCGGAAGGTGGTGACGTCGTGCGGGCACAGTACGACGAAGGCCTCATCGAAGGGGAAAAGGTAAAAGGCTACCTTTCCGAGAAAGACGTCCCTGAGGATTCGTCCACCGAGACTTATGTAGCGATGCGCCTCTCGATTAACAATTGGCGTTGGAAGGGCGTCCCCTTTTATGTTCGCTCCGGAAAGAGGCTCGCACGGCGAGTCAGCGAAATCGCGATTCAATTCAAGCGCCCCCCCGGCATCCTCTTCAGCGAAAGCAACCTCTATGACCTGGCCTCGAATACTATGGTCATCGGAATCCAACCGGATGAGGGGCTAACGCTTTTGCTTAACTCGAAAATTCCGGGACTCGAAACCCGGACTCAGCCGGTCAAGATGCACTTCCGCTACGCGGCAACGTTCGGCTCCAATACTCCGGAAGCGTACGAGCGACTTATCATGGATGCGATGGTTGGTGATTCGACCCTCTTCATTCGCGGCGATGAAACGGAAGCCTCTTGGTCCTTGATCACTCCCGTGCTTGAACAATGGGAGGCAAACGGTCGAAACGGACTTCACAGCTACAACTCTGGGTCTTGGGGTCCTATCGCAGCTGATCGCCTCCTATGGGAGCGCCAGCACGAATGGCGCCGCTCCGGGCCGTAATAGCTCCCGCCACTGCGATTCCATGTCAGGAGATAAAGACGTGACTACCAACATTCTCGATTCCCTTCCCGGCATTCTCATGCCGATTGCTGAGGTAAACCGCCAACTGGGTCGCATGTGGCAACCCGGCAAGGAAGGTTCCGGTGCGCCATCAGAGTTCCGTGCTTCACAGATGAACCTGATCCTCCACTTCGGGAAAAGCACGACACCGGAGGATGCCCAAGCGCGATTCGACGAGGCCATTCACTTCAGCCAGCGCTATCCCTGCCGGATCATTGTTCTCTGCCCAGAAACGAAGGAGTCAACCGATCACTCCCTTGAGGGAAAGTTGTTCGCGCAATGCTATATCGGCCACACTCCGCGGACAATGTGTTGCTGCGAAGCCCTCATGCTCGGGTATCCGCCTGACGACAAAGGCTATCTTAAAAACCAAGTCTCCATTTGGCTCGAAAGCGATCTGCCCACCTGTCACTGGTTTCACCGCGTTCCCATCGAAAGAATCCGGGAACATTACCGGACCTTCAGCCATGGAATGAAGCGGATCCTCTTCGACAGCTCGATCGAGAATGATTCCTTTGAGGAGATTCCCTGGGAACACCCGGAAAGGGTTAAGGATCTGGCCAAAGCTCGACTCCTGCCGCTGCGCCAGTCCATTGGACAATATCTCAGCGGGTTTCCCCCGGAAGTACTCATCGACGGAGTCACCGGACTTGAAGTAACGCATTCTGAAGCTCTCAACGGCGAAGCCCGTAATATGTCCAAATGGATGAAGGGTTGCCTCGTCGCCGCGGGAGCACCAGAGGATCTTTCCGAAAAATTCTCACCCGCGAAAGACGATCGCCGCTTCATCTCAGGGAAGTGGGTGGACCAGGCGGGCAAGGAGATCTTCTCTTTTGAGATTGATCTGGATAAGTCTTGTGGACAATTGATGGCGCGCTTCGGAAGTGGCGATGAATGGCCCTTTGAAGCTCACCTTCTCGGAACTCGCGAGGCTCTGAGCGAAGCGGTTTTCTTCTAAAGATCGCGTAACGCCAGAATTAGCCCGGATCCGGGGGTAATGAAATCGCAGAAACCGCATTTTCTTATCGCCCAGATCGAGTGCAACTTGCTTAACGGGAGAAAGTTCCATAGGTTAAACTCTCTCTTCTCTTAAGCATCAGCAAACTCGAGAATTCATGGCAACCCTCTCTTCGACTTCAGCAAAGTCCAAACCTTCCTTCTGGGAGAATCAGCGCCTTGCCAAACAGAAGAGCATCGAGAAAAAGGCCCGCAAGAAGAAGATTCCTCTGGGCGATGTTGCCATGTTCACGGAACAGCTTTCTTCGATGCTCGAAGCTGGCTTGCCTCTGGTCACGGCAATGGAGGCTCTCTACGAACAGACGGAGAACGCCTATTTCAAGGTGGTGATTCGAGAAGTGCGTAGCGACGTATCCGGAGGAACGGCTTTCTCCGAGGCCTGCAGCAAATTCCCCAATGCCTTCCCCAATCTCTTTCGGTCGATGGCCGAAGCGGGAGAAGCGAGCGGAAATTTGGCCGAGATCCTTAGTAAAACGGCAACCTATTTCGACGATACCGTGCGCCTGCAGAAGAAAGTGAAAAGCGCAATGACTTATCCGGTAGCGGTGATTCTGATCGCGATCGCTCTCGTCAACGTCCTTCTCATTTTCGTGATTCCGGTTTTCGCAGGGATGTTTGACAGCTTCGGCAAAGAGCTCCCTCTCCTGACCCGGATGCTGATTTCTGCCTCGGATTTCCTGAAATCGTGGATCTTTGCGATCCTCATCGGATTGGTCATCGCATTCATTGCACTGAAAAAGTTTATAAAGACCCCGCGGGGACGACGATTTCGCGATGTGCTCGTCAGCAAGGTTCCGATCATGGGAAGCTTGTCACGGAAGATTGCCCTCTCTCGATTTTGCCGCACCTACTCCATTCTCATGCGCAGTGGAGTCCCGATCCTTCAGAGTCTCGACATCACCTCTTCAGCGAGCGACAACACCTTCATTGAAAGCTCGATCACAAGGATCCAGAAAGCGGTGAGCGAAGGAGCCCAGATTTCCGACATCCTCGCTGGCGATCCCTATTTTCCATCTATGGTGAAACACATGGCGAAAGCGGGTGAGGAAACCGGTAATGTCGATGGAATGCTAATGAAGGTTTCCGACTTCTATGACGTCGAGATCGAGAATACGGTCGGCTCTCTCACGGATTTGATGGAACCTCTAATCATCGTTTTTCTCGGCGGAATTATCGGAACCATCGTCATGGCCATGTTTCTCCCGATCTTCAACATGGCTGGCGTCGTCGGAGGACTGGACTGATCCGGTATGGCTTCTCCTCATCCGAAAAAACATCGGCCTTTTTCCGCCGAAGATCTTGCCGTCATCGATCGATTTCGCGGATTGCCCCGCAATCCCATCCGCAAGACACGGAAGCCGAACGATTTGGCCTCCTCCATGGACCGCATTCTCTCGAGCCTGCGAGTTACGACCGAGAAGACCCCAGAACAGACCATATTGCAGAGCTGGGAATACCTGATCGGGAAATCCTACGCAAAGCGCTGCGCCCCGGGCCGGATCGAACGGGATGGCACTTTCATCATTCTCGCACCCAATCCAATTATTCGTCAGGAACTGAGCCTACAAAAGAGAAGACTTCTGTTCAAAATCCGAAAGCTTCCGGGCTGCCTTTTCGTACGGTCCATCCTTTTGCGTGGAGGCTGATCGGATGACCTACTGGCAATACCATCTCATCTTCACACTGCCCCCACTCCTGATTCTCTTTTTTCGGTTTCGAAAACGAATCCAGCTCCCTCATGTAATCTGTTGGCTGGTCCTAGTCGGAATCGTCTTCTGTTTTACGACCCCCTGGGACAACTACGCAGTCTATTTGGGTATCTGGGGATTCGGAGAAAACGTGTCCTTGGGCTATCCTCTCGTCGGACTAGATAAAGCACTTCCGTGGTTTGGCCATATTCCTTTCGAAGAATACGCTTTCTTCATTATCGAAGCGACTCTCGTCTGTCTGATTGTGCTGTGTTACCTACCCGAGCCAGCCTCTAGGGAAAGAACCTGATCAGAGCGCATTATGCGCAATGCGGTCTAACAATCGATTCCGCCCACTCTCCTGCTGGCTGAGAAATTCTCCGGGAAGTGAATCCAAATCGGTTAAAAGGCTCGCCCCCAGTGTAAAATGCTCCGAAAAAAGGGGAAGATATGACCACAGTCGGAGCCTTTTTGTCGATTCCCTGGTGGAAACGCTCTAAAATATGACCCTCCGGCCTAAAAAGAAATAGTATCTCGTTCCCAGAAACTGATCCAAGAACACAACGATTTCCCGAAACATGAGCAACGAACCGTATAGTCTTAACGACACAGCCAATAAGGCCACAAAAGACCAAAGACTGGAGCTGATTAAACATGGGCTCGTTCCTTCCCATCAGGTTTCCCGAATCACTGAGGTTCAGGCTCGGCAGTTACTCAAAAACTATCACAAGAAAAATGCCGCCCGCAAAACTTTCCGGGCGGGAGTGATACTCCTGGTCATTGCAGTGCTGGGCGCAGGTGGATATTTTGGATGGCAATACTGGGAAAAAGAAAATGGACCGATTCGGAGCCTTCTTCAAAAGAGCGAGACCCAATCCTTGACGGTTCACACTGGAGCATGGAGCGATTGGCTAAAAAGCGAAAAAACGGCCGTGTTCCTCTCTGATCTACCAGATGACCTTGAAAGCAAACTCAGCACCCAAAATCAACTATTTCAAGGTATCTTGGCGAACCAACCTTCTGCGAAGGAAGCCGATCAGGCAAAATTCGTAGAGATCAAATCCGAATTTCCAGGTGGAGATGATCGTCGCATCCGTTCCACCGGCTCTTCCAGCGTCAAGACCAGAGGGGAAGGCCTGACGTCTGGAGTGCGACTCGCGACTCTCCGTCAGTTTTATTCACTGGTTAACCAATTGGATCTGGAAACCCTGAACAGCCGACTCCCGTCCCTCAAAGAGAAAGCCGAAAGAGACATCGCTTCGATTCAGGGGCGCAGTATCGATGGGGATCGTCCCCGTGGCGAACAAAGCCGAGCGACACTCACATGGCTTGAAAGGAGCCTTGTCCCCTACCTCGACCGATTCAACCAGTTCCTTCCGGGCAACAAGTCACCCAACGCACTCGCCCAATGGACCTCATTCGAATCCAATGTGAAACCGCAGATGGATAGCCAGATTGAAACACTCACGATCAATCGTGAGATCGTCCCCGCCGACGGAGTAGTATCCGTCACATCTGAAACTACGGTGCTTATTCAGGCCACAGTAGGGACTCGAGAAATCTATTTTTTGCCTGGTGGAGATAGTGAAATTAAGTTGATCCCGGAATCCTAAATTTCGGGAGCTCTCATGACTGCGCGAGATTAATCCAGGACATCTTCTTCCTCCTCATCACTTTCCGATTTCGACTTCTGGCAGCGTTCTCCCACGATAATTGCCAATTCATAAAGACCGTAAAGCGGAAGAGCCATAATCATAAAAGTGATCGGATCACCTGTCGGAGTGATGACCGCAGAAAGGATCATCAACCCAACAAAAACGGCTTTTCGCTGAGATCGAAGAGCATCGGCTGTCAGAATACCTAGATAGACCAAGAGCACTAGAACGACCGGAAACTCAAACAGGCTTCCCATCAGGACACAGAGCCACACAACCAGACTATAGTATTCCGACGCCCCCCAGAGCAGCTCCAGACCCAGCATGGCGTTGAGAGCAATTGAGACCCGCAACGCGGCTGGGAGAATTACGAAGAAGGCGAATGAGCCACCGAGAAGAAAAAGTACAAATCCGGCGGCAAGTCCCGGGATTAAAACTTTCTTTTCTTTTTCAGTCAGAGCTGGTGCCACGAATTGGGAGACAGCAAAGAGAATAAAGGGAAGTGAACAGGCCATCCCTCCCAGTAGAAGCACCTGCATCATCACCGAAAAAACGCCCATCGGCTTTCGTGAGAAAAGCCCTTCGATCATATCGGGATGACCGTCTCCCTGAGCCCAAACAAACGGCAACTTTAACAGGTCCGTCAGTGACGGGAGGAAGAAGACCAGAATGATCACACCGATCGCGAAAGCTCCAACACACCTCGCGAGGGTAAAACGCAATTCCTCCAGGTGCTCTAGGAAAGTCATCTCCTCATCAGAGCGAAGAAGATGCTTTCGCGATTTTTTCTCGTCTAACTGATCCATGTTCTGGCTAAAGATCAGGCCTATCAGGAAACCCGCTGGACGCAATCGGGATCATCACATACCCGAGGGAAATTAGTCTCAATAGGGGCCTCTCCAACGGGGGCGGCCTCTTGCTTCTCTCAGCTGTTTTGCAGTTTCTTCATCAAACTCGCTCGATTCGATAAACTCTTCCAAACCGTCCGGATCCGTTTCTTTCCAATTAGCCGCAACCCTCTGCATAACTCGGCTACGGGTTTGTTCGCTGGCAATAGAGGCCGCCCAGGTCATTGCTCCTTCTGGGTCTTCTTCCGAGGCGCGAACCGAAAATACGGCGACTGCGCGGTCGATTCCCTCCGAAGGCGGAAGTTCATTCAACCACTGCGCCGGGCCTTCGAGATCGTAGCGTGACCACCGTTCGATCAGAGAAGAGATGGCGACTTGGTAAGCGGGATCAGTCGCTTCCAATGTCGAAACAAATCCGGCGGCAGATTCTGGATCTGACGACGCCCATTCTCGGATAAGACCCGCCGCTGCTCGTTCACTTCCCTCCTCCCGATTCGAAAGAAAATGTTCCGCAGCTCCGGCTGGATCCTGTTTTGCCCACTCCGAATAAAACTCCTGTAATGCCTCTGAACGCAACAAGCCTTGAGGAAGACTTTGCAGTGAAGCCAATGCTTCTTCTAATTGATCGCCCGCTACTTGGGCTTCGACAACACTCTCGATCAGCCGACGCTTCAACCAGCGATCAGAATTCGATTGTTCACTCATCCCCACCACATACGCAAAGGCACCGCCAGGATCGGTTTCAGCATATCCTTCCATCCAAGATTCCAATCTCCCTGAATGCATCCTGCCAGGAATTGAACCTCGATTTTCCTCCAACCAGGTGAGAGCGGCTTGAGGATCTCGCCTAGCCCACGATTCCAAAATACGTCGGCGCGCCTGTTCGCTCGCCGAAACAGATCCGATTCCTTGGGCCATCTGGAGTGCCTCCAATGGAGCGCTCTCCGCAAGCGATCCCAACAAAACAGAAAGTAAGCGATTTCTTCCAGGGTCAGGAGGCATCCGCAAATAGGATTCCGCCCAATACCGGGCATCTTCGGGGCCGAGCAATTCCGCCTCGAGTGTAGCTGATCGTAAATCTTCTGAGTCACGACTCCCCTTCAACACCTGAGACAGAAGGGGTTCGTTGCCTCCGATTTCGCCCTCTATTGGCTGCAAACCCGACGCCAAGTCGATTTCACGACCCACAGTGTTAGTGGGTGCCTTCGAATCCGCTCCGACGGCTTGAATAGATGATTCATCATCGGCCTCCGCTCGGGATGAAGAATCTGTCATCCGTTGCCCCGCAGTAAAAGCCGCAGCCACGGTCGCCACCCAGAGAGAAACGAGAACAAAGCGGACTTTCGTACGAGTAGCCATAGAACACGATATTAAGGATCGATCAGATCATCGTCGATGCCAATCTTTGAATTCAAAGAGCGATCCATTGATCCATTCTCGCCCAATAAAAAGGCGACCACTCTCATTGAGTGGCCGCCTGTAAAGTTGTGAATAGCCTCTTGGGCCAGAGAGGTTACTCTTCGACTGGTTGTTTTTGTTTGTCGCGGGAGAGAATCCCTCCGGGACTGATCACAGTCGGATTCTGGAAGAGCGAATTCGACTCAGTGCCTTGAAATGACTGGTTGGCTGGTGAGCCCCCGGGACTGATCAGATTCGCAGTGACGAAGATAATCAGATTACGCTTCTGTGAGGTTTCCCCTTCTGAACGGAAGAGACGACCAATTAATGGAATGTCACCAAGAATCGGAATCTTTTGCTTGTACTCTTGAACTTCTTCCCGGGTTAATCCACCCAGGACCACTGTCGCCCCATCGAAAACCGTTACTTCCGTTTCGACGGTGCGGGTCGAGAAGATTGGTTGGAAATAACCGGAGGGCGACTGCACAGAGGTCTGGTCCGTCAAAGCGATGTTAGGACCGCCGTAAGAAACATATCCTTCGAACTCGGTAACCCGGGGTTGAAGAGCGAGATTAATCTTATCATTCGGCTCTACAGTTGGGGTCACAGTAAGTTCGACGCCCAGATTCCGGGTTTCGAAATCTTCTGGAACACCCGAAGCGAGTGCTACCGCACCGCCGCCGCCGCCACCACCATCATCAGAACTACCAGAAGAAGCGGTTACAGTTGGCTCCCCATAAGAGGTCGGGTAAATGAACTCTTGAGCGACCACGATGTTCGCCGACTTACCAGACATGACAGTCACACGAGGAGCGGACAAAAGGTCCGAACCTTCCATTCGGGAAACGGCTCGCATAACCATAGAGATATCGAAGTTTCCGATCACACCTTGGGTAAAAAAGTTGCTGATAATATCAGCACCCAGGTCCAATGCATTCGCTGGCGTTCCCGGAGCAACCGAGAAAGGTGTATTTCCAGATGGAGAGCTGATGGTCCCCTGTTCGGAGGTTTCCGTTGTGCCGAAAATCGAGGCCAAAGTATTCATACTACCGTTGTACCCCTTGGTTGGATCTCTTCTGGGGTTGCCATATGAGTCAAATTGCGGCGATTCGAAAGATGATGTGGTCGAATTGAAGCTCGAATTGTTTCCAACCGTCGAATTGTAGGTTGTTGAATCTTGACCAATGAAAGAAGAAGTAGGGGGAGGCCCAATGGTATTAACCGTATTCGATCCGCTTGAAGTGCCCGTGTAAGATCGATTACTTCCGTTTGATCTAGTCGTGCTTGTAGATTGAGAACGAGTAATTACTGCATTCCCTTGGTTGCCGGCATTCCACTCGAAAGCCAATTCGTCAAGATTTCCTTGAACAACTTCCATGAACTTGGCTTCGATTTCCACCTGATCGGTGATGTCTAGTTCGCGGAGGGTCTGGCGAATTTCTTCGATATTCCTCGAAGTCTGATTCACCAAAAGTCGGGATCCACGATTGACGATGCTAGCACCGGTGATATTACGAAACTCAATACCGGATGCTTCAAAGAAGTTCACCAAAGCATCTTGACGATCATCGGTAGCCGGGCCGGAAGGTCCAGTTGGAGCGGCGAAAGGATCGTCAGCTACCGAACTGCTTCCTCCTCCCGAAGCGGACTGAATGTCGAGGATGAGGTCGAGCGTTCCTTTGGAAATCGGAATGATCGCCCGTTGAAGCCGATTGTTCCCCCCTTTCTGGTCGCTCGGTTGAAACTCAACGACTTGATCAACCACATCCCATTGGTAACCCGTCTGCTGGCCAACAATGTCGAGGATGCGGAGGAGAGAAAGGTTGCGAACAGAGAAGTTCACCTGGCGATCTGTGCCCCCTTGACCCGATACGACCATGTTTACGCCGCGTGTTTCCGCGGAGGTAGCGTTGCGATCGAACTCTTCCGACATTTCGGAAAGAGACTGGACTGCGCGAGAAAGGCTGGTTCCGGTGAAGGTAACGCGGGGAATCACGATCGTTTCTAGCTTTTTCAGAACAGGACTAGTAGTTTCAACGCCCCCAGTGCCCGGTCCACGATCATCCACATAGACTCGGGGTTGCTGCCAAGCACGACTGACTTGATTCAACATTTCAGCACGAGTTTTTGTGCGATCAATATGACCGCTGTTGGTCGAACGCTCCGCGATTTCATAAAGAAATGCTTTAGCTTCAACATTTTCCGGACTGATTGTTTCGACCTGAGCAAAAGTTTGACGGGCACCTTCGTAGTCGCCGTTGACAAATTGTGCGCGCCCCTTGACGAGCAGATCTTGAACTTCTTGGTATTCGGCAACGAACCCAGGGCTAATTTCGCGAATGTTGTAAGCGTAAGGGTTCTTCACCATTTTCTGCACATCTTTCGCTTGGTCCTGAATACTCGCGTCGGTGCTAGGATCACGCTGGTATTCTTGAAAAGCGGCCATGGCATCGTTACCTTCGCCCTTCTGAGCCAACTCTTCGGCTTGCTCAAGTAGCATTTCTTTCTTGGTGTTCTCCAAGGTTTCAATGAGGTCCTCGGTTCCGGTGCTGACAGGAAGACGATTAATCGATGCGTCCAAAAGCTCGTAAGCTGCAGAATATCGGCCTTCATCAGCGAGTTCTTCAGCACGAGCCATATCCTCGCGGGAATTTTCCATCGCCGTTTCTACATAGCTGGATTCCTGATCGAGAATATAACTTGCAATGAGATCATCGATCTGCGCCTGAGTGGCGGGATCCGTGGAATTGGCTTTCGCCTGATTGAGCAGAGTAATCGCCTCAGGATAGCTTCCTTCGGCAGCTAGTTTTTGAGCTTGAGAGATGCTGGCCTTGACGTTCGCGTCCGGAGATACGACCGGAGCCGCTTCTTCCGTTGTAGCTGTTGGGGCTACTGTCGATTCATCGCTGCCCGACTCGTCGGTTGCGATTAAATCAAAAGGAATGCCTTCAGCTTCCATCTCTTCGACAAGCTCGTTGTACAAGCGGTTAACCGATGGATCATTCGGAGCGATCTCGCGGAGAAGGGTCGCCTTCTCGAAGGCAGCGGCATAGTCCCCTTGATCTTTCAGGCTGAGAGCGGAGGCCATCAACCCGACTTTCTCCGTCGGGTTGATCCCCGCGTCCTGCGCGGCGTATGCAACTGGAGCGCTGACGAGTGCAGCACTCAATACGGCCGAGGTCATCGCTGCTCGGAGTAGGTTATTCAGGGTCTTCATCAATAAGTATAATTTAAAGTAATAATCGCAGATAGAATTATATTTTTTGCAATCAATCTTAGTTGAACAGTTGATCAAAATCCGAGCTGCCGGATTCCGTATTCGGTTGTGTCGCCTGTGGTGACGGTGTTTCCGTCACGGGCTCCACTGTTTCAGGGGTAAGCGTTTTCACCTCCGGAACATCCAGAGTTTCAGATTCTTTCACCAATTGGACAGAGGAATTATCTAAATTGATTTCGGAGAGTGTGTAAGTAGCGTCGTTCATCTCGAAGGTTTCACCCACAGACTTCAACGTCACCGTCTGGCCCGGTGACACCGTCGATTCGAAGGTGAGGGTCACGCCCTCCTCGTAGAGAGTATCGCGATCAGAAAGGAGTACGGTTTTTCCTGTTTTTAGATCTGTAATCGTGGCGACATGTTCACGCTCGAGACCGCCACCTATTCGCTTTTCTTTACGCTCAATATCATCAACGCGGAACTGGAAATGTTCATCGGTCTCACCCTTTTTCAGAGTTACCGTAGGACGCTCAGTCTGAGTGGCATAGACGTTCTCGAAAGAAAGCACTGCCGAATCGACATCATTTAACTTCGTTTCATAGATCGCGTCGAGCTGAAGTCGATACATGTTCCGAGTTATATCGGTGAGAGCGACCCCGAATGGTTCCGGCTCAGGCTCGGGCTCATCGGGCACCGGATCCACCGGACGTACAGGAACAAAGGCTCCATCGACAATGTACAAAACAGGCGGAGTGAAGACGCGGTAGAGCCACTTACCTTCCGAATCCTGAGGCATGGGCTCCGGCCAATTGACCTGAGGAAGGGGGGGGATGCCTGTGTATTCTTCTAAGGGGAAAGAGCCGCCAGCTGGGGGAATGTCTTGGGAGGCATTCGGCGCTTTCGCGTCTCCCATGAACACCCACGCCGAAAGACCCGCTACAACGATCAGAACGACCAGGAAAATTATCTTCTCAATATGCTTCACGATCCTGCCTCCTCTGTCTCATCGTCGGAGTCGATATCAACCTCAACATATTCAATCACGACCGTGAATTTGGATTCAGTTTCGGTAATCACCGGTTTCTTATTCGGATCAGTCTCTTCAGTTACCTCAACTTCTGCCTCCTCTTCATCGCCGCCTCCGAATAATGCGAAAAGCGCATTTTCCGAACTATTTTGCTTTGGCGCTTCGGCTTGCTTCGGAACATCCGATTCTGTGGCTGGTACCACCTCAACACTTCGGACGATCAACGGTAACTCAAATTTTCCGAGGCGATTGAGGAATTCGCGGAGAGCATTCGTCCTACCCGTGAATACGATTCGGAATGCGGAAGTTTCAATAAACTCGTTCGACCGTGCTGTCACCAACTCTTGAATTGTGAAAACATCATCTTCCTTGGTATTGCTATTGCGACCGCGATTTCGGGAATTCTCTTCCTCTGGCGGTCTTTCGACAAATTCTCGCTCGACGGCCAAAATTGAAACCGGTTCTGAAGCCATCAATTGCTTCAGAATATAATCCAGCACTTGGCGTTGCCGATTCAGCATCGGGATCATTTCTTTCTTCGGTTGAGCCGCCTGAGTCGCGTATTTGGCAAACCCGAATGCCTCGTCGGATTGGAGAATTACATGATTCTTGGCTGCCAAAGCCTTGAGCGAAGCGATGAAAGACTGTAATTTCGGTAAGAAGGTGAATTCGTCGGCAGAGTCGTTTAGAATTCTGTCGGTTCGAGCAACCATACCACTCCGAATTCGCTCCAAGTCGCCATCGACCTGATCCAGTCGAACTTGAAGGAGTTCCCGGTTCGCCTTGTTCGGGGCGACACGTTGACCGGTTTCGGGATTATACAAAACACCCCGTGAAACTTCTTGTAAGCGTCTAACTTGGTTTTCGTAACTCTCCTTCGCATCTTCGACTTTGGCCTGTTGACTGATCACGAGGTAAACGCCCGCGCCCAGTGCAAGCACCAGCAAAACCAGTACGACACAGAAAATTGGATATCGCTTGAAAAATCCCATGGTTAGAGAGGCCGTTTGGGGTCGATAGAAAATACAAATTCAAAGGGGAGCAAAGGCTCTCCTCCCTGAATCGCCTGAAAATCGATACGCATGGAAATGCGTTCGGAAATAAATCGGGATGAAGTGAAGACTTCTGAAAGTGTCCGAATCCGGTTTGACAGAAGCTCTTCATCGATCTCGGCCATTGCCACCACAGCATCCGAATCTTTTTGGCGGACGAGAAGACGCCCGTCGACATTCAGCTGATACCGAACCTGACCGCCGACTTCCATGCGGTCCACCTTCAGATCGTCGAGCCAAACGTCACCAATGCTAAATAAGGCACCCTGGAGTCCTGAGAAAAATTGGATCCAATTCGACTTGGCATTCACGAGGTCGTCAAACCGATGCACCTGAATTTCAGCAGCCTCGATTTTCTCGATTAGATTTTCGATTTGCTGATACTCAGACTGACGCCCAGGGAGCTCTTGCTGGATCTCCTGCTCAGCCGTCTCGTATTGCTCTACAGTTTCCCGAGTTTGAAGGAAAAACGGAACCGGAGCGGCCGCCAAGACCACGGCTGCAGCCAAAATCCAAGGTCGCTTCCGCTTGAAGCTCATCTCCTTGCGGAGTTCTTCCGGCAACAAATCAACACCGACGCCATTCGGCACGAGCGACTTGGCCGCTTCCCCGATCAATTCGGAGGCTTGGAAGATTTCCATCGAGTCCGGTGCGACATTCGCATTCGAACCGAGCTGGATGAATTTGCCGGGTTGGAAAAATGAAACCTCTACCCTCTGAGATTCGCTCAGGAAATCGGTCAGGCCAGGAATCAGTGCGCTCCGTCCCGTCAAGAGGATGCGCTTGGGAGCGGCCCCTTTCTTCTGCTGGCGGAAATTAACGATCGACCGCGTGATTTCCTGAGACAGGCGCCGCATGAAACTGTTGGTCGCTTTGTCGATAATCTCAGTAGAAGAGTGGTCGGCCCGCTCAGAGGTGAAATAATTCACCTTGATGCGTTCCGCATCCGCAAAACTTTTGCCTAAGGCGTCGGCGAGACTTTGAGTCAGGGCATTTCCGCCGAGATTAATGTTCCGGACAAAAAACCCGGACTCTTGAATAAAGGTCAGATTGGACGCCCGCGCTCCAATATTCACGACAAGCGCTTCCGAATCACCGGAAGGATCCGTCAGTTGGAATGCGTTGTAATCGAGAATCGTCGAGGCATTGACGGAAACGGTCTGAAAACCAAGTTTCGAAATCTCGTCGCAGAACCGCCGGCAGATGGATGAGCGAATTCCGATAAAGAGCACTTCCGTCTCGATTCCATCATCGGAAAGAACCTGATAGCTCCAATTTAAATCCGAAAGCTGATAGGGAATATTTTGCTGCGCTTCGTAGGCGATCATCTGCGCCTGCTTGCCTCCTTCGACATGGGCAATTCGCAAAGTTTTCGTCAGAAGCAGGAATCCGGGAAGAACGACCTGAACCTCGCCAGAAATCTTATCGGCACTGACGGATTCACGCAAACCAGAGAGGGTCGCGCTAAGCCATTGTTCTTCTTCAGAAAAGTCGTAATTGAGACTGCGGGTAACCAGACGCTCCATCGTCGGTTCCGATCCCTCGACTGAGAACACCCCGAACGCAAACTGACTTGCGCCGCAGTTGAGGATAGAAATTTTAGTGGAGCTCATACAATAGAAACGCTATATAAGTAACGCGAATAGGGACAATCAAGCTTCGAATCTTGCCTGAACTAATTTTCAGGCTCGAAGCGGTAAAAAGCAGGAACTTCTGTGTATCGAAGCCGAGAGCTATCGACGATATGATTCGGGGCCAAGTAAACCGGGACTAGGAGCCCTTCGTTTTCTTGGACACCTGAACTCGCCTGCGACAGGAAGTTATCATAGCCTTCCTTATCCTTCTGGACCTCTCCGCCAGCCTGATCAAGAGACATTCCGACTTTTGTGCCAGATACTTCCATCTCAACCATCCAGGCAAAAGGCTCCACGTCCAACTCATCCCGATCCCGAATCACACCGGGGAGGAAGAAATAAAGAGAGTAACGCTTCGATTGCTCGATCGAGACCATACGCACCGTTGACCGGTAAAAAGAGAGCGGAGACTGCCCCTCGGCTGGATTCTTCACCTTATAGCAAAGAGTCAAAGTGAGGAGGACATCATCCATGTAGTCCTCATCCCGCGCATCCGGCAAAGGATTGCGTTCAGGCGAGATCTGGACAGTTGCCATCATCCAGTCGTCGGGACCACGATCGAATCTAACATTCGACACTTCGATTTCCGGCGCATTTTGAGCGAGAGCCGAAATCGAAGAAATGAATGTCAGAAGCAGTAGCAAAGGGGATTTCAATGCAGAAGCCATCGGCGCTGATAACGCACAAACCCTGGCGATGGGGCAAGTCTTTTTCCGCAGATATGTGATGTTCCGATAATTTTACTCCCTTTTTTTACTATCTATATCTTTTTCCGTGCGCCCCTGAGAGCAGATACGCAAAGTAGAAGCGATGAACCCATTGAAGGACCTACCTTTTCGAATCAGCACCCTGGTTTTCCTCCGAGACGAGGAAGATCGCTTTCTCCTCCTCCATCGGAACCGAGCCCCTAACCAAGGCAAATGGAGCCCCATTGGAGGCAAACTCGACATGATGATCGGAGAATCTCCCTTCGAATGCGCACGGAGAGAGACTCAGGAAGAGGCCGGACTGACCATTTCCGATGAGGATCTTCATCTATTTGGATACGTATCGGAGAAGAACTACGAAGGGGAGCGCCACTGGCTGATGTTTCTCTTTCACTGTCGCCGCAAACTTCAAACTCTACCTCCCGATATGGAAGAAGGACGCTTCGGCTTTTTCACCCGTGAAGAAATTCGTTCGCTTCCAATTCCAGAGACGGATGATCGACTAGTCTGGAGCCTCTTCGATGAGCATAGCGAAGGATTTGCCGGGCTCCGCGCAGATTGCGCCGATCCTGACAATATGGTCGTCACCCAAGAAACCAAAATCAGCGAATTAAAGACACCCTTCTTTCCAAGCTAAGGACTCCGCGTTGCGGATGCCCGCCCTACTCGAATATCAGTTCCAGATCAGGAACTGATCGGACATCCGATTAAGCGCCCGTCGGCTCGATGAAAAGGCGTCGCTGAGCTGGCGAAAACGGTCTTCGAGGAGAAACTCCCGCGCCAGTGGGTGGTTTCCCGCTTCTCGAAAGATCCCGGCGCCAAAGTCTTCGTAATACCCCAACCCCGGGGCTCCCCTTCGCTTCGAACGCTCCTCCAGATGAGCGTAAAAGATGCCCGTCGCCACCAGGAGAAAATTTCCGATCTGGACCGAGAGGAAGAAACGCTCGTAAGGGCTGGTGGCCCGACTCAGGTCCTCTGCCAGATCAATCACAAAAGGCAGAGCCGTCCGACCGCCTTTCTTCAACCGCTGACTTAGCGAGAAGTCCGTGAGGGCCCCGGCAACATAGTCGGCCAGATCCGGATCTTCCAATCCCCGATCCCGAAACACCCGGCGCACCAGAAGATAAAAGTAGAGAAACTCCGAAATGCCCAAAGTTCCCCGTCCATTGAGAACAACATTGAGGATTGAAGGACCATCCAACAGCCGGTCAACCGTCTCCGGATCGGTTAAGAGAGCGAGAAGAGCTACCGCTTCATTCTCTCCGTGGGCCAAGTTATGAATCAAAAAGTCTAGATCCCCCCGAGGGAGGTGAAACCTGCGTCCTGTATCTGAAAGGTTCATCAGTAGACCACCTATGAATAGAGATTAGCATAACCGATGCCATCTGCGAGAAAGAATTCCCCTTCTCCGTTTCAGCCAGAATCCGCGACATGTGAGACATCCCACCAAGGAAAATGAGACACCAATACGGGACATTTGTCTCTATCGCGTGTGCTCCAGATCGTCTTCACATCCTGCTCCACCCGCCCCCTACCACTATATTCAACTAACCACCAACAACTTACAATAATAGCCCCATCCCTCGGCACACGGAGTGCTGATAGAAATCACTATTCGCGGGGGTGCGATTTTATCTGGTTGTTTTGGTCCTGTTTCTTCAATGCCTCCCGCGACACCCGCATCCGCATTGAAACCGTCCCTCCACAGGGGATCCAAAACCAATCAAATCAGAAAGAAAATCATGAGCACCGCTACAAAATCCAAGAAAACCGCCACCATCCGCCCTCTCGGAGACCGAGTCCTTCTTCGACGAATCGAAGAAACCGAATCTGTCCGCGGGGGGATCTACATTCCGGATTCCGCGCGCGAAAAACCCCAGGAAGCTGAAGTCATCGCCCTCGGAACCGGTAAGACCAACGACAAAGGCGAACGAATCGCTTTTGAAGTAAAGGCCGGAGACCGAGTTCTCCTGAGCACCTACGGCGGGACCGAAGTGAAACTCGCCGAAGAGAAATTCATTCTCGTTTCGGAAGACGACATTCTCGGAATCATCCTTTGAGACTCCCCCTTCACCTTTAATCCAGAATCCATACCAACATGGCTAAAAAACAAATTCTCTTCGACGAAGCCGGCCGTCGTAAAATCCTCTCCGGCGTACAAACTCTGGCTCGTGCAGTCAGCGTCACTCTCGGTCCGAAGGGCCGCAACGTCCTCATCGACAAAAAATTCGGATCGCCCAAGGTCACCAAGGACGGAGTTTCGGTTGCCAAAGAAATCGAGCTGAAGGACCCCTTCGAAAACATGGGCGCCCAAATGGTACGTGAAGTGGCATCCAAAACCGCAGACAATGCCGGAGACGGAACCACAACCGCCACAGTCCTCGCCGAGTCCATCTATCGCGAAGGACTCCGTTCTGTCGCATCCGGGGCAAACCCCGTCTATGTGAAGCGCGGAATTGACAAAGCAGTCTCCGCAGCCGTTTCCGAGCTTCACAAGATTTCCAAGAAGATCGATACCCGGGAACAGATTCGCCAAGTCGCAACCGTCTCCGCCAACTGGGACTCCACCATCGGCGACATCATCGCGGAAGCGATGGACAAGGTTGGCAAAGACGGGACCATTACCGTCGAGGAAGCCAAGTCTATCGAAACCACCCTCGACATCGTCGAAGGGATGCAGTTCGACAAAGGCTACCTCAGTCCCTACTTCGCGACCGACCATGAATCCATGGAATCGATCCTCGAAGATCCGTTCATCCTCCTCTTCGAAAAGAAAATTTCGAGCATGAAGGACATCCTTCCGATTCTTCAGAAAGTCGCCAAATCCGGCAAACCTCTCCTGATCATCGCCGAAGACATCGACGGGGAAGCTCTCACCACTCTCGTCGTCAACCGACTCCGTGGCACCCTTAACGTCTGTGCAGTCAAAGCGCCCGGTTTCGGAGATCGTCGCAAAGCCATGATGGAGGACATCGCCGTTCTCACCGGTGGACGGTTTGTCACCGAAGACCTCGGCATTAAGCTCGAAAACACGAAGCTCTCTGACCTCGGCAAGGCCAAACGAGTCACCGTGACCAAAGAGCATACCACCATTATTGAAGGGGCGGGAAAAAGCTCCGACATCCAAAGCCGGGTCAAAGTCATCCGTCGTCAGATCGAGGAAACCTCCTCGGACTATGATCGCGAAAAGCTTCAGGAACGCCTGGCCAAGCTGGCCGGAGGCGTTGCGGTGGTCAACGTAGGAGCCGCCACCGAAGCCGAAATGAAGGAACGGAAAGATCGCGTCGATGACGCCCTCCACGCCACCCGGGCCGCCGTCGAAGAAGGGATCGTCCCCGGAGGCGGAGTCGCACTCTTGCGCACCGCAAAAGCCATCGAAAGCTTGGCGAAAGGACTCTCGGAAGATGAAGCCACTGGAGCAAGGATCGTGCGTCGCGCCATCGAATCACCTCTGCGTTGCCTCTGTGCAAATGCAGGGCTCGACGGAGCCATTCAAGTCCAGGAAGTTCTACAGGCCAAAGGAAACCAAGGTTTCAACGTAGCCACCGGCAAATACGAAGACCTCGTCGCCGCCGGAGTCGTCGACCCGACCAAAGTCACTCGCACCGCTATCCAAAACGCCGCCTCGGTCGCCGGTCTCCTCCTGACTACGGAGTGCCTGATTGCCGACAGCCCAGCGAAAGAGATTGCTAAC
Source organism: Puniceicoccus vermicola (assembly GCF_014230055.1). NCBI lineage: Bacteria > Pseudomonadati > Verrucomicrobiota > Opitutia > Puniceicoccales > Puniceicoccaceae > Puniceicoccus > Puniceicoccus vermicola. The sequence goes on along the minus strand of NZ_JACHVA010000053.1, from coordinate 139,464 downwards.
GCTCCCGCTGGCGACATGGACGACGACTACTAAGTCTCGTTTCAAAAACCAGAGTCGTATTCTTTTCAGGCGGCACCCCATCGGGTGCCGCCTTTTCTTTGGCATTCCCCAACCTAAAGCGGTAGCCAGCTCCGAGCGGTGGCCAGCTCTGGATGCCTCTTTGACATCCACAGAGATGGATTCCCGCCGAAAGCCCCCACTTCACGGACTTCGGGAAGCCATCCCAAACCATGTCAACCAATTTACCTCTGTTATCTTAAACCCTAAAAACGGAACAGAAATCCACTATTTCGACCGAGCTCCAATTTCAGAATTGCCGCAATGGGTCTCCTCTTTTTCTCTTGGGACATGGAATCCAAACAGAAGCATTCATCTTCGGAGGAGGATGCTTGGATCATCCTAAATGGAATTCCTCACCTCGGGCCCGTTACCCTTCGCCGACTATTTGACCACTTTGGCCCGGATCCATCTACGATCCTCTCGGCCTCTGAAAGAGAGCTTACAGGTGTCGAGGGAGTCGGCCCCAAGATCGCGCGCGCGATCCGAGCTTGGGACGAGCATTTCGATCTGGAGCGGGAGAAGAGATCGATCGCCAAGCACAATGCCCGCTTCATCCGGCAAACGGATCCGGACTATCCCGCACCTCTCCTTGAAATCTACGATCCCCCGATCGGACTCTACTCCTTGGGTGAGATGTGCTTCCGGGATCCTTCGGTTGCGATTATCGGGTCACGGCGGACCACCCTATATGGGCTCAGGACGGCCAAGGAGATTGCTGCCGGCCTGGCGCGGCGAGGCATCTGTATCGTGAGCGGGCTCGCTCGCGGGATTGACGCCGCAGCACACGAGGGTGCCCTCGAAGTAGGGGGTCGCACGATCGCAGTTCTCGGCAATGGAGCAGATATCGTCTATCCGCCCGAGAATTTGGAGCTTTTTCAACAGATTCGGGCTGAAGGCACCATTCTCAGCGAATTTCCCTTTGGATATCGCGCAAATCGGCAGACGTTTCCGATGCGCAACCGTATCGTCGCCGGGATGTGTCAGGCTATCTTGGTTGTCGAAACGGATATTTCCGGTGGGAGCCTGATTACCGCTCGATTCGCCGGAGAACAGGGACGCCAGGTGATGGCCATTCCGGGCCGGATTGACCAGTCTACAAGTGCGGGATGCCACCAACTGATCCGAGACGGCGCCACCCTCGTCACTTCTGCAGACGAGATTCTTGAAGAATTGCGCGTCGGCGAGCTTCCTCTGGGCGATGCTCAGCCCCAACGGTCGGAAACGTCTTCCGCGGACCTTTCCGACCTGACCCCGGACGAGACGACCATTATGGAAACGCTCCAAGGAGGGGAGATTCTCCACCCTGACCAGATTGCCAACGCTACCTCCCTGCCTTCCTCAACCGTCAACTCCACCCTTCTACTGCTGGAACTTCGGCGGTTCGTTCGCAAGCGAGGGGATGGGCGTTTTGAAACCCGCTAAATCTGCAGCCGTACTCGACTGTTCTCCTTGAAGGAAGGGCTCCCTTCGAGGGGTTGCAGGGAAAAAGCGATCAACCTGGAGGCCACGCCAAGGCGCGCCCACCCAGCACATGGACGTGAAGATGAGGAACACTCTCCCCGCCATCCTTACCATTGTTGATGACGATGCGGAATCCACCCTCCAATTCCATCTTTTGCGCCATCTCGGCGGCAACGAGCAAGAGATGACCCAGCACGCCCTCATCCTCTTCTTCAGCTTCGGCAATCCGCGGAATGGGATCCCGTGGAATCACCAGTAAGTGAACCGGAGCCTGCGGATCGATATCCCGAATGACGATACATTGGTCATCCTGGTGGACGTAATCGCCGGGGATATCCCCATCCATGATTTTTTGAAACAGGGTTCTTTCGCTCATAAATGGAATCTTATTCGACCCGTGACTCCCACGCAAGTGGCACCGAGCAACATTTCAGTCTTACGCGACAAACAAGGAGATGGGGGTCCCTGTCGCCTTCGCCCATTGATGGACTTGTTCTTCAAGGATTTGCAGGTTTTCCTGACGCTCGCGCTCTGCTCGGCGGCTCCATCGGCGTCCGGGGCTGCAAACCGCTTCACAAAGCCCGGTAACGAGAAGCACTGCGGGTCGTCCACGGCGAAAATCGCGGATCACCCGGTTCACCGCAGCTTGTAGCCAAAGCATACCTCCTGTGATCGCCCCCGCGTCCAGAACGCGGCAAGCAACCCCCGGATTGCCATCCTCATACCAGCGAACCAATCGGCGAACAACGCTCGCAGCCGGGACGATATCAGGAGTCTGATCTCGTTGCGCAAAATCCAGCATCTTCTCGAACTCCACTCCTTGGAAGTCCGACTCGGGAAACAAAATCCGCAGAGCTCCGTGCCCGGCCCTGATCTCGCTCAGACGTCGAAGATCGACGCGATCTGTGTTTTTCCCACGACTCATTGGTTCAGGACCGAAATCTCCTGCTCCAGCTCGGCGATATCACGAATGTCTTTATAGGCGATGGCAAACCGCACGTAGGCGATCTGATCGATCTGCTTCAAACGATTCATGATTTCTTCCCCGATGGCGCGACTCGGAATCTCGTCGAAAAATTCTTTCTGCAGACAATCGACGATGTCCGCGATCATCATGTCGATCCGCTCCATCTCAACCGGGCGGCCTTCGATCGCTTTGCGAATGCCCTTGAGCATCTTCGATCGATCAAAATCTTCCCGACTCTGGTCCATCTTGATGACTCGGAGATTCTCCCGAAGCACTTCCTCAATCGTCGTAAACCGATACTCGCACGACAGGCATTCACGCCGACGCCGGATGGAGGTCTCGGATTTTCCAACGCGAGAATCAATGACCTTGGTTTCGGTCGAACTGCATTTGGGACATCTCATTAATCGATCTTGTTATTCTTCACTAAGATATGAAATTTAGAATGGTTTAAAACGCAACCCGAAAGAGGTCAGCCATCCGCGCCGACGATTCCAGAGGTCCACAAACAACCCAACTCACCTATAATCCGATGGCTACCAATTCGTTATAGAAACAAGTTTCATTTAAACCAACGCCCCGCATGGTGAAAAAACTCTTCTCGATCCGAGGTTCGAGATCGGGAAAGCCCCCCAAAGATGCCGTCCGCCCCCGAGGTTAGCTCTAATCAGAGCGCATTAGGCCACCGTCTGAGACTCGGGGATGAGCCCGGCCATACGGAGGAAATTGGCGAGGATCTTCTTTCCCTGAAAAGTCGCCAGCGATTCGGGGTGAAACTGAACCCCATGCACCGCAAGCTCCCGGTGTCGCAGGCCCATGATCTCGCCCTCTGCCGTATCCGCGGTGATCTCGAGACAATCAGGCAGCGACGGGCGATCGACGATCAGAGAATGATAGCGCGTCGCTTCAAACGGATTGGGTAATCCCGCGAACACACTCTGCTCGGTGTGTTGGATCGGAGAGGTTTTTCCGTGCATGAGCCGATCGGCCCGCACAACTTTGCCACCGAAATACTGGCCGATGCACTGATGCCCCAAACAAACCCCGAGGAGCGGAACCTTCCCGGCAAAACGCTCGATAAAGGCCAGACTCTGACCCGCTTCATTGGGCGAGCAGGGTCCGGGGGAGATCACGATAGCGGTCGGATTGAGCGCCTCCGCCTCGTCCGCCGTGAGCTGGTCGTTGCGATAGACACGCGGCGGCGCTCCCAGTTCGCCGAAATACTGAACTAGGTTATAGGTGAAGGAATCGTAGTTATCGAGGACGAGAAGCACGGAGGAAAAGAGTGATGAGACAAAGCCTTCCGGTCAAGAACGTGCAGGTTTCTTCATTTCACCTATTTCAAGGACTTGCACACGACGGGAGTCCTCCTAGCGTAGCTGCATGCCTGAAGATCAGACGCTCCCTCCGCTTCTTACCGAAAATTTTCGCGAAACCGCCCGCCACTACATTCCGCTCAGCCCGGAGGAAGAGTCCACGATGCTCGCCAAGGTCGGGGTGAAAACATTGTCCGATCTCTACCAACACATTCCCCAGGCGATCCAGTTTCAGTCGGAGCTCCCGGTCCCCGAAGAGCTGAATGAATCCGAGACCCGCGCCCATGTCTCTCGGTTGGCAAATGCGAACCGTCCCTTGCCCAGTTTTGCTTCCGACGGACTCCCCGATTGGACCCAGCCGGAGATCGTCGCCCGCGTTTCAGCACTTCGCCGGCTCGCCACCAGCTACACTCCCTACCAGCCGGAGCGGAGTCAGGGCACTTTGACTGCCCATTGGATCTACCAATGTCTGCTTTCGGAGATCACCGGATACGAGGCGGTCAACTCTTCACTCTATGATCGCTCCACCGCCTTGGTCGAAGCCTCCTTCTGCTCCCTTCGCCTCAAAAAGAAATCTTCCCTGATCGCCGTCGCGGGTTCGCTCGAGCCCTCGGACCTCGACGTGCTCGACACCCATCTCGCCGATACTGCATTTGATGTCCTTCGCATCGAATGTGACCCAAAGACCGGTCGGATGAATCCGGAGACCGTCCGCACGATTCTAGCCGAGCAGGCCGACGAGATCTCCGCCTTTGCCTTTCCCCAGATCAATACCTTTGGCGTTCTGGAAGAAGTCGATGCCCTCACCGACCTCTGCCGCGAGATCGGCGTTCGCAGCATCGCCGTCATCGATCCCTTTCTCCTCGGACCCGGCGGCCTCCAAGCCCCAATCCATTTCGGAGAAGCGGGAGCGGATATCGCCATCGGAGAAGGCCAACACCTCGCTCTCGAACCCAATTTCGGAGGTCCCGGCCTCGGTCTCTTTGCCATCCGCTTCGACAGCAAGCACCGCAATGACATTCGCAACGCCCCGGGACGTTTCGTCGGAGGAGCTTCCGATCGGTCGGGTCAAAGCGGCAAGGTCATGGTCCTCTCAACCCGCGAGCAACACATCCGCAAGGAGAAGGCTACCTCGAACATCTGCTCCAATCAGGCCTTCCTGGCCACCCTCGTTGGTGCAGCTCTCCTCCGCCGCGGCAGCGAAGGGCTGAGGGAAGCGATTGCCTCGGCTCGCAGCAGCCTGCAGGCGTTTCTCGGAAAACTCCCGGAAATCCCCGGAGTCCGCTGTGCTTTCCCCGAGAGCCCCGTCTTTACCGAGATCACCCTCGCCACCGATTTCCCGGTTCGCGACGCTCTCGAAAAGGGTTTGGAAGCCGGAATCCTTGTCGGAACGGACGTCAGCGCGCGGATCCCCAGTTCCCAAACCTCCTTTCTCAAGCTCACTTTTACCGATCGCACCACTTCCGAAGATCTGGAAACCTTGATCTCGGTCCTCCAAGCCTGCGCAAAGGAAGGTTCGGCTTCGGACGCCGCGTCTGTCGCCGAACCCCCCGCTTCCGCCCTCCGCAGCGAAGGGCCGGAGATTCCCCGATTCTCGGAAGAGGAGCTATACGCATACTACCGGAAACTCGACGCTTTAAACGCCGCACCGGAAGAAGCGCCCTACCCGCTCGGCTCCTGCACGATGAAGTACAACCCGTACCTCAACGAGTGGGCCGCCGGCCTCGAAGGCTTCACCCGGATTCATCCTGCGGCGCCGGAGAGTTGCATACAGGGATCTCTCGAAATTCTCTTCGAAACCCAAGAGTGGTTTAAGAACATGACTGGCCTCGCCGGAGTGACGACTCAACCCGTCGCCGGAGCCCAAGGAGAACTGGTCGGACTGAAAATGTTCCAGGCCTACCACCGTGCCCGCGGCGACGAGCACCGCAACGTCATGCTCATCCCCCGCTCGGCTCACGGCACCAATTTCGCCACGGCGGCCATGGCCGGATTCCCCGCAGGACGGGGGATTGCCCTTCTCAAAGCCGATTCCACCGGGTGCATCGACCCCGAAGATCTCGACGCCAAGATCGAGGAGTTCGGTCCCCGCATCGCCGGGATCATGATCACGAACCCGAATACGGGCGGCATTTTCGAAACTGCCTTTGCCGAAATCGCCGAGAAGGTCCACAAGGCGGGCGGCCTCGTCTATCTCGACGGTGCCAACCTGAACGCCATCGCGGGCTGGATCGACCTCGGGGCCATGGGCGTCGACGCCGTCCACAGCAACCTTCACAAAACCTGGACCATCCCCCATGGCGGCGGAGGCCCTGGAGACGGAATCGTGGCCGTCAGCGAACGCTTGACCGACTTCCTTCCCGGGAAGCAAATCATCCGCAACGGCGACCATTTCACCACTATCACACCGCCCTCTTCGATCGGCACTTTCCACCGGCATTGGGGTAACTTCGCCCACAAGGTTCGCTGCTACACCTACCTCCTCCGCCTCGGCAAGGAAGGCATCCCCCGGATGAGCGGAACCGCTGTCCTCGCCGCCCGTTACCTGCAGAAGTCTCTCGACGACCAGTTCCCGCTTCTGCCGACAGGAACCGATGCGGCTCCCCGGATGCACGAGTTTATCCTCTCCCTGACCGAGGAACAATTTGAAGCCCTCGAAAAGGTCGGCGTTTCCCGCCCGCAGGCGATCCCCTCGTTTGGGAAAATGTTTCTCGATTTTGGCTACCACGCTCCCACGGTTGCCTTCCCGGAAGCACTCGGCCTCATGTTTGAGCCGACCGAGAGCTACACTCAGGCCGAATTGGACCGTCTCGCCGAGACGGCCAAAGCGATCGGCGAGCTGGTGATCTCTCATCCCGAGATCGTCCGAGACGGCCCGCACTTCACCCCGGTCAAACGATTCGACGAAGTCTCGGCCAACCGCAATCCGGTCCTTCGGGAGTCGATGGCCACGCTGCCGGAAACGCCCGCGATCGGGCCGGCCTCCTGCGAGCTGCTCGCCCGGCCCGTTCCGGAGATCCTCGCCGAACTTCGCAACCTGCCCATTGCCGCGGAAGCCGTCGAGGCTTGAGCCATGAACCGACCGCGGATCGCTTCTTGATCGACCTCTCGTCCAGAATCCCCACGCTCAACAAGATTCATGGCTGCCGGTCAAAAATCGAAAAAGTCGAAGGGTCTCCTCCTGGTCATCCTCACCGCCCTGGTACTCGGCCTGATCGGTTTTGCTCTCTGGCGCGGTTCTCTTCCTTGGCGAATCATCTCGCAGGGAGCGCCCCCTGAGGCGACGTGGAATCTCGATGGTGATTCACTCAGCGTCCGCCCGATCCGCTGGACGAACCAATCTCTCACGATTCTCGCCGACTCGATCACGGCGGAAAACCGCTGGCTGGATCTCATCCTCGAGGGATCCATCAACCTCGTCCGCCTCAAAAAGGCTCGGATCGATTTCAGCGAAGCCCCCGAACGTTTTCAGCATATCGATTTTTCCCGTTGGAAAGATCTTCTGGATCCGGCCCGGCTCCCAATCGAGAAAGCCGACCTCTCCGGCGCCTCACTGAATCTTTCGATCTTCCCCTCGGCCCTTGAGACCGATCTGACCGCTGTCCGCAATCGATCCGGAGCCATTGACTCCACCGCCCGCGTGACCGGGGGAGGCCTTACGGTGCAAGGATTCCTCCGTCTCGGTTGGGATTCCCTCGAAAACGGCGGTTCCTTTGAGGGCTCCTACGATCGCCGATCCAACCCCTACTTTTTCTCCTTTTTCGACGAGCAACCCTTTCGGTCCCTGCTGCAACCTTTTGGTCAGATCGAATTCGAGGGAAGCTTCGTTCTCGATAAGAACTGGCAGTTCTACCAAGGAATCCGCCTCATCACTGCCTCCGAGCGAGAGCAGGATTTCGCCGGTCAGACTCTAACCGAGCTCGCTTTTTCCGGGGCAACTGTCTTCCCCAACGTTCTTACCCGCGAGAATAGGGCTCTCCTTGAAGGCCTCCTTCCCGACGAGACCACACTCTTCCGTATCGAAGCGCGCCGGCGGGGTGATGGTCCGATCATCATCCAGGTATCGATCAATCGGAACCGCCTCTTTGAGATGGATGCCGATTCGTGGCGCGCTGGAGCTCGCGCTCGAGTCTTCGTCGAAAAGACAAACATCACTATCGACGGCACGCTTTCACCTCAGGATTCGGGCGGGATGATCTTCCTCCCCGACGCCTTTCAGCCTGACAGCCTTCCCTCTTTCAACCTCCCCGGCATCCTCGAAATCGGCGAAGCCTCTACTTAAACTGCGCGGCGCAAAGAACCACCCCGGGACTTTGCACCGCGCAGGTGCGCTCCTCACCCCTGCTGCCACTTTACCATGCTCAATCGATCCGCCCGAAATTTCCTTCCCGTTCTTTTGATCGGGACGGCCCTCGTTCTGAGCAGCTGCTCCCGTCCGGAGAAGAAGATCATTCCCGCCGAAGACGTTTGGGCCTACATCCTCAAGCGAGCCCCGGAACATCAACTCGACCCCGGATTCGTCTATTCCATCGCCTTCGCCGAGAGTTCCTTCAATGCCTACGCCGACAGTGGAGTCGCCCGCGGAATCACTCAAATGAGCGAGGATGCCTGGACGACGGTCACCGATATCTCGTACAAACGAGCCTGGAACTGGCGGACCAATCTCAATACGGCCATGCTCTACTTAGCGCATTGCCGCGAAGCATTGGTCGACGCCCGCCATTTCAACTACCCCCTCCTCGCAGCTTCCTACCGCTATGGCCCAGGAGCTGTCAAAAACGCGAACTACACCCTCTCTCGGTTACCCAAACCGACGAACAAAATCTATCAGGAGATCTTCGCGGGCAACATCCAGCCCTACGCACCGCCGAGTGCCGACGACGGATCGTAATCCGGTTCGAGAAGGCGAATGATCCCTTGCGTCCATCCGTTGCACAACGGACGCCCAGGCCCCGTCACCTCCAACACCTTCAGCGTTCGCTTCATTCGATCCGGCACATCCCCTACCGGCCAGACGAACCAGCCGGGAAACCCATTGTAATCCGGAAGCTCCGCCGCCAAAAACGGCAATAAACCATCTCCGATCCAAGTGTGGAAACGGCTCCCGACCACGCCGGGAGCAAAAATCGCTCGCCACTCCTCTTCCTGCTTCGAAAGCTCCCACTCCTTTCTCCGGCGGGCCACCCGGAGGCTCGTCATCTCGAGACTTCCTCCCTCCGCCGAACGACGCCAAGGTCGCTCAATCAAACGTTCCGGGCCGTTCAACTGACCACCGGCAATCCATTGCCCATAACTCTCCAAACGACGACGCGGGTGGTTCGCAGGCCGGCATCCCGCCAAATGCCAATCGTCCTGGAAGGATGCAAAAGCCTCCGCCGCCGTCTCCATCGGGGCTTGCTGCCACTGCTCGAATGGATAAGCAATCGCCAAGCGGCTCATGGTCGCACGATTCCGCTTCAGCCCGAGGGTTTCCAAAAATATCTGATGAAAAGTCGCCACCCGTCCGGCCACTTCCACCCGTTTTTGCATCACGCCCACTTTACGATCCCACCTCTCGCGGGCGGCTCGGACCAAGACGCTCTCCCGGGCTTCCGGCGGAAGATCGAGGAGAAAGGTCAGCGAATCAGGCAACCCTTCATCCAACAACTGATCGACTCCCTGATCGTCAAAATAGGTCTCCAAATCACGATCCAGATACTTGAGCCATTCCAGCGTCTCGAAGGTTGATCCCGCCTCGCCTTGGTCGAGATCGTCACGCCGATCGGGAAAGAGCACCACATGGAGAACCACCTCATCAAAATTCGGATCTATCCCGTGTTTGTGCCGGAGCCAATCCCGCTCATGAAGGTGGATCTCTACATCTCCATGACAACGACGCCCATCCAGGACGAGAATCGCGTCCCGAAAATCGGGACCTTCCTGAAAGTTCCAACGTCCCGGATCCAAAACTTCCAAAACCTTACCCGAACGGGTCACCAGACCCTCCTGGCGAAAGGAGCGAGTCGCCCAAATCCGTTGGACCTGCTTTTCCGCGAAAAAAACTGGACCATAGAGCCCCGTCAGCTCCTCGACTCGATTTCCCGAATTCATACCGTCAAGAAGACTCCTCCGGCACCCTTGGCATCTTCCACTGATCGCCGAGGGAGGATTTCCATTTTGGCGTCTTGCCCGCTCCCAATCGCGAAGAGGTCCGACGTTCACACCTCCCAACCCAATCCTCGAACCCCCGCCCATCAATCGAGAACGAACCCCGGGCTGCCGCCGCCTCCCGAATCATATTATCCCGCGAAGCCACCGTCACCGATTCCGGGACCCTGGTCTTCGCCAAAAGCTGCTCTATCACTCCATCCGCAGAAAGCTGCCGGGGAGCGTAAATGACGGAAAACGTCGGGCGATTGCAGGGATTTTCCACTTGGATCCGTTTCTCCCGTCCGTCAAAAACCACTGTCACTCGAAGCCCATCCTCATCATGAATCGTCCGGGCCATCTGGACCAGACTGTCACAAGCAGCATCCGGACTCTCTTCCAGTACCCGGCTCAAAGTAGGAATGCCATGAATCATGTTATAGCCATCGATCAAAAGATGCTTATCCATTTGCTTCTTCACCTCATTCCCCTCGTCAAACCCAGTCCGAACGGCTCCACCTAAAAGTCAAGAAGAACGAACCGAAAGCGGAACGAGAATCATCACAAAAAATACCTTAACGCTATATCTACGATGTCAATCATTTTAGAACAGAGATCTTTAATCCCATAAGGCCCTATGCTTCAGAGCCTTACCTTTCACACCAATCCAATCAGTCCACCTCCAAGGAATACTCATGGAGTTTCCCTTCGCTAAGAATCTCAAGACGAGAACCTTGATCGGTGACAGAAAGGAAGGCCTGATCGATATCTGCATCCTCTGCGACCAGGAGCCATGCGAAGACTCCGGAGGTGGCGGCGGGGGTGCGGAAGATCAAAACCGAGTTGGGCAAACGCTCATTGTACTCCGGTGAATACCAGCCCTCGATCTCACCCTTGGATTGGCCCCGAACTTCTTTCCCGGTCAGGGTGAGGTTGGATGCCACAGACCATTGGGCCACCGGACCTTCGGAATCGCTGGCGACCCAGCCTTCCGGCGATTTTTCCAATTTTAGATCCGGGTGAAAATGCCAACGAAAGTTGGCTTGATCCGGCACCGCAAAATCCAAGTAGTCGACGATCCAGAGGAATCCCGGCCCCAAGGCGACTTTCCGCGAATGGGTTCCCGACCAAGGTCCCGATTCTCCCTCCCGTAAAGGCATCTTGGCCGAGGCGACCAAGAGTTCTCCGGAGAAATCGGCTAGGTTTTTCTGCGGCTCAAAGGTTTCCGGATCCGGGGAGATCCGCTGATAAGTGTCGAAGGTAGGAACATTGTGAGCTCGGGGTCCCCGGAAATATTCAGCCCACTCGTCGTCTCGATAAACGTAGCGCCCGGAATCAACGAGCAAATTTTTGCCCATAAGACTAGCGGACACGTGAAGCCGATCCTCTTGCTGGTGATCGGTGCCGAAAGGCCCCGCATCAAAGAAAACCCAATCTCCCAGCGGACCCCAATCCGTTCGGAGGATGACCTGACCCGCCCACGGAAAAACCCGCGAGGGTAAACCAGCAGGACGCTCTCCCTCCTCTCCGCCGGTGGCAATATAGCGCCAGTCGGGCCGAAAATAAAAATCAGCCAAGGGCAGAAGCTGCTCAGCGTTGGGCTCGAGGTCCGAATCATTGTTCAAAGGCCCTGTACCATCCGGACGGGTAACCCAGGCGTAGTAATCCCAAATCAACTCCATCCAGGGAAAGATTCGATCCGCAGCATCGCCCGCGTCGGCTCCGACTAGGATACCATAGAGCCGCTGAAAGGATGAACCCGCAATCCATTGATAGTGGTTGGCCAACTCCTTATGAGCCCCATCTGGATAGACCTGACGCTCCATCTCTTCGAGCGACCGCTCTTCGGCGTAATCCAACCAGCCCGGAGCCTCGCGAAACTCGGGCCAAACCACAGATATCGCGGCGAGGGCCATCATCTCCGTGACCAAATGGTTCCCCCCGAAATGGTGATGGTCCCGCAAATAATTCGCGTGACGGGCGGCACCGGCGATTACTGCGAGCTCCGCCTCATCCCCGAAAGCAGGGTTTCCCCGCAATTTGGCGTAAACGGGAAGCCAGGAATCCACATAGCGCCGCGCTGCCTCCAGTGCCCGCCACGATGCGGAAAAACTACGGCGATCCGGCGGGGGATATTTCCAGAACCAATCGACCAAATAGTCTCCCAAACGGTTCACGAACTCTTCGTGACCCTGCACCTCGTAAAGGAGAAGCATCTCACGAAAGAATGCGTGCCGGTTCAGAAACCAAGCCCATTCATTGCTGCCCTGAGGGCCCTGATATTCCCAATCAATGGGTCCATCCGGCTCGGCCGCCTGCCCCTTCACCCCCTGAAAAGTAAAGCTGCCCCGCCAGGCATCCAGCCCCGATACCAGCAAAGCCTGTTCCGTAGGCAAAGGCTCCGGCAAGGCGGCTTCCGGAATCTCACGATTCCGAAAATAAGTAAGAACGGCTTCCTGGGCCTCGGCGACATCCCCTTCTTCCCAACAGGCAAAAAATGGCTGTAAGCCCTCGATCTCCGGGTTCAGGGATTCGGCCAACTCCGCGAGAAGAACCTCATTCGGATTCTCCGGCCGAACCGCTTCCTCCTGACGCAGACCACAGCCCGCACAGAGGAGAGAAAGGAGGACCGCCGAAACCCGGAAAATCTCAATCGGTCTCCGCACTCTCGAGTCCCCGGGCCAAAAAGCGTCCAATCGGGCGGGCAAGAAGCAATACAATCAACCCGGCGAGGGCCAGAATCACCGGTGGCAAAACCACGGTGAGGAGAAACGTTTGCCAATAAACCAAACCCACCTTGCCCCACGACGCTGCGATCGCCGTGAGCAATCGCAGCAGTCCACTGAGAAAGAGAATGAGCCCGGCCAACCGCACCACGACCACTGAAAACTGGAAAACCTTCACGCCTCATCCATGACAGCCCGCCGGAATGGCCGCAAGTTCTGAGGTGCTTTCCCGCAAGCAAGTTTACGAATTTACCGCCCAGGAGTGCCTCACTTCTTGACCTAAGCGCCAACCGGAACTAACTCTCCGCTTTTCCGATGCAATCTTTGCGCACGATCCTCCTCTCCCTGTTCATGGGCACTCTTGCGCTCCAAGCGGTGTCTGTGCCGGTCGTACCTCAATCCGCCGTCGAGGCTCCTCCGCCTCCGGTCAACCCGGAGATGCTGTCCACGTTGGTGAATACGCAGTCGGAGTCGGCGCCCAAGCTCGATATCGCTCAGGCGATGAAGCTGGCGCTTGCGAATAATTTCGATCGGAAGATCAGTCAGGAGAATGTCGCTTCGGCCCGGGCTTCGGTCGAGCAGGCCCGTGGTCCTGTCCTGCCTCAGGTTTCGGTGGGCGTGAACTACCAGCAGGTGAATGAGGATCAGTATGCGGTTGAGGCTGGTTTCAGCCCGGAAAAGCAAACGGCCCTGAGCCTCAACGCCAGCCAGATGATTTACAACGACACGCAGGTGACCGCGGTTCGCTCCTCCCGGCGTCAGTTCGAAGCGGCCCAAGAGTCGGACAAATCCGTGGCCCTGGACATCGCCTCCCAAGCGGGGCTCGCCTACATCAAGGTCCTCTCCATCCTTTCCAACCTGGAGATTGCCGAGGACAATTTGCGGATCACTCGGGAAAATCTTGAGATCGCGCGCATCCGTCGCTCCGTCGGAACCTCGGGCCCGGAAGAAATCCTCCGCTTCGAGTCCGAAGAGGCCCAGCAGGAGAGCGAACTCTGGTCGCAAAGGAATCGCCTCCACAGTGCGATGAACGACCTGAACCAAGTTCTCGGCGAATCCCCCGACCGATCCTGGAACTTGGAGGACATCACCCTCGAATCGGCCGTCTTCAATACGAGCCTTTCGACTCTCATTCCGTTGGCCAGTTCCCAAAAATCGTCGGATCGCTTTCGCATGGCGAGTATCGCCTACGCACTCTCCCGCTCACCGGAGGTCGCCTCCCTCGGCTATTCTGCAGCGGCCCAGCAGCTCCAGCTCGATGAGAACCGCCGCAGTTTCTTCGTTCCTGATGTAGAAGCCTCTTTTCAATATAGCCATATCCTCGATTCGGAATATCCGTCTTCGATCAGCACCCCCGAGGAGGACGATACTTGGACTTTTCTTATCTCGGCCTCTCTCCCTCTTTTCGAAGGCGGGGCCCGATTTGGCAATATTCGCCAAGCCCGGGCCGGTCTCCGCTCGATCCAATGGCAGGACGCACAGACACGCCAAGCCGTATCGGTCAATGTGAGCAATTCCCTCGCGGCCATGGCCAGCTCCTGGCAATCCATCCGGCTCTCCCGCATCGCTTCCGAGCGGGCCGACGCCAATCTCGAAATCGTTCAGGAAAAATACGAGCAGGGCAGCGTTTCCATCGTCGATCTCCTCGACGCCCAGAATAATGCGCTGGTCCAGAAACTCACGGCTTCGATCGACCTCTACCGCTTCTTCCAGGATCTCATTTCCTATCAACGCTCTCTCTCCTGGGCCGAACCCCTCGCCGACGAAGAGGCACGTCAAGAGTTCATCGAAGATTTCCGGGCTCGACTTGACGATGTCTGATAACAAAAAGTAGCTCTTTATATTCTAGTCTGCAGGAGCAGAAAACCGCTTGAGTTCAGTCGACGCAGCTACGATGATCCCGAACTTCATGGCATCGCCAAACCCAACCAGCCACCGCGACTTAGATCGCGACACCAAATTGCGTTTTTTCCGGCTCATGATCGAGAGCCGGATGGGGGACCATCGCGAACAGAGTCTTCTACGGCAAGGGCACGGATGGTTTCACGTCGGCGGAATCGGACACGAAGCCGTCTCGGCCATCGCTTCTCACCTCGAGAAAGACGACTTCGTCGCCCCCTATTATCGCGACCGTGCTCTCGTCCTCGCTCGCGGGATGACGACCCACGACATCGCGCTCACCTTTTTCGGCAAACGCTCTTCCTCCAGTGGCGGGCGTCAGCTTCCCGGGCACTTTAGCTCCCGGAAGAACAACATCTGGTCGCATCCATCACCGGTAGGCTCCCATCTCCTGCCTGCCTGCGGGATCGCCTGGGGCATTAAGCTCGACGGCAAAAACAACGTCGTCGTCGCCTCGACCGGTGAGGGCGCCTCACGCCAAGGTGACTTTTTCGAAGCCGCCTGCGTCGCGATCGAGAAGCAACTTCCCGTAGTCTTCGTCGTCGAAGACAATGGCATCGCCATCAGCACGCCCAATCGCAACGCGAACCCACTGGCCCTCGGAGTCATGGACAAAGAGCGCTGGGTCCAAGTCGATGGCACTAAGGTCGCAGATGTCTACCACGCGGGTGCCGAGGCAGTCGCCAAAGCCCGCTCCGGCGGTGGACCGAGCTTCCTCTGGCTGGATCTCGAGCGCGGCACCAGCCACTCCAGCGCCGATGACCACCGTCTCTACCGCTGCAAAAAAGAACTCGAAAAAACCGAGGAACGCGACCCGATCAAATTGCTCCGGGAAGAACTCCTCGCCGAGAAAATTCTTACGGAAGAAGAAATTTCCGAAATCGAGGCGGAGGCCAAAGAGAACGCCCGGCAGGTCTACTTGGAGGCTCGCAAAGCCGATGATCCCGAGGAATCCGAAAACTCTCTTCACCTCACCGATCCCGCTCCTCCAATCGCCCAGCGCCCACCGGTGCAACTCGGTGAACGGACACGGATGCTGGATGCGGTAAACTCGACACTCAAGGAAGTCCTGAAGCGCAACGAGGACTCGATCTTCTACGGTCAGGACATCGCCGATCCGAAGGGAGGCGTTTTCCGCCTCACTGCCGGCCTCTCAACAACCGACCCGGATCGCGTGGGCAATTCTCCGATCGCGGAATCGACGATCATCGGTCTCGCTTGCGGTCTCGCCTGCTACGGAAAGAAGCCGTTTTTCGAGATCCAATTCATCGACTTTATTGGACCTGGCTGGAATCAGCTCGCCAACAACCTGGCCAACCTTCGCTGGAGAAGCTTCGGCGAATGGAACTGCCCAGCCGTCATCTACGCCCCCTATGGAGCCTACCTCCCTGGTGGTGCTATCTGGCACAGTTCGTCGGGTGAAGGACTTTTCGCAAATCTTCCCGGGCTGACGATCGCCGTCCCCAGCACTCCGGAAGACGCTGCGGGTCTCATCTGGAGCGCCAACCAATCGACCGACCCGGTTCTTCTTCTCCTGCCCAAGCACTTGATGTGGGATGAACAGAAGCTTCCCGAAAAAATCCGCTCCGCCCCCATCGGACGCGCCCGCGTTCGCCGCACTGGCCACATGGTCACCGTAGTCGGCTGGGGCAACTGCATCGAATTAATCGAGGAGAGTATCGAAAAGCTCGGCGACGACACCCAAGTGGAGCTCATCGATCTGCGCACGATCGTCCCTTGGGACCGCGAAACGGTGATGAACTCTGTCCGCAAGACTGGGCGTCTCCTGATCGTGCAGGAAGATTCTGATCCTTGCAGTGTGGGTCAGGCCATCGTCTCCGAGGTCATTGACGTGCCGGACATCTGGCCACGACTCCAAGCCTCTCCCCAGATCATTTCCCGCCAGAACACTCCGATCGGTTTCCATCCGACCTATGAGTATACGGCTTTGCCGGATTCCGATACGGTTCTTGAAGCGATCCGCTCGCTCGTCGCGACGCAGGCATCTCCCTCGGTCGCGGAACCCGCAGCGGCTCTACCGACTCCTCCGGCTCCCGAAATGATTATGGAGGAGGAAGCTCCTCCCCCTCCCCCGTCTGCCAACCTGATCAAGGTTCCGGTGCTGGGCGAAGGGATCACCCGAGCCCGACTTCTGACCCAATTTAAGAAAAAGGGAGAGTCCTTCGAACCGGACGAATCCATTTGCGAGGTCGAAACGGATAAGGCAGTCTTCCCGATTGAGGCTCCGGAAAAGGGAACGCTCGTCGAGTGGCTCTTCGAGGAGGGCGACGACGTTGGCGTCGGAGATGATATTGCCCGATGCACTTTCGCCTCACATACGCGCGCCGAAGAGGAAACAAGCGCTCCGGTCAAAGGCGATGAAGCGGCGAACATCCGCAAATTTAAGCAATACGAAGCCGCCAACGGCGAGATTGCCAAGACCTCTGGGCTTTCGGCCGAGATCATCCAGCAGATGCAGGGATTGGTCCCGGCGACCATTATGGTCAAAGCCAAGTGGGAACCGATCCGGCTCCTGCGCGAACGGATCAAGGCCAAGAACCAAAAGGCCCCCAGCCCCTCCGCGATCGTCGCCTGGTCTCTGGTTCAGGCGATGAAGAAGCACCGCCGCTTCACCCACACGCTGTTGATGGGGAAGATGCCGCGGGCGATCGGCGACTTTGACCTGGGTGTCGCGGTCTCTCTTCCAGACGACCGCCTCGGCACCGCGATTGTTCCCGACGTCAACCGCCGCGAATGGCCCGAGTTTGCCGATCTCTTCCGTAAAGCGGTCGATGACACCCGTAAGGGCCGATTCCAGCCGAAGACGCGGATCCCGATTTTGCTGTCGACCATGGGTCAATACGATGTCCAGTCGGCAACCCCTATTGTTGTTCCCCCATCGATCGCCACCCTCTTCGTCGGGTCTGCTCACTACGAGCTCGACCCCGAGAGCCAAGGCCAGAAGTCGCGGGAGGTCGTGCGCCTAGTGCTCACCTTCGACCACCGCTGGATCAATGGAGCCGGTTCCGCTTCCTTCCTCAGTGAAGTGAAGAATAACCTGGAGAACTTCGATATCGCGGATTGAGCGACCCGAATCGTCAGGCTGTAGCCGCCCGGATGAGGCGGCCCGAGTTCATCCTTTTCGCCATTCTGGCGTTTGGGCTCCTCGGTTGGTTCTACGCAAACCTGCCGGATGCCCTACGGCATGCCGATCAAATCATCAATACGGCGATCCTTCTTGGTCTTCTCTGTATCTACCTGATTTTCGATTTCCGGCCTCTCTTCGCCCCACCCGATCAAAAATCGACGGGGACCTATGCCTGGGCCGCCGTCGGTCTGGTCTGCGCCATTTCGGGGACCTTCCTGCCCCAGCCGATTGCGAAGGTTTTTCTCCTCTTTCTCTCTGTCTGTTGTTTTACCCGGGCGGCGGGCGGCGTCCTTCTCGAGGCCTCGAGTCGGCGTCTGCTGAACTCCCTCTTCATCGCATTCACCCTCTTCGGGGCGCTTCTGGTCAGCCTACCGCTCCTCGATATGCCGCTCCGGATCATCACTGGACGATGGTCTGCCCAGATTTTCACCTGGCTTCAGCACGATACGGAACTCGGATTCATCACTAAAGAGGGAGTGCCCATGCTCCTCCTCGTCGTAAACGGACGTCCGTTTCACGTCGCGGCCGAGTGTAATGGCTTTGGTCTTTTGGGGACCTGTTTGGTCTTCACCTGTGCCTTTATCTTTTACCGAAAGGTTCCGTTCCTCGATTCGTTTCTTCTCCTCATTGCCGCGGTCTTCGTCGCGGTCGTTGGAAATCTGGTTCGCATTTTCATCATCGTAAGCCTCGCTCCCAAGGTAGGGGATCACTACCTGCTCATGCATGAGATCGTCGGCACCATCACGTTCTATGCTTTCCTTGGCCTGCAGTGGTGGTTGGTTTCCGGATTTGGACGAACTCCTCGGCCCAAATCAACCGAAGAGCCTGCATGAAGCCCGCGGTCGTTCTCGTCACCCAGTTCGAACCGACCAATGGCCAAACTGGAGAGTTTAGCCGATTTCGGGAGGCATTTTCCCTCGAACCGATTCCAGATTCCCCGCTTCCCAATCTCCTCTATACCAACTCCGACGGGAGCATCCTGGGAATCATAGCAGGAGTCGGTGCGGTTCAGACCGCCTCCGTCATCACTGCCCTCGGGATGTTTTCCCGCTTCGACCTTTCCGATTCTCTCTGGCTGATCTCCGGAATCGCCGGGGGTGACCCTGCCCGTTCCGCCCTCGGCTCTCCAATCCTGACAGACTGGTGTGTCGACGGAGACCTCGCCTGGGAAATCGATGCCCGCGAATTGCCAGAGGATTGGCCTACGGGCCTGCTACCCCTCGGGGCCAAAGCACCCTACTCTCCTCCGGCCACTGATGGGGGCGTATTCGGTTCCCGCTACGAATCCACTCCGCTGCCCAAGGACGTTCTCAATTGGGCTCAAAAACTCGCGGCCTCCGTCCCTCTCGCCCAGAGCGATGAGGCTCGCAAGGAGGGAGAGCGTTATTCTGAAAATCCTGCGGCGGCCAGCGAGCCCTGCCTTCAAGTAGGAGCGACCCTCTCGGCCGTTCGTTTCTGGCACGGCCACCTCATGAATGAATGGGCAAACCGGTGGGTCGAACTATTTACCTCCGGCCAGGGCCAATTCCAGAGCTCAAACATGGAGGACAGCGGGACCCTCTTCGCCATTCGATTCCTTCATCGGCAGGGATTGGCCAACGCCGATCAGGTTCTACTGATCCGGACTGTCAGCAATTTCACCCGCCCACCGCAAGGGGAACCGGCAGTTTCGACTCTGATCGCGGAGGAGGGCGAAGCCCATTTTCCCGGATTTTCGCTCGCCCTCGAGAATGGCTTCCGGGTTGGAGAAAAATTGATCAGGAATTGGCTCGCAGGGGATCGTCCGCCTGGCCGAGGCGTTTAAGCTTACGCACCTTGCTCCTTATCCGGGCAAAATCTGCTTTCTCCATCCGGTCGATAAAGAGAATGCCATTTAAGTGGTCCACCTCGTGCTGAATGCACCGCGAAAGCAAACCTTCGCAAACGAGATGGTGCTCCACTCCCTCCAGATCCTGATAAAAAACTTCGATGACAATCGGGCGCGTCACGTTCCCCCGCACTTGGCGAAATGAAAGACAGCCCTCTTCCATCACCTCCATTTCCACCGGTGTTGGCAGTTCGATTCGGGGATTGACCAAAACCAGCGGCATCAAAATCGCCGGTGGGATCCTCCGCCCGTCCAGAACGGCTTCGCCCGTATCATGAGCGGCTTCCCCGAGCTCAACCACGCAGAGACGAATCGCTTTTCCAATTTGTTGCGCCGCGAGTCCGATGCCTTCGTGTTTGTGCATCGTCTCCAGCATTTCTTCCGCCAGAGCCTTCAGCTCCCCATCAAATTGGGTGATTTTCTCCCCCTTTTCGTGAAGAACTCCCTCGCCATACTGTGTTACGCGCAATCCCATTTTCTTATTCTTCAAAACCGTTACACATCCCGCTCGTCGAAACAAGCTTGTCCTCCAAGTCCTCACGATCTCGGAAATCGTCTGCTTCAGGAGGTAGGATCGGGGAAATTTGCAGAAGCCTCATGGCCTCGAAAACCAATGCCTTCACTGAGTCGGCAATCAAAGTTCTGGCTATCCCGCGATCCATAGCAATAATCTATAAAATCCGCTAATTGGAATTACCCTAAGACATGGAAGCGAAGACATTGGTCCTGCTCGTAGAGGACGACACCTATTTACTAGAGGTGGCGACCGACTATCTCCGTGAGATCGGATATGAGGTGAACTCTGCACGCTCGGGACAGGAAGCCTTGGAGAAAGCCAAGAAGGTACAACCCGATATCATCGTAAGTGATATCATGATGCAGAATGGAAACGGGCTTTATCTTCTCGAGAACCTCAAGCGCCATCCAGCCACTCACCTCATCCCCTTCATCTTCGTCACCGCCCGGGGTTCCCGCACCGACATGCGGAAGGGTATGGCTCTCGGCGCGGACGACTACATTACCAAGCCCTTCAATCTGGATGAGCTCGAGCTTGCGATTCGCAGTCAGCTCGAAAAAGTCGAGCGTCGTTCAAAAGCGTCGGCCGCCTTCGACCAAAGGCACCTGCTCTCCCTGCCGCACGAACTGCGCACCCCCTTGAATGGTATTCTCGGGATCACTGATCTGATGATCGACGGAATCCGGCGAGGCCGCATCCCAAGTCCATCGGAGTTGGAAGAAAACGTCGAAATCCTTCACGAATCGGGCCTCCGTCTCTTCCGACTCATTGAGAACTACCTCCTTTACTACGAACTCCGACTCGCCACCGGAAATCCTCGTCGCATCGATCTCTACCTAAATCAACCCGCCGAAGTTCCGATCCCGGCCTCCTTTTTCGGGGAACTCTGTAAACGGCACAAGAGACCGAACGATGTCCGGATCAATATGACCCCGGCCACCCTTCCCATCGGCACCGAACTTTTCCTGAAAATTATTTCCGAGCTGGTCGACAATTCCCTGAAATTCTCGGATCCACACGAATCCGTTCACGTCACCGGCTACGAGGAGCGCGGGCAATACGTCATCACCGTCATCGACAACGGATTGGGGATGACGTCTGAGCAGATCGAAAATGTCGCCCCATTTACCCAATTCGACCGAGAGGATCTGGAGCAACAGGGAGTCGGCCTCGGTCTCTGTCTCGTCCGGCTGATCGCCGAAGTGTTCGACCTAGAGCTCAAGATCGAATCGGGACCCAGCAAAGGAACCAGCGTTTCGCTCTTACTCCCGCTCAATGAAGAACGCTACGAGGCGAAATAGCTCATTCCGCCAGGGTTCGGATCAGCTCGGCGTTCCCCGTTCGGCTTGAAGCGTAGTGGCCAAGCCCTCGGTAAACCCGATTAAATCGGAGCCCAAACGCCGAATCCGCTCCCGCACCTCGGCATTCTCCAGCTCCCCATTCTCCCCGAAAGCACTGCCATCGGTGTAGACAAATCGGGGAATGATCACGCAGCGAAAATCGATCATGAGGCTGTTGGCCAGTGGCAGCACGGACATATAGCTCGAAGACCCACCCGCCGCGGCAATGAACCCGACGACCTTGCCCGCCCAACAACCCGATCCCGTCATCTCGATCAGATTCTTGGAGGCCGCATTAAAATCATAGTTATAAATGGGTCCAGCGAGGATGACCCCGTCAGCATTGCTCACTTTTTCCGCAACCGGTCCCACCCGCTCATCTCCATAAGCGGCACCTCCATCGCAAAACGGAAGCGAGTGCTCACACAAGTCGAGCCAATCCACCGATTGGCCCACCTCCTCCAAGTCGTTTCGGGCCAATTCCGCCATCACTCGGCTTCGGCTCTTCCCACGAAGGCTGCAACTCACGATTAAATAACGCATGGGGTCTACATTCGCACTCCTTGCGAGAAGCGCAAAACGAAATCGCAAATCGTCCCGCCCTCTCGCCGCTTTCAATGAGAAGAAACCGGGCCCATCCTACGGCCAATGCATGAAAAACCAGCCGCCGAAGGCCTTTTGCGAGGTTCCCGAGTCAACGAATTGGAACCTGGCCTACTATTGAGAAAAAGAGATCTTTGAAGCACTATAAGCCGGATTTTGTCTCCATTGCCGAAGCCATGGAGGGCATTCATTCATCTACGCCGACCGAGATCGACGTTCCCGCTTGCGCGGGATGCAGCTAAACCCGGGACCAATGGACGGGTCGCCCGATCCCCTATTCGCCTTGCACCGGATTGGGTTTATCCTGCCCCGTCGGTTACCCTTCGGGCGGTGGGCTCTTACCCCACCATTTCAACCTTACCTCTTTCGAGGCGGTATATTTTCTGTGACACTATCCGTCGCACCCTTTTTCAACAATGCGCCCCTCCTTTCAAAGGGAATCCTACCCTGTGGTGTCCGGACTTTCCTCTCTCCCCCGGAGGGAAAAGCGAATGCCCGTGCTTCAAAGATCGGCCCGTAGCCTACGCTGACCGTAGTCTTTGGCAACCCTCTTCACGTCCCTACTTGGGAGCGCAGATCGAAGAAACTCAGCCGGAGGGTTATTTCATTCGCTCCTGAACCTGAGTCAGGGCGATGGCCGCTTCGCCATCCGTCAATTCTCCCGCTTCGCGTTCTTTCTGGATGCGTTGGATCAACTTGTCAGCCTCCTCCTCGGTCAGAGTGCTGCCGTACCCCATGAGGCCTTCATAAGTCATATCCACTGAAACCGGATTGGGATCCAGGTCTCGGTAGTAGCCGGATTCCCGCAGGGGACCGAAGACGACTTTGGGCTCTCCGCCCTCGGTGACTGAGGGAAAGACCATGACCTCTTCGGAGACAAAACCGACTTTGCGGACTTCGACCCGGTGGGGCACCTGCCGATTGAGGCTCACATCAACGGGGCTGTTGCCAATAAATTTGCCGTCCACGTAGACGTAAGCGCCGGTTGGACGGGTGTCCACATCGACCGTCTGATTGGAACCGATTCCGCATCCTCCCAGGAAAAGGGACGCCAACAACGACACAATTGCCCCGAGGCGACCGGGGGAAAGAACTTCACAACGCCTGAAACGAATTGACATGGGACCAGCAACATTCAAAACAACTGACTGAGCGACAACATTTTTCGCTCTTTTCTTCATTATTTCCGTGCTCTTCGATCTTCGGTTCGACTAGACTCATCTATCATTTCTTCATTCGTAAATTCCCGTGTTCGGACTCCTCTCCAATGACATCGGCATCGACCTAGGTACCGCCAACTGCCTAGTTTTCGCCAAGGATAAAGGAATCGTTCTGCGGGAGCCGAGCGTTGTCGCCGTCTATTCCTCCTCACGCAAGGTATGCGCCGTCGGGGAAGAAGCGAAACGAATGCTGGGAAGAACCCCGGGCACCATCACCGCACTGCGGCCGATGAAAGACGGGGTCATCGCTGATTTTGAGATCACGGAGGCCATGCTCCGGCACTTTATCCGCAAGGTGCAGAAGAGCATGAAGTTTGTTCCACCGCGGGTCGTGGTGGCAGTTCCCTCGGGCATTACCGAAGTCGAACGCCGGGCGGTGAAGGAATCCGCGATCAACGCAGGTGCCCGCGACGTAATTTTGATTGAAGAACCGATGGCGGCAGCAATCGGGGTCGGACTTCCAATTCAGGAACCGACTGCGAACATGATCGTCGATATCGGTGGCGGCACGACCGAGGTCGCCCTGATCTCGCTCGCCGGGGTGGTTTATACGAAGAGTATCCGCGTCGGAGGGGATGAGCTCGATAGCTCCATCGTCAATTACATGAAGCGGGCCTACAACCTCACCATTGGGGAGCGAACCGCTGAAGAAATTAAATTGAAGCTCGGATCCGCGTTTCCGCTGGAGAAGGAGCTGACCATGGAAGTGAAGGGCCGCGATTCGGTCGCGGGCCTCCCGAAGACCATTCACATCTCCTCTCAGGAGATCCGTGAAGCTCTGGCCGATACCATCGGCGCCATTCTGGAGCTGGTTCGCAATGCTCTGGAGCGTTGTCCGCCAGAACTTTCGGCCGATCTGGTAGACCGAGGCTTTGTTCTCGCTGGTGGGGGTGCCCTCATCCGCGGCCTCGACCGTATGCTCAGCGACGGAACCGGTCTCCCCGTGTTCGCGGCAGACGATCCGCTCAGCGCCGTCGCCATGGGCACCGGCAAGGTTCTGGAAGAGCTCGAATGGCTCATCAAAGAAATCGCGATCCATCGTAAAGACTGACCCGCGGGGGTCCTCTCCCGGAGAATCTTCTCTTGCTCCGCTTACGATCTCAGGCCAGCAAACCTTTCCTCATTCTGGGACTGCTCTTGCTGGCATGGCTCTTGATCCCACCGGCGATCAAACGCTTCAGCCGCAACTCTCTCTACGAGTTTCAGGCTCCTTCGGCGATTCTCGCCTCTCACATGGAGGATTTGGGAACCTACTGGTCAATCCGCACCCGCTCGAAGCGGGATCTCATCGAAACTGGAAAGGAGCTCTCCCGCCTCAACGCCCTCTACCGGATTCAAGCCGGAGAAACCACCGCCCTCCGCAATTACAATCTAAGACTTCAGGAGCTTCTGAAGATCCCCTCCCCTCCGGATTTTCGCTATGAGGTGGCCCAAGTCGTCCGACGCGACCTCAGCAACTGGTGGCAACAACTAATCATCCGCAAGGGGCGCGACGCGGGCATCGTCCCTGGGGCCGGGGTCGTTTTCGCTGGCGGAGTCGTCGGCCGCGTGCGTGAAGTGCACGCCTATACCTCTACCGTGGATCTCCTCAGTAGCCGCACCTTTCGCATGGCGGCCCACTTTTCCGGGGATACCCGCCCAGTCCGCTATGAGGGAAGCCAAGTCCCTTCGCTCCGGAATCCCAAAGGAACGGTGCGCGATGTCCCCTCGGACCTCTACGCTTCACCCGAGGAGCCGCTAGTCCTCGTCTCTTCGCGCCTTGGGGGCGTCTTTCCGGACGGTCTGCGCATCGGCGAAGTGCGCTTTCTGGAGACAGATTCGAGTGGTCTCTTCCAAAGAGGAATCGTTCAGCTCAGCGAGGATCTATTGAATCTGAATGAAGTATCGGTCCTCATCCCTGCCGGACCCGCCGCCAAAGAGATCTTTAACGAAGCCCCCTAGACTCTGGGTGGAACCACTTGCTCCTGCATGAAACTGCTCCGTCAGGCTCTTGTCGCTCTCCTCACCAACCTCTTGGTGCTTTTTCTCGTGCTGGAGCTGAACTCGTCGATTTCTCCTCTGGGAATCTATCTAACCATTGGCGGCATCCTCGTGGTCTATCCCGCCTTCAGTCTTTCTCCGGTTGCGGGGATGCCCGTTGTCTTAATCACCGGGTTTATGTGGGGTGCGACCCTTCCTCTCCCACTGGGAGTTCTCCCTTTCGCTCTGGGAGTCATCTACGCCGGGCTCTTTCGAATGCGTAACCGATTTCGCAGCCGGCGCACATTCCACCTCGCCACGGTGGCGACAGGGTCCAACCTCCTTCTCCTCATTTTCCTCGGAATCTGGTTTTTCCCCTCCTCGGGATGGAGCCCCTACCTCATCCGCTTCCTCCTGGAAACTCTATTGTCGGAAGCCGCCGTTTTCCTTCTCTCTTTCTGGATATTTGACCTTCAGGAACGTTGTGTTGACCTTCTGGGAGCTCAACCTACTCCCGATGAGATGACCTAAATCATGGCGACCCACAAAAAAGGTAACGAAACGGCACCGCCCCCAGGCAAGCCGCAGCCATTTGATTTTCAAACCCGTCGCAACCGTCGACTGATCCCCTTTGTTGTCATCACTCTCGTCGGCTTCTCGATCCTCATCAGCCAGCTGTTCATGGAACAACTGGTGAATCGAGAGGAACACCTGGAAAGGGAGAAGCAACAAACCATGCGGCGCATCCTGCTCCCGGGTCCCCGTGGCAATATTCTCGACCGCAATGGCGATCTCCTCGTCGGCAACCGGGCCCGATTCTCCGCGGCCGTCTTTCTGAATTCCCTCCGCAAGGAGTTTCGCACCGAGTATCTTTCGCGCGCCGGGGCCATCAAGCGGCAGGAAGCGGAAACCGGCGAAGAGGTCGACATCTCCAACAATGACTTGATCTGGAACTCCCGGATGGCGGTCATCCAGTATCACCTCGACGAGATTAGCCGGATCCTCGGGCGCCCGGTCTCGATTACCCGCCGCGAACTGGAAAGCCATTTCAACAACCGCATTCTCCTTCCGCTAAAGCTGGTTTCCGACCTCAGCGAGGAAGAATACGCACGCCTTGTCGACCAGCTCCCGCCCAACTCCCCCGTCCACGTTTGGACCGAGAGTGCCCGCTACTATCCCTACGGCAATCTCGCGGCGCATACCCTCGGCTATGTCGTCAGCCGGGAGGTGAACCTCCCCGAAGACGAAGAGGATAATAGCGAGCTCATGACCTTCAGCTACTACGGCAAGGTCGGGAAAGCTGGAGTGGAACGCTCTTTCGAGGAACTCCTCGACGGGAAAAGCGGTCAGGAGGTCTGGCGGGTCGATCCCCAGGGCTTTCAGTACGAGCGCCTATCCCTCATTCGGCCGGAACAGGGAGAGGATCTGAATCTGAGCATCGATGTTGCCATCCAACAAGCGGCGCAGCGCGGGCTTGAGGGGAAAGTCGGTGCCGCGGTCGCCATGAATCCGAAAACCGGTGAGGTTCTTGCCTTGGCGAGCAGCCCGACCTACGACCTCAACGACCTCACTCCCTACATCCCCAGCGACGTATACCGCGAGATCGATCAAGCGGGGGGATGGCTCAACCGCGCGATTCAGGGACTCTACCCTCCCGGCTCCACCTTCAAACCCGTCACCGCCATCGCCGCCTTTCGCAAAGGGGTACTTGAGCCGTACGAGATCCTCTTCTGTGGCTCCAGCTACCGGGTGGGCAATCGCAACTTCCCCGAACACTCCAATCCCGGATTCGGCGAGATCGCCCTCCCCCGCGCTCTTGCCGTGAGCTCCAACGTCTTTTTCTACCAAATCGGCCTTCGGGCCGGCATCGACTGGATCGCCGATACGGCCCGCCTCTTCGGGATGGACAAGCCGACGGGCATCGAGCTTCCCTTCGAAACCTCCCGCGAGATCGTTCCCGACCGGCAGTGGAAGAAAGAGACACAAGGCACTTCCTGGTTCCCCGGCGACACAGCGAATACGTCCATCGGGCAAGGTTTTCTCCGGGTGACCCCACTGAATATGGCCGTCGTCGCCGCTGGTCTGGCTTCCGGAAAAACCGGGATCCGCCCCACCCTCGTCCGCCGCGATGATGGATGGACCCCCGACTACGAACTGAAGCCCCTCCCCCTAACCCAGGAAGAATACGGCAGCATCGTCGAGGGGATGATCCGAGCGGTTGAAGAAGGAACGGCCCGCAGAACCCGATTTACCGATCTCACCGTGGCGGGAAAAACCGGAACCGCTCAAGTCTACCCGGACGGGAAAGCTCTGACCCTGGCTTGGTTCATCGGCTTCGCCCCGGTCGAAGACCCCGAAATCGCCGTTGCCGTAGTCGTCGAAGGAGTCTCCGCCGATGACCAATATCACGGAGGAACCACTGCCGCCCCCGTCGCTCGAGAGATTTTTCAAGCCTGGCAGACGACACGCCCCATCCGCTGATAGCCCGATCTGGGCCTGAAGAAGGCTCCCCTCGGATCCGGTTGAGCTCGCTCTAGACGCGAACGGCCGTCAAGGCCCCGTGCACTCCCAACATGTCCTTGAAGTAGCTTCCCGCCTCATGCGGCCAGGGCAGTTCCACGGATTTCCAAGCGGGATGAGCCTCCAAACTCTCACGGCTCCATTCAAAGAAAGGCGCATCATCGGTCCGAAAATAAAACTCGCAACCCGGAGAAGCCGCAGCTGCCATCCGATCCAGAAAGGCAGGTCCTGTCATGCGATTCTTGGCGTGCCGCTTCTTCGGCCAAGGATCGGGGTGCAGGAGAAAAATCCGCTTCAGGGCGACTGTTTCAGGCCAGGCTTCGAGGGTTTCTGTGGCCTCCGCCTTGAGAAACAGCGTGTTCGTCAGATCCCTCTTCGCGACCTTTGCTTCGGCCAGGCGGATCCTGCGGGAAATGAGGTCGACGCCGATCAAGCGCTCCTCGGGTGAATTTTCCGCCAAGGAAGTCAGCCAGTGGCCGTGGCCACATCCAATCTCCAGCGAGACGCGAGTACCGCCCTCCCCTAAAAACTCTGCCATTCGCTCCGACAGTTGACGGATCCTCTCCGCCCGCCTCGCTTCGGCGATCGCTCGTCCTGACTGCTCCATCATCGCTCCTCGACATTGGATGCAACCGGAAAGACGCAGATGAATTGGGTGCCTTTTGGTATTCTTGCTTCAACTCTCACATTACCCCCATGAGCAAACATCGCGTGTCTGACAATACTCAAGCCAAGACCGGTACCCCCCGTCATGCGCGAGTGGCCGACATCGACCCGATAAAAGCGTTGAAAAATCCGATCTCGCGCCGGTTCCGGGATGCCCGCCCCATCATCGGCCACCACCATATCCACCAGACCATTCTCTTGATCGTAGCGGACCAGAATCTCGACGAAAGTCAGGGTTTTCCCATGCTTGATGGCATTCTCCACCAGATTCGTCAGAATCCTCGCGAAAAACAGTCGATCCAAATCCACCTCAATGGGTTCTTCCGGCAATGAAAGCCGGAGATCCACTTCCTCATTCTGACCAGCCCGGAAGTCAGCGACAAAATCGCGGATCGCCCCCTGCAGGCTGCAGCGTTCTCGCTTCAACTCCAGTGAGCGGGATTCCAACCGCGACAGACTCAGTAAATCCTCAACCAGCGCGTGCAACCGCCCCGTGTTCCGAAAGACCTTTTCGGTAAAGGAGCGCCGCTGCTCGTCGCTGAGCTGATCCCCACTCTCGTGTAGCGTCTCAGCAAACCCCTTGATGATCGTAATCGGAGTCCTCAATTCGTGAGATACATTCGCGGCGAAATCCTTCCGGATCCCTTCCAACCTCTTCAACCGGGTAATATCGTTCACCAGAAACAAGCTCAGGCGCTTTTTCGCATCCCCTGCGAGAGGATCCATTGCCGAACCTGAAATCTCCAGCCATGCGGTCCTCCCCAAGAGATCTACTCGGATCTGACGCCGTCCATAAACGCCGGAGTTTCGCACCTGATGGACAAAATCCAAAAACACTGGGTGGTGGATAAACTTCTCCACCCGCTTCCCGACCAACGATTTTCCTTCATGGAGCAATCGATCCGCGGAAGGATTGGAGACCACGATGCGATTTTCCCAATCGATGAGGAGAGCGCCCTCCCTCATATTTCGGAAAGTCGTCTGGATTTGCTCCATTTGGGACGCATTCTTCGCTCGAACCCGACTCCTCTCCTCCATCATGTCCCGCACGGAGATTAGCAGCTTATCCAAACCAATTTTCGCCGCTAATTTGGCCTCCGAATCGAGCAGCAACTGCTGATCCGCCTCGACCGATTGTTCCAGATCACGAATCAGCCGACGAGCCTTCCTCCACCGCAGCTCATAAAAGCTGGTGACGAGAATCAGAACAATAATAAGGAGGAAAGCGAACAACGGGGGTCTCCGAAAAGAAAGAGATCTAGCTCTCGGAATTCGAGAGCTCCACCATGCGATAGCCTACGCCGCGCACAGTTTCAATCATTCCCGAGCAAGAGCCCAACTTTTCACGAAGGCGCCGGACATGGGTATCGACAGTCCGCGTCTCCGTATCGCTCTCGTAATTCCACACCCGCGCTAGAAGAGTCTCCCGAGACAGCACCTGATTCGGATTTTCCATCAACAGTTGGAGCAATTTGAACTCCGTCAGAGTCAGCATCATCGTCTCGTCATCGACATAAACCTGATGCAAGTCCCTATCAGCACGAAGGTTACCCATCTCCAACTGTCGAGAAGACGCATTTTTAGCCTCCACCGCACGCTTCAGAACCGCGCGTATCCGTAGAATCAGTTCCCTCGAATCAAAAGGTTTGCCGAGATAATCATCGACCCCCGTTTCAAGACCCTTGATACGGTCCTCGGGCTCACCCCGGGCGGTTAAAAAGATAACCGGAATGCTCTGCAACTCACGGTCCGCCTTCAAGGTATGGCAAATCTGATACCCATTCAAATCCGGCATCATCACATCGAGCAGAATGAGATCGGGACGAAATTCCCGGACCAGGCCCAAAGCCTTCTGAGGGATGTTGGTCACCTTGGGAACGAAGCCAGCGCTCTCGAGCTGAAACGTCAAAAGATCCGTGGTGTCTTTCTCGTCGTCGACGACCAGAATTCGAGCTGCTTCTTCGATTTTCATTCTTCCCATTTTTGCCTTTTCTAAAACTCTGAGAGGCCGATAAAGGCAAGACCATATCCGGAAGCCTCTCTCGATCAGAATCTATCAACGGTCGGGAAAAATGGCAATTTCCGCGGGAAATCGCCTACGACTTTGCGCGACGTTTGAGGAATACTTGCAGGATCGAAATGTCGGCGGGACTGACCCCACTAATCCGCAAAGCCTGACCTAAAGTACTCGGACGAACCTCCGCGAGCTTCTGGGCGCTCTCGTTTTTCATCCCCCTAACCTCTTCATATTCAATGCCTTTCGGAATCTTAACAGAATCAAGATTTCGGAATTTTTCGACTTCCCGCACTTCTCTTTCAAGGTAACCCTTGTAGCGGATCCGGTAGTCCAACTCGATACGCTCGCTCTCACTCCAGTCCGAAGCATCGACCAATTCTTCCAGGGGAACTCCCCTTCTCATCTGCTCGGCCCAGGTCCCATTCGCATCGCGAGTCTTCTCGAATGTTACAACATTGTTTAAAATGCGTTCCTTCTTGGCTTCGACCCGCTGGAGACGTTCGGGAGGCAAAAGTCCATATTTACGAGATGCTTCTGCCAAACGGATCTCCGCAGAATCCATGTTGAGAAGAAGCCGGAATTCCGCCCGGCTGGTAAACATTCGGTACGGCTCCTTCGTGCCCTTGGTGACGAGGTCATCGACAAGGACCCCCAAGTAGGCATCCTGACGCGACAAAACCAACGGCTCCTCGCCCCGGACCTTGGCGACTGCATTAACTCCGGCGAGAAGCCCCTGCCCCGCCGCTTCCTCATAACCTGAGGTTCCATTAATCTGGCCAGCGAAAAAGAGGTTTTCGACTTTCTTTGACTCCAGACTCGAGAAGAGCTGGGTCGGTGGCGCGAAATCATATTCTACCGCGTAAGCGGGACGCAGCATCTCGACGGATTCCATTCCAGGGATCGTCCGGAGCATTTCCGCCTGCACATCAAAGGGCAAACTGGTAGAAAGCCCATTCACGTACCACTCGTTGGTTTGAATCCCCTCCGGCTCCAGAAAAAGCCGATGCGTGTCCTTATCGGCGAACTTGACGAATTTATCCTCAATACTCGGACAATAACGCGGCCCTACCCCTTGAATCTTTCCGCCATAGAGCGGTGAGCGATGGAGATTGTCCCGAATCAGTTTTTCCGTCGCCGGCGACGTTTGAGTCATCCAGCAAGAAACGGATTGAGAGCCCGGCTTCCATCCCGGTCGATTTTCCCCCGACTGTTCCACGTGGAACAAGTCTTCATTTCCACGGGTATCGTAAAAAGCGAAGAAAACCGGCTTCTCATCACCTGGCTGCTCCTTCATCTGCGAAAAATCCAACGATTTCCCTAAAATCCGCGGCGGTGTGCCCGTTTTCAGC
This sequence comes from Puniceicoccus vermicola, assembly GCF_014230055.1. Lineage (NCBI taxonomy): Bacteria > Pseudomonadati > Verrucomicrobiota > Opitutia > Puniceicoccales > Puniceicoccaceae > Puniceicoccus > Puniceicoccus vermicola. The sequence goes on along the minus strand of NZ_JACHVA010000053.1, from coordinate 107,703 downwards.
CTTTCCAGCTCGATCCCAGCCTCCAAAAAGCTTCCAGAGAGTCCTTCCGCCGAAAAATCGCCCAAGCGCCCTCCTTTATTCTGATTCTCCCCAATGTGCATCAAACCACGGAGAAAGGTTCCGGTGGTCACAATTACGGTTTTGCCGTAGAAATCGATCCCCAAGGAGGTTTGCACGCCGACGACGCGATCCCCTTCGTAGATCAACCCGGTGACCATGGCCTGAAAGAGAGTCAGATCCTTCTGCCACTCGAGAGTCTGCTTCATTCGCAATTGGTAGGCCTTTTTATCGCATTGGGCCCGTGCGGCTCGCACCGCAGGTCCTTTGGAGGAATTCAAAAGGCGAAACTGAATCGAGGTGGTATCAGCATTCACCGCCATCTCACCGCCCAGAGCGTCGATTTCCCGGACAATGTGCCCCTTAGCCTGGCCGCCAATAGCGGGATTGCAGCTCATTTGAGCGACTGTATCCAGATTTCCGGTTAACACCAAGGTGTCCGCGCCCCGGCGTGCCGCTGCCAACCCGGCTTCACAGCCAGCATGACCGGCTCCGCAGACGATGACCTCGTAGGGGTGATCCGACCCGTATCGTAGTGAAAGACTCATTTTCCGATGCAAAAGTCCCCAAAGAGAACATCCAACATGTCCTCATTGTCAATGGTGCCCACAATGGCCCCGAGTTCATCCAAGGCATCCCGAAGATCAGGAGCCACACACTCGGTTGAGATTCCGGACACCAAGGCCTCCCGAGCACGAACCAAGGAATCCCTGCAGGACTGCAAGTGTCCAATATGGCGACGATTGTAGAGGACCCGATTCTCGGCTCCTTCGAGTAGTTCCGAACGGATTCGCGACTCCCAGATCTCCCGCAACTCATGAATCCCCGTACCAGCCTTGGCGGAGATCGTCACACGCGGTAGATTCGGCAAGAATTCCGGATCGGGCGCGAAGTCGGCTTGATCCGATTTATTCCAAACCAAAAGGGAATTTTCCGGGGTCATTCGCTCCAGCAACTCGTCGGGGAGAGTGGGGGAGGGGGCGGAACCATCGAGGACAAGCAAGAGAAAATCCGCACCCCCAGCAACCTTTTCAGTTCTCCTAAGCCCCTCCAATTCAATAACATCCGTAGATTTTCGAAACCCTGCTGTATCGAATATTTGAATACAATAAGGACCCAACTGAAGAACGTCCTGTAAATAGTCGCGGGTCGTACCCTCGGTTTCACTGACAATCGCTCGATCTTCTCCGAGGAGTTGATTCAAAAGACTACTTTTACCAGCATTCACGACACCCAAGAGGACCGTGCGAACCCCCCGGTGCAAAAGCTCCCGTTGACGCCCCGTCGACAACATTGAATCCAACTGTCGCAACGTATGATCGATTTCCGCGATCGGACCCTCCTGATTTTCATCCGGGAGATCTTCCTCTGGAAAGTCGATAAAGGCCTCTACGTGAGCACGAATTGCCAACAATTCATCGACCCTGGACTGAATTTCCTTCCCCAATCCGCCCGCCAGTTGACGATGAGCCGCCTCGAGTGCGGCCGCGCTCCGGGCCTCAATCAGATCTGCAACCGCCTCAGCCTGAGAGAGATCCATTCTTCCCTCCAAAAAGGCGGTCCGGGTAAATTCTCCAGGATCAGCCATTCGGCATCCCCGACAACCGAGGTCTTCGAGAATTTGTTCCACGAGGAACATATTGCCGTGGAGTGAGATTTCGAGAAGCTCGCGGCCAGTATAGGAGGTCGCAGCCGGAAAATGAGCATAGAGTACTTGGTCTACTTTTTCTCCACCCATTGAGCGGTAATAGCCAAGGACGGCTTTCCGAAAGTCTGCCTCCTCCGGCTTCCTCCCAAAGACATCCTGAATCAAAGAGGGGACAGCCGGACCCGAAACCCGGACCACGGCCAGAGCCGAGCTTCCAGGGGGCGTTGCCAAGGCATAAAAAGTATCGATCATGTCGAAACCACCTTTTCGGTTCCCCTCGAAAGGGTCCAGTCGAAACGCTGATGCGTTCTCATGCTGAAACCCAGACCGGAGAGGAGAGGAGAGGAGAGGAGAGGGGAGGGAAGGAGAGTGGTGAAAGAGAACCATCCAAACTTCGATTTTCTTCTATTCGACTCCATTTTAAGAAACAGACCCTCCAGAGGCGAATGTCCGTTGGTGCAGATTTATTCGCCTAAATCGTCTCGGTAAACATACGAATGGAGCGCAGGGTTCAATTGGCCCGACATATACCCAGATCGATTCTCGGGAAGTCCGAAGATGCTCTTCTCCTTCGAAACCGCTCCAACGGGGCGGAATAAATTCCGCGCTCCGAAAAGTGCTACTTGCCCACTTCAATTAGAAAAGAACTAGGTCGATGATAAGTCGGCGCAACGAAGTGGGCAGACCTTATACCGAATTTAGTAAGTTTTGACCGTCATGGTGCTGCGCAGAATCGAAGCAGTGCAAGGCGCATGGATCGGATTCGTATCGAGAGACCCTCCGATTCCTGCAGCACCGCGACCTTCAATCCAACCCCCCCCCCGAACGGGCGAGGAATGAGCCTGAGCAACGCTAATTTTGCCGCTTCTGCACCAAATTTAAGCGCTTCCGAACCGGATGTCTCCCAACTTCTGAACAGGGCCCGTCCAGATACTTCGTAAAACGACCTGAGCCTTACTTGCTTTTCTCGGCGGAATCTTCGCTGTCGTCTTCCTTCTCCTTGCCTCCGGCGAGAACGGCGCCGACCTCCACCCGAACATTCTGAAGGATCTTCTCCGTCAGCTCATCCATGAGCTCTGGGTTCTCGCGGAGGTGAGACTTCGCTGCTTCGCGGCCCTGTCCGATCAAATCTCCATTGTAGGAAATCCAAGCACCCTTCTTATCGAGGATCTTCTGTTCGACGCCGAGGTCGATGATCGAACCGGTCCGAGAGATTCCTTCGTCATAAACGATGTCGAACTCGCACTCGGTAAACGGGGCAGCGACCTTGTTCTTCACGATTTTCACACGGGTGCGGTTCCCGACCACCTTACTGGAGGGGTCTTTAATCTGGCCGATCCGGCGAATGTCCATCCGGACGGAGGCAAAGAACTTAAGGGCTCGACCCCCCGGTTGCGTTTCCGGGCTACCAAACATCACCCCAATTTTTTCACGGATCTGGTTGGTAAACAAGCAGATGCAACTGGTCTTACTAATCGCTGCAGTGAGACGGCGCATGGCCTGACTCATCAAACGCGCCTGAACCCCAACCGTGGCATCCCCCATCTGACCATCAAGCTCACTCTTCGATACGAGAGCGGCCACCGAGTCGATGACGACGATATCGATCGCACCCGAGCGGATGAGGGTTTCGGTAATGTTCAGGGCATCTTCACCGGATTCCGGCTGAGAGACCATCAGCTTGTCGAGGTCGACTCCGACGGTCTTCGCATAGCGAGGATCGAGAGCGTGCTCCACATCGATGAAGACAGCGTTGCCTCCTTTGCGTTGGGTCTCGGCGATGACACTGAGACAGAGAGTCGTCTTACCGGAAGACTCCGGCCCGTAGACTTCACAGATCCGGCCCTTGGGCAGACCTCCGACCCCGAGAGCGAGGTCAAGGGCGATCGATCCCGTCGAGATCGTCGAGATGTTCATGTTCTTCGCCTCTCCGAGACGAATCAGGGAGTTCTCGCCGAACTGCCGGTTGATGCTGGAAATTGCCAGATCGAGGTCGCGGTTGCCCGTCTTGGGGCTGTCTTTTGCAGATGATTGTTTCGCCATGGTAGTATCCTTTTGAAACCCATTGAGGACAGCTCGCGGAAAATGGCAAGTAATATGTTCGTATGTTCACTACTTTCTGTTTTCGCAGTAAACTCGTGCCCCCCAGGATCTCCGTTGATTTCTGTTCTTCGGGCCTCTCCAGCAGCAACCGTAATCGACCCAATCAGATTGGCGTATACCGTCCGCGAACTCGTGATAGATCACGCCTCTGGCACCTCCCGTGCTCCCTTTCCAGCTGCAACCAAAAGAAACCTATGTCCAAAGAAAACGTCGAAAAGCTGCTTTTTGCAGGGGGAGCTGACAAGCAAGTCCGCTATCGGTATAACGCGATCGAAACGAAGGAGAAGTTCGTCGAGACCGCCGCCGAGGATGGATACGAGTTCACCGTCGAGGAACTTGAAGCCGTTCTCAAAGAAGAAGACTTCGATTTCGAGAGCTCCGGCAATCCGCGCACACGCCAGATCTGGCTGCGATAACCTCGCGTCCAGTCTCTTTAATCTCCAATGCCGGGACGCCGGTTCGATTCGCGGATCCCGGCATCGGAACACCTAAACTCCGTTCGGAAGTAGGAGCGAACTGACACCAACGCCTCTCCCGGCTTTGACATCCTCGCGCTTCCGCGTTCCAAGAAAAGGGTGAGACGCGATTGGCAACATATCCTCTGGGATTGGAACGGAACCCTTCTCGCAGACACTACGATCTGCGTCGATGTTCTCAATGAACTGATGAAGGAGAGGGGGCTGAACCCAATCTCCCACGACCACTATCGGGAGACTTTCGATTTCCCCGTCATCGAATTCTATCGTTCGCTGGGCTTTCCCACCGAGAAAACCGACTTCGAGGCCACCTCCCATCAGTTCATCTCGCGCTACAATGAGTTGGCCGAATCCTGCCCCCTCCATCCGGGGGCTTATGACTTAATCCACGATTTGGCCCGTGAAAACCAACCCCAGTCCGTCCTCTCGGCGGCCCAACAGTCAGCCCTCGAGCTCGCCGTCAAAATCTACGGCTTCGAGGAGTGTTTTGACAGGCTCCTGGGAGCCAAGGATATCTTCGCGCACGGAAAGGAGGAGAGGGGCATCGACTGGATCAACGCCTCAGGACTCGATCCGCAAAAGGTCGTCCTCATTGGGGACACCCTCCACGACCATAAGGTCGCCGAGGCGATGGGAATCCAATGCCTTCTCGTGGCCCACGGCCATCATTCCCCGGAGCGACTGGGCCGAGCCGGCTGCCCCGTCGTAAACGGCTTCGCGGAGCTCGGGGATTGGCTCCATTCATGAGTTCCCCGGAGTCGAACAGCGTACTCCGCATCCCGAATATCCGGCTTTTCATCGGCTTTCGTGTTCTCTTCAACGCGCGCTTCTATTATCCGATCTTCACCATCCTCTTTTTGGATTTCGGATTAACGCTCGAGCAGTTTTCCATCCTCAATGCGGCCTGGGCTGCAACCATTCTCCTGGCCGAGGTGCCCTCTGGGGCTCTGGCTGATCGATGGGGTCGGCGACGCCTGGTCCGCCTCGCTGGTATCTTCATGTTTCTGGAGATGCTCTTGATCTGCCTGACTCCCGCCGGGGTCACCCCATGGCTCTTCTGGATATTCCTCCTGAACCGTATTCTATCCGGCGTAGCCGAGGCCGCGGCGAGTGGAGCGGACGAGTCTCTCGCCTACGATTCACTCAGTGAAATCGGCAGGGAAGGGGAGTGGCCCCGGGTTCTGGAGGCGCTGATGAAATTGCAGAGCGTCGGATTCTTCGTCGCCATGGTTGCGGGGGCTGCGGTCTATGATCCCAATTTTGCTGCTCGGATCTCCGGGTGGCTGGGAATCTCACGGGAGTGGACCCAAGAGGATACCCTTCACTGGCCACTCTACCTCACACTGGTCACCTCCGTCGGAGCCTTTTGGTGCGCATGGCGTATGACCGAGAGCCATGGCACCATTTCCAGCGAAGAGACCCCAGCCGAACCGATGGATCCTTGGAGAGACACTCTCCGCACGGGAAAGTGGATCCTCCGTTCTCCCATTCCTTTTCTTCTCATCTTGGGAGGTCTCTTCTATGACAGCATTGGACGAGTCTTCGCGACCCTCACCAGTGAATACTTTCGGAACATCGGGGTTCCCGAGGCCTATTATGGTCTGATTGGTGCCGGGATCGCCCTTCTCGGGCTCCTCTTACCTCGGGTAGCGCGAAAGATGGTCGAGAGCCTATCTCTTCCAACCAATACCACGATCCTCGCCATTTGGCTCACCGGATCCCTATTCGGCCTCTCCTTCCTCTTGCCGGGGTGGGGGATCATCTTTGGGGTAACCACCATGGTCGCGATGCGGTTCACCGACTTCTTCCTGAGCCACTATCTAAACCGCGAAGTCGATTCGCGACACCGGGCAACCGTCCTCAGCTTCCGCGGACTCGCCATGAACCTTGGCTATGGCTCCATCTCACTCCTTTACGGAGGATTGATCCAGTCCCTCAAAGCCAACGGAGCCACCGGAGACCAAGCCTTCCGCGAAGCCCTCAGCTACTTCGCCCCCTGGTTCCTGCTCACGCTAGTCGTCCTCGGAGTGGTGGCCCGAATACGATTACGTCGAGTTCCCCACCAGCATTAAGCTTTCCGGCCTCGCGCGACGGGTAGTCCTTTCGAACGAGGGTTTCCCCTTGGCCCTCCTGGCCCCTCCTGTCCGATGATAGAAGCCATCGCCGAAAAGATCACACTCAACCTAGGATCGAAATGGGAAACGCAAAAGCCAAACTTAGACCTTACCGCTCCAAGCGGGATTTCACGATTACCAACGAGCCCAAAGGCAAAAAGAAAGGGCGCAAACCCGCGCACCGACTCTTCGTTGTCCAGAAGCACGCCTCCAGCACGCTTCACTATGATTTCCGCTTTTCTCACAAAAAAGTCCTGAAGAGCTGGATCCTCCCGAAAGGTCCTTCCCTGAACCCCTCCAAAAAACGGGTCGCGGTCGCTACCGAAGATCATCCGGTTGAGTACGCCTTTTTCGAAGGTCCTATTCCCAGCGGCCAGTACGGAGAAGGGGAGATAATTATCTGGGACCAAGGGCGCATCAAGGTCGAGGGCAAGACCAAGAAATCGCTGAAAAAAGGAAAACTCCGCCTTCGCCTGAAAGGGAAGAAGCTTCGCGGAGCGTTCGATTTAGTCCGCACCCAGAAAGGCAAAGGAGACCATGAAGATCAATGGGTCCTGACGAAAGTCGACGACGAATACGCCGAGACAGACGGACGTCGCAAGACCGTCACTTCGGCCAAGCCCGAAAGCATTCTCAGCGGGGAGACCATCGAAGATAAACAAACTCCGACTCCAACCCAGTCGCCAGAGGAAAAACCGACCCGAAACCCAGCCGATCTTGAAAAGCCTTCCGGAGGGCAGGAAGAATTCACCGTCGTCGGGTGGATTCCCAGCGAGAATCGAGGAAGCTTTCGCTCACTCCTTCTCGCCACTCCGCAAAAAGACGGCTCTCTTCAGTACGTTGGCAAAGTCGGCGTCGGGTTCACCGATGAGAATTTGGAAACAATCGGGAAGCGCTTACAACGGCTCCAACGCAAAACATCTCCCCTCGGAGAAGAAAGCGAACTGGTTCCGGACGATGCCCAATGGGTGCGCCCCTCTCAGATCGCCGAGATTCGCTTCACCGCGAAAACTCCCAGCGGGCTCCTACGCCACGCTTCTTTCCAAAATATTCGAAACAGTCGATAACCGACAGCGAGCTTCGCACACCACACATCCGTGAAAAACAAAGTCGACCAACTGGTCCGAATCACATCGACCGCTGGGTACATCTCGCATGGACTCATTTATCTTCTCATCGGCGGCTTTGCGATCGCTGCAGGACTTACCACCTCCGACGAAAAGGACTCAGCCGGAGTCCTATTATTCATCGTAGAGCAACCTTTCGGTAAAGTTCTTCTCTGTGTCCTGATCCTTGGGCTCATATGCTTTGTCGTTTGGCGAATGACCCAGGCGTTTCTGAACACCGAGGATGAGAAGTGGCCGATGAGGGTGGCCTATTTTGTCATCGGCGTCACCTTTCTTGGGATCACTTTTCTCGCCATCAAAGCCCTCTCAGGCAGCGCCGAATCGAGCGATGATAGCGCGGAGAGCTGGAGTTCGCTGATTTTGTCTTTTCCACTGGGAAGGTGGCTTCTCGGTGTCGTCTTTGTTGTGGTTCTCGGCATCGGAGCCTATCAAGCCTACTGTGGCATCGCGAAAACTTTTGCCGATCAACTCGATCTCAGCTCTTACTCCAAGAAGGTTCGCAGCCTAATCCTCTGGACCTGCACCGTAGGCTACATGACCCGGAGCATCCTCATCCTCCTCATCGCCGCCTACCTATTTCGAGCCGTCTGGTTCCTGGATCCAGATGAAGCGCAGGGCATTGGAGGGGCTCTCGACACGATCCACGATCAGGCTTTCGGACGGTGGCTCATTTCGGCAGTCGGCCTCGGACTCATGGCTTATAGTGTTTACGCTTTTGTCCGCTCCGGGCATGGGAACATCGGTATGCCCTCAGAGGACAATTCATCCGAAAACAATGGATAGACGATTCGCAGGCGAAGGCTTCGGGTCGTGATAAATCTCCTCCTCCCCGTCGGCGAAATGATTGGATCCACCCCACAGAAACTGGTCCGAGTCCTTCCATTGATTTGAAAGGGTAGAACCACGATAGGATAGTCGTTCTACCTTTTTCCGACGTCGCCAAGGAAGCGAATCAGAACGCGAAAATTCCTGAGAAAAAAGGGTTTTAGAAGTATGTCGCCCGGCCTCAACCCGGCACCTCACATTCGACAACCATCCAAGCTCGTGTGAGATCAACCCGGAAGTTAAAACGGAAAAAACCCGGTTCCACCAAGCCAGATATACACCTTCAAAACCGAAACTTCACCCCAGCGCGGAAGATCCATTTTCCTTCCCAGTGCTCATCCCGATAGGCGCGTCCATCTTGCTTGACCACATCTCCATACGCGGAGAAAGCAGAAGTAAACCGATAGGATAGGCCCGTGTACAACCGGTTGAGAAACCAGAAGTCGTCAGACATATTATAATACAGTTCGTAGGCGAAGTAGGGCGTGATCCTATCAAACCCACCATACCTCAAGGTCAGCATCGGCCGAAACTCCCAGGCATCATGAAGATGATGATCGACCGGCTTACTATCATTCTCGTTCAGACAAAAGCGAGCACGAGCCGCGAGACTGAATTTAGCTCCTAGACCGAACACCTTTGTCCCGCTCAACAGGAACAAATAGTCAGTCTGCCATCCCGAACTATTTCTTACCTGAATCCAGCGAAAGCCGGGCTCGATCGAAATTCCTTTAATATAAGTCAGTGGAGCAACCACTTCCGTATGCCAATAATAACTACTGTATCCACTCTCACCGAGGAAGTCCTTCATCGTCCTCCATTCTTCGGTGACCTTTAATCCCACATTTTCCGTAATGGAAGTCTGAACACCCGCAGTCAACTGGATCTCATTTTGATAGGAATCCCAGGCCAGCAGCGACCCCGCACAGCAACTCGCCAGCACGCAGCAAATCCATCCAATACCGATTTTCCTCTTCTTCATAACGCCTACTGAGTCGACTGCCTTGCAAAGCCCTCTGCCGGATACCCATTCCGACAATTCAGCCCTGGCCAATCACCGGCCCAGTTTAGCAAGTTAAGTTTCCCTAATTAAACTAGGTCAACTCATTAGAAGAAGGAATAGATCTCTATCAGCCAATCTTTCGCATAACATTATCTGCTCTACTGCGAAAGCCCTGCTGCGGGCGAGATCTTCCTCTGACTCCTGTCATCGTTCGAGGCCTGCAAAACGGGAAGAGCGTGCAGCTGATTGGTGAGCTCCACATTTCGATTATAGCCCCCTCCATAGACGACCGCCAAGGGGACGTTCCACCCCCGAACCAGATCGAGGACGAACTGATTCCGATTCCGAATCTCCTCAACCTTCAGCTTCATCTGCCCAAAGCGGTCGTCTTCATGAATATCCGCACCCGCTACCCAAAACACCAGATCCGGCTCGAACTCTAGGAACGAACGTTCCACCGAGCGACAAAACGCATCCTGATAGGCACGACCTCCGACCCATCGATCCAGGGGAACATCCAGGTCCCCCGAAAATTTCTTGGCCGGAAAGTTTTTTCCCACGTGAATCGAATAGGTAAACGTCTTCCTGTCGTTCGAAAAAAGAGCATGGGTTCCATCCCCTTGGTGCGCATCCGTATCGATCACCATGACCCAGAGATCCGGCAAATCCCTTCTGAGCGAGCGCACGGCAACGGCGACATCGTTAAAAATGCAGTAGCCAGAGGCCCGGTCTGCCGAAGCATGGTGGGTTCCTCCTCCCAGATTTGCAGCCAACCCATCCTCCAGGGCCGCACGACCGGCGAGGATCGACCCACCCGCTTCCAAAGCGCAGCGGCGATACAGTCGGGGATCAACCGGGAGACCCATCCTAACCCGTTCTACTGAAGACCACCCTCCTCGGCGCACCTTATCCAGGTACTCCGACGAGTGAACCGCCATCAACTCACTGTCATCCGCCTCCCTTGAGGGACAAATTTCAACCGAAGAAGATTCTCGCGAAACGATATCTCTGCCACCCGGAAATTTCTCCATCTGAAACGGATGTCCCTCCGGCAACCGAAAATAGTAATCCTCATGGTAAAACGCCTTCACCTTGGGGAAAAACAGTCGAGAAACCCTCCCGTCGCAAACAAACTCCGCCAAAACACTCCGATTTCGGCCGAATCTCCCCTAAACCAAGGGCCTCCCGCCCGAATCTCCGAAAATCCCGATCCGCCCCAAGCCTGTTTCCCCTGTTGACCTCTTCCTCCCTATTCTTGATCGTTTTCCGATACTTATATGGATGTTGCGATAGTCACAGGTGCCGATACTCGATTCGGCGACGCCGTATGCCGGACACTCCTCAAAATGGGGTTCCGAATTCACGCGCTAGGCCAAAACCCCGACCCCGCTGGCTATGACAGCCGGTATTATATTCCCCACTCTTACGGTCCCGGCAAATTGGCCGAACTGAAAGGAGCGCTGGAAGAAGCCCTTGCGGCCGAAGGTCGTCTCGACCTTCTCGTCGGCTTGGGTGGGCCAGAAATCACCACCGGGTGGGAAAACAGTTCCCCAGAGGCATTGGTTCGACGACTCCACGGATGTCTTACCGAGCCGCTGCTCGCCGCGAGCGTCTGTCTCGGAGCGCTGAAAAAGAGCAAAGGGTTCCTCATCCACGGCCATCGCCGTCCCGTCGCCAAGGATCTCTCGGTAGCCCCCGGCTATTTCGAAGATTCCATGCGGAAGGCCTACGACGATCTGTTTATTCGCAACGCCGCAGCCGGACTCCGTTCGGCTCGAATTCTTTACGCCTACCCCGAAGAGGAAAACGAAGACAGCACTGTCTATCAGGACGTAGCCGATTCCGTTTCCCGCGCCTTCGAGATCATCCTGCGCCAGAAAGAAACCTGCATCGTCCGCGAGATGCACATCACTCCGCGCAGCCTCGGGCCCGTCGGCGTCTTCCCAAACCTGGTTTCCGGGATGGATCCCTACCAGACCACCGTACTCCCCGAAGGTGGAACCGAAGAAGAAGAGCCCATCCTGATCCCGACGGAAAAACCCCGGCATTACATCCAAATTGCCGAGGTCAAGGATATCACCGATGGGGATGTCGAAGTCGACGAACACTACGCCGATGAGGAAGAGGACGAACTCGATCGCCGGGATTCCAGAGATTCTTCCCAAGATCAAAAACCTTCCCGCCGCCGCCGCCGCTCTCGCGGTAGATCCCGCCGTCGAAAAGGAGATGGAGATTCCAGAGACTCGGACTCCGAAACCAATAAGGATCAACAGCCCAAGAGCGACGAAGAATCCTCCCCAAAGGAAAGCAACAAAAAGAGTCGGCCTCAGAAAGAATCTCCGGAAGAAAATTCCGAACCGGCGAAAAACGAGTCGCGAGAAGAGTCGAAGCCAGAGGAAACTCAGGACAAGCCAAAGCAGAAACCACGGCCCCGTCACAACCGCACCCGGAAACCGGAAAACGAATCCAAACAAGCGGAAGCCACCACAGACGAAACGGCCACTCGGGCCCCAGTGGATTCATCTTCGGATGACGTTGAACCCACTAAACCCAAGAAGCGAACAACCCGAAAGACCACTCGTAAGAAAGCGGCACCCGCCCGGAAACGCGCTCCCCGCAAAACCGCTAAATCCGGAGACGATTCAACTCCGCCACCTGAAACCACACCTCCGCCTTCTCCCGACCCAGAATGAACCGCGTATACATCAAGACCTACGGGTGCCAAATGAACGAACGCGACTCGGAGGCAGTCGCGGAGCTCTTGCGTGCTCGTGGGTATTCAATCGTCCATGACGAGCATGAAGCGGACACCGTTCTCCTGAACACCTGTAGTGTCCGTGATCAAGCTGAACAGAAAGCCATTGGCAAAGCGGGCTACCTCCGCAAGCGAAAGAAGAGTAACCCCAACTTCCTTCTCGGGGTTATGGGCTGCATGGCCCAAAATCGAGGCACAGACCTCCTCGACAAACTCCCCGACCTCGATCTTCTTGTCGGCACCCAGAAGTTCCACCGCGTTCCGGACCTTCTCGACAACTTGATTCAGTCGATGGAAGGGCAGGGACCCAGACCCTCCACATTGGTAGATCTGGATGAAGAAAAATCTTCCCAAAACGAGATCCGTCACCACGACGAATCCACGCGTAAGATTTCAGCCTTTGTATCCATCATGCAAGGATGCAACATGCGTTGCAGTTTTTGCATTGTCCCCAAAACCCGCGGTGAGGAGCGGGCTCGACCCATGGATGATATTGTCGAAGAAGCGAAGCGACTCGCCGACACCGGCACGAAAGAGATCACCCTTCTCGGCCAAATCGTTACCAGCTACGGCCAACGTGAGTTCCCAAAAATCGGCGGCAAAACTCCGTTCGTTCAATTGTTGGAGAAAATCAATGACATTGATGGAATCGAGCGCATCCGTTTTACCTCTCCACATCCGAGGGGATTCCGCGAAGATCTCGTCCAGGCCTATCGTGATCTTCCGAAACTGTGCGAATACGTCCACCTTCCGCTGCAAAGTGGATCCGATCCGATTCTCAAGCAGATGAAGCGTCCGTACAGCGTCGAACGCTATCGTCGCATCGTCGAATCCCTTCGGGAAGCTGCTCCCGATATGTATTTTTCTACAGACGTCATCGTTGGCTTCCCCGGAGAGACGGAGGAAGATTTTGAAGCGACCCGCCAGCTCTTTGAAGAGCTCCGATTCGATATGGCCTTCATTTTCAAATACAGCCCACGAACGGGAACCCCCGCAGCGGAGATGGAAGACCAAGTTCCCCAGGAAGAAAAGGAACGCCGCAATCAGGTCCTCCTCGAAATCCTCGGACGCCACTCATTGGAACGCAACCAAGGTCTAATCGGCAAAACCGTAGAGATTCTCGTCGAAGGCCCAGCCCGAAAAGGGGAGGGTATGTTCATGGGCAGAACCCGCGGTTTCCGCAAAGTCGTTTTTCCCGGAAAGGAGCGCCAGATCGGCGAACTCATTCCGGTGACCATCGAATCCGCTACTGTCAGTACTTTATTCGGTCAGCCCGTTCTCGCGGGACTCGAAACTATCGACCGCAATCTTCTTGCCGTATGAGCCTCGTTATCGCCACCCTTCTTGCAGGAGTCCTCACCTTGGTCGTTGGGCTTTCCATCTTTCTTTACCCCGAACCGATTCGCCGCGGCCTCACCGGATTTCCACGGTCGCGCCCAGCCGCCCTGGTCCTTTTGATTGCTGCAACAGCCTTCGTCTTGATTCATGTCCTCCAACTGGGTGAAGCCGATTTCGGAAAATATAAAAACATCCTTTTCGTGTTCTTTGCGGTCATCGCAGTAGGTTCTTGGTTTCGTGTCCCTGACTTCCTTGGAATCCGTGCCCTCTCGGTTCTCACTCTTCTTCTTTCCGGCCAGTTTTTGGACGCAGCCTACTTAGAGGCACCGAAGACCCGTCTTTTCCTCGTCGTGCTGAGCTACCTACTCATTCTAGCGAGCCTCTATCTCGCAGCGGTTCCATACCGCTTCCGCGATGCGGTTACCAAGCTCGATCGATCAGGAGGGCTACGCAAAATCGCTGGAGGTCTATTTGCTCTCTATGGGCTGCTCCTCTGTCTGCTGCCTTTGACCTACGGCCAATCTTGAATCGTTCAGCTTTTCGAGACTCAAATGTTCGTCACAGGAAAATCCTTACTCTTCATTATCTCGGGTCCAGCGGGAAGTGGGAAAACCACTCTCTGTCATCGACTCTTAAGTGAGTTCCAAAACCTCAGCCGTGCAGTGACCGTGACTACACGCGCTCCTCGAGAAGGGGAGAAGGACGGAAGGGATTACTATTTCTTTTCCCGGGAGGAATTTGATGCGAGGTACGCTGCAGGTGATTTTTTGGAATCTGCATTAGTCCATGGACGGGCCTATGGCACTCTGTCCGAGGAAGTTATACAGCACTTCCAGAAAAAGGAAGATGTCCTCCTGAGCATTGACGTTCAGGGAATGCGTCAAATTCGGGAGCGTGCTTCGGACTTCGATTGGCTTTCGGGGCGTCTTGTCACTGTATTTATCAATCCTCCATCACTGGACGAACTCCGGGAGCGTCTCCGAAGAAGGGGATCCGATGACGAAGAGGAAATCGAACGTAGGATCGAATCAGCCCGAAAGGAAATTCAGGCCGTCAGTGAATTCGACTACATTCTGGATACCGGCACCCGTGAAGAAGATTTTGATCGAATTCGTTCGATCTATTTATCCGAGAAAATGCGAGTTCGCTGAGGCTCTGCCTCGGGAAAAGCTCTATCGGGAATCAACCGATACCAAGAGGTTTATACCAAAAATTTGGGGGAGCCTTTCGACTCCCCCAAGATTTTCTTAAACTCTTTCGGACTGTTTCTCCCCTTGTTCTTCCGGGTCTCCGATCGGTGCCTGTCCGCTCGGAGTGGGAGCACTGGCTCCCGTTTTTTCCGACAACGTCTGACGCTCACCCGGCCCCTTCGTGTAGTAGTAGTCGTGGTAGCTGTAGTCGTAGTAGTGCGAATAGTAGTAATTCGACATCTTCGCGCTGATTGCATTCATCACCGCGCCGAAAACCGGGGTTTCCGATTCGTTGAGATGCTTCACTGCCGATTTCGCAGCCTTCTTCTTCACGTCGTTGAACTTGAGAACGAAAACCACACCGTCAATGAGAGGCAGCAGACAAAGGGTGTCACTTACCGCCCCCACGGGTGGAGAGTCGATCACAATCTTGTGATATCGGTGACGGAGTTGAATCAAGAGCTGCTCGAATTCAACGCTATTCAAAACCTGGGTTGGATTGTCAGGTGCGCGCTCCGTCGGCAGGATGTCGCAGTTCGGCGTGACTTCCTTGATGATGACATCATCGAGAGTCTTATCGCCAAAGAAGAAATCGTACATTCCCGACTTCGGCTTTATTCCAAAGGATTTGGCCACATTGGGGAGGCGCATGTCGCAGTCCACAATCAGGGTCCGCTGACCTTGTCCGGCAAAAGTGAGTGCCAGATTGGTGGCGATGAAAGATTTCCCTTCCGCCGGAAGTGTGCTGGTAACCGCGATCACCTGCGCCAACTTTCCTTCGTCACTCAACGAAATGGAGGAGTGGATGGTTCGGAACGATTCCGTGACCTTACTATCCAAATTCGTAGCCACAGCCCTAGCCCGATCGGCCGAAGAGAGACGGCGATCGATTTTCGGGACGATACCGAGAAGTGGAATGCCCACCATTTCTTCCACATCGTAGGCACTCTTCACTCGATTATCGAGGAAGGCCAATCCCAGAGCGAAACCAACACCCAAGCCGAGACCTCCGACGACTCCAAGAGCCAGATTCAGGGGAATATTCGGCGAGCTCGGATTCATCGGAATAGGGGCTCTGTCGACAATTTCCGCCTGAGCGGTCTTCCAACTCGTTTCCGCCTCGCGGGCAGCCAACTGACTGATCAATTGCTGGTAATTCATTTGGGCGACTTCGAAGTCACGCAAAATGGAATTGTAACCGGTGCGGATCTCAGCGAGGTCGAGCATCTTCTCGTTGCTCTTATCCAATGCCTTTTCCGCAGAAACCAAGTTCTTGCGAGCCCGCTGATAGTTCGCCTCGATACTCGCAGTGGCGGTTTCCACAGCCCGCATCAATTCGGCATTTACCTGATTCAGGTTTTGAGCTGCTTCGATCATGACCGGGTGCTTTTCCCGGTAACGTTTGGCCAAGGTTGAGAGATTGATGAGAGCGTTGGCCCGACGGGCCAACAAATCCTGAACGAGGGGCCGAGCAGAGATGAAGTCCAAATCCCAAAGAGGTCGGCCCTCTTCACGATACTGTTGAACCAACTCCCACTGCGCTTCGACACTGGAATACTCCGCTTCGGCTGCATTCAACCGAGCCGTGATCGACTGCAATTCGGAGAGGGCTACATTCTCGCTCTGTTCGATGGATACCGCGTTGTTCTCACGCCGATATTGGGCGAGCTCAGCTTCCAATTCGTCAACCTTTTGCTTCTTCGTCTCCGCTTCACGGCGAAGGTCTTCAACGGCTTTAATCGTCCGCTCCAGACCTCGATTCAAGCTATAGGCCACGTACTCTTCCGCAAACATGTTCGCCACGTCCGCAGCAATCGCTGCCGAGGGGTGGCTGTAGCTGATGTAAACATTGAGTGACATCCGAGCCGGCTTAATCTCCCGGTTGCGACCCAGAACTTCCAAAGGGGTAAGCGGACCGGAAAACGTAATTGTGTCCTGATAGGGCTCCATGAAAGCCTGCCGCTCTGCACCGGTCAGGCGCTTGTTCACCGCCTCAATCAGCTTACCACTATTAAGGAAGTTGATTTCGGTGTTCAAATCCTCGGCCGTTCGAATCTGGTTATTATCTAGGTCTCCCGCCATCCTCGCCATGGGCTTCGGATCGGTACGAAGAATCTCAACCATTGCCCCGGAAGTATAAATCTTGGTCTTCCGAAAGGTATAGAGAGTCGTCCCCGTCGCCACGACGAGGAAGATAATCACGATGTACCAAATCCGTTCCCGAAGGAGGATGAGGTAATCTGACAGGCTGCGGTGAGACTGGCCCACTTCGTAGCCATAATCTCCACCTCCATAGTTCCCATATCCGCCGTAACCGTCGCCATAGGAATTTCGCTTTTCCTGCTTTGCCATGAGAATTTGTGTAGTTGGGGTTTGTTAAATAAGGCGTTCGTCCACGAAGACGATATCACCATCTTGAAGAACAAAGTCCTGAGAGTCTGGATCACTGATCAAATCGGAGGCATTGATGGCAAAAACTTTCTTTTCACCATCTTCCATCTCCCGTCGGATTTTCACTGATCCTTTTCGGGCCAGACGAGTAAATCCCCCCGCCCGCGAAATCGCTTGAAGAAGGGTCAAATCCTGGTCCGGCGGAATTGCAATCGTCCCCGGTGTCCGGACTTGGCCGAGCACCTGAACCTCATCGAGGTTAAATTGGATGACCTGAAGATCGACCTGAGGATTCACCAAATAATCACGATCATAGAGTTCCGTGATCTTCTCCCGGGCTTCAGAAATCGTCAGACCCTCCACATTGACGCGCCCTACCAAGTGTAAGCTGATCGTTCCGTCCGCTTCGACGCGGGTCTCCTTATCCAGATCCATTTGCTGATAGATCTGCACGCTCAGAATATCGGAAGGCTGAATCCGGTAATTGACCGGAGCGACCATGGCATCCCGATCATTAATCATGCCATCGTTTCCGGCGGAACCGGAATCCGACGACGAGCTCCCTCCAGAATCTCCGGAATCGGTCTGTGCCACGAGGGAATTGAGAGAGAGAGCAAAAGCGAGGAGGCAGAGGGATAGTGGTTTCATGAATCGAAAGAAAGAGTCCAACCTTTTCAGGTTGGACTCAATCAAAGAAAGCGGTTTCTGGTCGAAATCAGTAACGGAAATTTGCTCCGACTTGGACCATGTTTTCGGTGTAACTAGCACCGTCGAAATTGGAATCGTTGTCCCGGAAGGTATAGAAGGAATTCACCGACCAGAGGGAGTTGAAGCGATAGCTAGCTCCGACCCGTGCCAAGTAGGTGTTGTCCTCGCGGGAAGAATCCTGGTAATCGTTGAAATCGTAAGAGCCAGTAACGTCGGCGGTCAAACGAGGAGAGATGATGTAGATGTAAGAGGCCCGGACTCCGGTACGCTCGATCGAACTGCCAGCACCACCAGTGACAAAATCACGATTCAGGAACAAACGAAGAGATCCACGCTCGGTCGCATCGTAAGTCGTTGCCGAATTCAAGGTAATGGTACCCTCATTCGATCCTCCACCGGTCAAATCCCGGGTTTGGTAACCCACCTTAAAGGTGGTCGTGAGTTTTTCGGTAACTTCACCGGTCAAACCTACGTTGTAGAAGTAGTCGTCATAATCCTGACCGTTTTGAACATCGGTCTGACGGTAACGTAAACCAGCAGTCGCATCCAGTAGGGGAGTCACCTCGTAGTAAACATCAACAGGGACCGAATAAATATCGCGGTCAACATTGTTACCACCGTCATAGGTGATGTTGTCGAAACGACCTTTGGCTCCCAGCGAGAATTTTTCGGAGATCCGATATCTGATGTTACCCCCGGCAAAACCAGTCTTCTGGAGGATCAGGGTTTTATCGGCGTTTACGTCCGACTCGTTCTGCTGTTTCTCAACATAACCGCCATTCACTCCTGCAGTATAGCGGGGACCGTTAAAATCAAGATTGCCGACTACGTTCCAAAGTTCGGTATCAAACACGGTGTTGTCTGCATAACGAACAAAACCGTAATTCACACTAAGACTTCCATTAAGGTTGGTCAGTCCTCGGCCCACTTCAAGAACAGCGCCCGGCGTGACGATAAAACGAACATCGTCCAGAGTGTTGTTTTCATCCAAAGTCAAATTGTCAGTATAGGCTACAGACCCAGAAACTTGGGCGTAGAGGTCGGCGTGATCACCGACAGACAAAAGAGGAGAAGCATATAGAGCTGAGCTCGCAGAAAGAACGGAAAAAGTCGCTAGTAATGGAATTTTCATAATATTTAAGAGGACAGCAACGAAAGCATGCTATAGTGATAATGAGGGTCAAGCTTGTTCTCCAAGCTTGAATCCCAATAAATTCAGCCGCACATTTAGGATCACTGCAACTCCTCATGGTATCAAAATCCCGTAAAACTTCTTTTGAGGAATCCGCTCTTCTCGGATTCGGCCGAATCTACCGCGAACCGAGCCGCCCCGTTCATCTGAAGATTCTCTGGGGACGGATCCTCCTCGCGGGAATCACTCTTCTAGTCGCCGGGTGGTTTGCTGTCGCCGGGCTCCTTTTCTACTTTTTCAAGTACCGCCATGGATACGAGGATGTGAGCTACTCCAAGATGCTCGTGCTTCCTTTCCGCCTCGATCAACACCGAATCGAGATGGGCGATTATCATGTCCAGAAGGGACTGGAAGCGCTGCAGAATCAGGACATTCGCTCCGCCCTGCACCTCCTCCGAATTGGCGTCGCCCGCTCCAAGTCGAATGCCGAGGGCCGTATGGTTCTCGCCCAGATCTTCGAATCGGGACTTCAGCGCCCTGACATGGCGGCAACGATTCTTGAAGATGGCCTGGATCAGGCGACGGAGAATCCGAAGTTTCTCCAAAAAGATTACCTGCAGCCTCTCTTTCGTCTTCTCCTTCTTCACCAATACGATGATCGCATCGTTGAACTTTCGGAACGCCTCCTTCCCATCCTTCCCAAGAACAGCGAAGAGGCGATCCTCATCGCTTTCGCCACCATTCAAGCGAACGTTTACCGGGGCAACTATCAAGAGGCCGAGCGACTGCTCGACGAGTTTGGTCTCGTCCAGAGTCCACAAGGTCAAATCCTTCTCGCCCAGATTCGATGGAATCGCGGTCTTCGGGACCGGGCAATTGCCATTCTTCACCGCGCTCTCAACCGCTACCCGGACCGGGACGACGTATTCAGCGTCCTCATGCGATTCTACCGCGATCAAGAGGAATGGGATCTCATTCGCCGCTACTCCATCCTCCGCTCGATCCGTTTCCCGGAAAAGGTCGGGCCCAAGATCGATCTTCTCTATGCTCTTGATGCAACCGAGGATGAGGACGTGGTTCTCCCCAACGTCGAAGAGATCGTCGCCAATTTTCCGATCAGCGAAAGCGCTCTACCACTCGCCCAGTTTGCCGCCGCGACCGGTCGAACGGACGTCGCCCGCATTGCCTATGACCAAGCGCTGGAAGCAGGTCTGAACATCGCTCCTTTCACTCTCTTGCTCCAGGAATCTCTGGTGAGGGGAGGGGAGTATGAAGCAGCGATCCAATTCTCCGACCAACTGCGCGAAGAGCGTCCCGATTGGCTCATCCGTCTCCAATCCCTGGAAAATGGATTCCGAGCACTGGCTCTCCAAGGCCTCGGCCGCAATCTCGACTCGGAGATTTTCGTGCGCGAATTCATGAAGTCGGACCGGATCCGGCCCAAGACTCATATCGCCGTCGCTCGCATGTTCTCCGAACTCGGTGCCCCGGAAACCGCCCACAAAATTCTCTCGGAAAGCTACTCTCGGAATTCCAGCGACCAGCCCTTACTCTCTGCTCTGGTCCTCAATGATATCGAACTCGGTCGCAACCGTGATTTTGTCGTGCACTTGCGGGATCTTCTTCGCATGCGAGTGCCCGACCAAGAGGTTCTCGCCGAAGCTTATGAAGAACTTGGCAGCGATCGCCACCTGTTCCTCGCCGATCGGGAAATTCTCCTCTCCAGGATCGAGGAGCTCATCGTCCGCCCGAGCTGATCTTCAGGAAGCGGACTCCTCAAGCGTGTCCTCTTCCAACTCCTCGGGAGTCACTGATACCTCGGTGCCGATGATCCGTTTTTCATCCACCTCGGTGACCGTGATTTCAAGGGTGCCGTAGTCGAGCTTTTCCCCTTTCTCGGGGATGCGCCCCAGTTCGGAAGTGATCAACCCGGAGAAGGTCGAGACATCGTCCCGATCAATATCGATATCGAGACGCTCCTCCAGTTCGTGAATCGGAGTCAACCCAGCCACGGTGTAGCGGTTGATGCCCAAGGGAACGATTTCTTCGTCCTCCATGTCGAACTCGTCCTGAATTTCTCCGACCAGCTCTTCAAGAATACGCTCTAAAGTAACGACACCGACGGCACCCCCAAACTCGTCCAGAACCAAGGCCATGTGCACCTTCAACCCCAGCAAACGCTGTAAGGCTTCCATGAGCTTGTCTTCCAGATTCAAGGTGGCGATGGGACGTCGCAACTTCCGGAAATCGATTTGTTCATCGGTCGCCGGATCCCGAAAAATGTCTTTGATGTGAATAATTCCCAGGCAACGGTCGAGATCTCCCTCGCAAAGGGGGAAACGCGTGTGTCCCATCTTCCGCGCCAAGGCTAGACTCTTCTTCGGGTCCTCATGGAGGTCGATCCAGTTGACCTGATTCCGGGGAAGCAGGATATCCGAAACATCCAGTTCCGGCATCTGGATCGCTTTATCGATAATTTTGCGCACCACCGGAGACAAAACCACATGATCTTCGCCCATGGCCCGCAACTGGACCTCGATATCGAGAGGATTGAGGTCATTGTCCAGATCCAGCCGGAGCACCTGATAGACCTTTTCCTTAATGCGTCCGATGAGCCAGAGATTCGGTATCAGCGTCACCAAACATACCGCGACCAGACTCCCAACCCTGCGCAAAATCTTTTCCGGCGCCCGAATGGCCAGAGCACGTGGTAGAAGTTCGGCCAGAACATAAAAGATCGAGGCCGAGACAAAGCAGTAGAGGAGAAAAACAGCCCCGGAAATAAATGGCCCCAGAGAAGATAACAGGGAACGCCAGAGGGGATGGGAGAGGGTGAAAAAGGCACCACTCCAAAAGAGAATGAGCAAGACTCGGCCAAAACGAAGGGCCCTCGCCGTCCGATCCGGGTCTTGGACCAACCACCGGATCATCCGCGGCCGGATGAGACGATCGTAGACCTCCGGTGTGATGTGGGAATACCGGATACGCACCAGTGAAAATTCCACGGTCACAAAAAGCGAATAAACGACCAGCAGAACGAAAAGTGTAATCAGACTGATCATCATTTGAGATTATGAAACCAACGGCTAAATACCTCCATGAACAGCTGGTTCTGTTCCATAGTCCCCGTCGAAACCCGAATATGTTTGGGCAAACCGTAGCCACCGAGAGGACGGACAATCACTCCCTCCCGAAGCAACGAATCAAAACAATCCTTTCCGGAGGGAACTTCGATCAGGACAAAGTTGGCCTGAGTTCTTCGAACCGGCACGCCAAGAGATTGCAAGGCGCCTTCCAGATAATCCAAAGATTCCCGATTGAGCTTACGGGTTTTGATTTGATGCTCTTCATCATCCAGTGCGCCCAAAGCACCAGCTTGGGCCGCCGAACTCACATTAAACGGCTGGCGCACTCGTTGCAGATTCGCAATCACCTCGGGGGTGGAATAGGCATAGCCGATCCGCAACCCAGCCAGCCCGTGAATCTTCGAGAAAGTTCTCATGCAGATCACTCGTCGGCCTTCCCGGATCAAAGGACGAAGATCAACCGGATCCTCCGAATAATCGACATAGGCCTCATCGAGACAGAAAAGAACCTGCTCCGGGAGGCTCTTGACAAAGGAGATGATTTTCTCGGGCTCAAGAAAATCACCCGTCGGGTTATTTGGGTTCGCGAGGAAGACCAACCGCGTATCCTCATCAATCAGCTCCCGCATCTTGTCGAGGTCGTGCACCAAATCGGGCATCGCCGCCGGACGCATTTCCGCTTTTGCGTGAAGAGTCGCAAGACGATAGACGACAAATCCGTATTGTCCGAAAACCGCATTCTGCCCGGGCTTGAGATAAGCCGTAGCCAGCATCTCCAAAATTTCATTGGAACCATTGCCCGGCAAAATCTGGGACGGATCCAAGCCTAGCTTTTGCGACAATTTCTCCCGAAAACGGAAAGTCCCGCCATCCGGATAATCATGGAGGCTCTGTAAACATCTCGAAACCGCCTCGACCGCTCGGGGTGAGGGCCCCAATGGGTTTTCATTCGAAGCGAGCTTGACGATTTTGGCCGGATCGAGACCAAGATTTCGTGCTACCGTTTCGATCGGAAGACCCGGTTCATAGATCGGGCAGGCCCGGATCTTCTCATCTAGCCATTCTTCTTCCCTCATCTGACATCCTTCCGGCCGGCTTTTCCAAAATAGTTGAGGAGCAGGATCTGCTTCCAGACACGGTAACGGCCGTCTCCGGTCAACTTCCCAAACTCCGGCCGTTGGCCCCGGGGCACCAAGATTCCATGCTCCGTGCTCACCCGGTCCAGCACCTCCTGCTCGTCGT
Organism: Puniceicoccus vermicola; assembly: GCF_014230055.1. NCBI lineage: Bacteria > Pseudomonadati > Verrucomicrobiota > Opitutia > Puniceicoccales > Puniceicoccaceae > Puniceicoccus > Puniceicoccus vermicola. The sequence continues at coordinate 84,508 of NZ_JACHVA010000053.1, read as the reverse complement.
TCAACTCATCGACCAAATCCTCCTCGAAAAGTTCCGGCTCGACGCCGCTTTTCGACAACTTCCTCCGATGCCTCTGAAGCAGCGTTCTCGGCGAGCTAATGAAGGGACGGCGGTCCACGGACCAATGAGCCGGGAAAACCCCGCCAAAGGGCAGCCAGACGTTGTCAGTGGCCCAGCGCTGTTCGCCCACCTTGCTGGTGAAGATGAAAAACAACGCGGGTCGCCCGGTGGAGCGCGGCGCAAAAATCACCTGGAGACGGATCTGCTTGGACTCATCGGTGTAGAGAAGCGACTGGAGAGTCATGTGTTCGCCGAGCTTTGCACTCAGCTTTTCCTGCAGGGTAAACCCTTCACTGCGAATCTCCTCCTTCACCTTGAGATAGCTGTCCTCCACCGGCCAGTTCACATCTCCCGAGGCAGCTCGGTACGAGGGGAAGACCGGCAGATTACTCAGGCTCAACGCCCGCACTGCCAACCACGCGTAGATGCTCTCAACGAGGATCCACAGGAGCATGAACGTTGGAGCCAACGACCAGAATGGTCGCCCGCTCACTCCCCATTCCCGGAGGACATAGGCCATGCCCAGACCGAAAAGAACCCAACGCAGCCAACGGTTCAGAAGAACCAGCGGAAAGGTCGGCGATTTGCGGATCCGAAAGGAGATGAGGAACAGCATCGCAGCCAACCCCATCACCAAATATCCGGCGATCAGGTTACTCATTCTCCGACCGCCTCTGGCTTGTGTGGAAGCCAGCCGACCCAATCTGTTCGCAGAGGTGAATCAATTCAGGCGCAACGGCATCACCACGCAGAGGAAATTCTCCAGTGTCTTGAAGACACCCGGGCTCAGCTCGTCCTTGAATTCGAGGTAAACCTCGTCTTGATGAACCGCTTTGAGGGGATCGAGAAGGAACTGCGGGTTGAAGGCGATTTGCACTTCCGGCCCGTCATACTTGATCGCCATCGACTCGTGGGATTCCCCGTATTCCGCACTGCGTCCGCTGATTTCCAAGAGGTTCTCCGAAATCTTCAACTTCACCGAGTTGCTCTTTTCGCTGATGACGAGAGCCGCACGGTGAACGCATTCCTGCAAGAGTTCCCGTTCAATCCGGACCCGATGCTCCGTTTCCTTCGGAATCACCTGCTGGTAGTCCGGGTAACGTCCTTCGACCGTCTTCGAGACGAGATAAAGATTTTCCACCAAGCCGCTCTCCTTCGAGGAATCGCTCAACTCCACTTCGAAAGCGACCTGACGATCGTTGAAGGAGATTTTGACCGAGTCCCCCTGACCCAGCAAACGCTCGAGCTCGGCTACCGTTTTCGCTGGGAGAATGAGATGCCCCGCCTGACCGTCGTCGACCGGAACGTCGAAACCGACCATTGCCAAACGGCGACCATCCGTGGCCACCATCGTCAGCTTGTCGTCGGCAAAATTGAAGAACACCCCGTTCAGGATGTAGCGGGTCTCGTCCGTGGACTGGGCGTAGGAAACACTCCGCAGCATCGAGGAGACGTCCTCCTGCGGGAGGGTGAACTCGTGCTGGTCGTCGAAAGTCGGCAGGGGAGGGAACTCGTCCGCAGCAATGCCGACGATCTGATATTTCGATCCGCCGCTCTTGATTTTGGCGGATGGCTTGGAGTCCGTTTCCACGAAAACTTCCAAATTCGGCAATTCGCGGACGATCGACGAGAGCTTCCGCACCGGAAGGGTCAGACCGCCTTCTTCCTCCACCTCGGCTTTGATCGAGCAGCGGATGGCCAGATCGAGATTGGTCGTCTTGAAGGTCACGACGCCGTTCGATGCCTCCACCAGAACGTTCCTCAGGATCGGCATGGTGGGGCGGGTGCTGACTACGTTAAGCACCTGATTCAATCCATTGCTGAAGTGGTCTCGGTTTACTTTAAATTTCATGTGCTGGCTGGTGTTGAAAGAACGGAAGAAAACGAATCAGGGGAATAATAGGAAGAAAATAAATAGTTCTCTATTCTTCTTATTATGGTCTGGGAAGAGCGTGAACAAGTCTCCAAGTCGTTGACAGGAAAAAATTTCGACTGGATCAGAGGTCGGAAGAAGTTGGCGATTCCAGCGCGAACGAACCGGACCGAATGGGAAGAAAAGAAAGTTGTCGGGACCGCTTCCGGTTTTCTGAACAAGGTTATTCCGAGGTTATTCACAACAGGGATCACTTCTTCAGGGTCTCGAGATATTTCCAGAAGGAATCGTGCTGTTCGAGCATCTGTTCCTCCGAGATCGGGAGCTTAAACCGGTAGATAAAATCGGTCAGGGTATTCTTGTGGAGGACATAGTGGCAGAAGAGCATGCCTTCCTGGCGCTCGAAATAGAGGCGGTACTCGCCCGCACGCAGCCGGTAGAGTGTCCGGCCGTTTCGATGGAATCGCCCGAGAGTCTCGTCGAGTTGTTTGAGTCTTTCTGCCGTTAGGGAGCTGATCTGTTCAACCAGGCCCATCTGGATGAACTTATCGAGTTCGTCCAGTTGGCGGATGCTCTGTTCGCTGAAATTTACTTGGAACATGGGGTTCGTCATCTTTGAGAATGGACCTCGGAGCCAGACTGGCAAATCCAAAGCGCACTCAGAGCCGAAAAGTCTTCCCTTCTGCAAAAGGGGCTTTTTGACTCCGGGCATGAATTTTCTCCAGTCGGATGGGTGGATGAGTGGTCTCATTTACGGTGGAATCGCATTTGTCGTTCTGTGGTTTTGGATTTCGGATTGTCGCAGTGGACGAACGGGAGGATTTCCCGGAGCGAGTACCGCGCCAGTTCGCACTCTTATCATCGCCGGCATCGGTGGACTCGTTCTTACGCTACTGGAAACCTGGGGCGAATCGGCCCTCGGCCTCACCGCGGAGCAGACCGAGATGGCGGCCATCGCCGTCATTCCTATCCTCGCCGCCGCCATCATTGAAGAGATTGTTTTCCGTGGATATCTTGTCGTAGACCACAAAGGAAAGGCTTGGCTCGTCGGGAGTGTTGTCGGCTTTTCCCTCCTCTTTGCCCTGATTCATCCCTACCTCTGGTCGTGGGAAGACGGCACCCTCTCGATTGAGTGGACCACTAAAGGCGTCTTCAGCACCGTTTTCGTCCTCGTGAACAGCCTCTGGTTTTACGCCGTGCGCTTCTCCTTCGGCAATCGAAGCCACTCTCTTCTGCCCTGCTTCATCGCTCACGGGGTTTCAAACTTCTCTGTCTGGGCCGTTAAAGGTTTTCAGGGATATCTCACCTGGTAGGCGAAGCTCGCTACCGGGCAGTTCGTCCCGAAGAAAGAACCGTCGGCTGCGAATAGGCGCAGAATCCGCAAAAGGTGTGAGAGCGCCGCTCGAGACCTGAGAATTACACGGTTTTTAATAGATAATCCGAAAGCGTTGCCAACGGCGCATCCCCGAAAATCGTGGTCGGGTCGCTTCAGCGCCCGACGGTAGCCCCTCAGAAATCCTGCGACTGCAGATGTCAGTTAATCCGAGCGAATTCTTTTTTCTGCCGATCTCAACGATTCGCGTCTTCAGATCGATTTGTTTCTGCCCCCAAGACGATAAGACGTGCGAGGTAAGGCGCGACTCCATATAGAACCGCCCCCGCAACAGCGGTGATCAGACTCTTCATCATGGTTTGATCCCGTTGAAAACGGACCAAACTACCTATATCAGATCTGACGGCTCCGACTCCAGGGGAGAGGGTCAGCCAAGTGTCAAAGAGCCGGTAGAGATAGAAAAGGATGATAACCACTGCAGCGAGCCGCAGGACGACAAGGACGGGAGGGTAGTATTTCATTATCGATACGGAGAGGCAGGTTTCAGTCTAGAATGCGCAGAGGTTTCATTATCGGATGCTCCATTTATGGTCAATAACCTAGGATTTTTCCCATAAGCGGAAATAAGAGGTGCAATTAGAAGTGCGTGGACTTCACCTGGCAATTGCAGCCATTTTGTGAGAAGAGCACGCAGAGGTTCAGGGAGCGCGGTGCTTCAGCCCGCGTTTTCGGTACATTCTTCGGGTTCCGCCCGCAGGCTGAAGCGCTGCGCTCCCGAAACACCGAGAACAATCAGATCATTTCGTTCCAAGACTCCCCGCACTGGACGAAATAAGGGGTCATCAGCGGTTACCAGCTCGACTGGTTTTTCTCTCGATTCAGAGGCGCGGAAAATTAGGAAAATGAAAACCAGGAACCGAATAACAAAAACAATGGTTCCCTATGGATAGAGTTCCGAGATATCCCCATCGAAGACAAAGATATAGATCAATGACTCAATTCCGTATTCGAGCATGGAGAAGCAGGTAAAAAGTCCGATGAGACTCAGGATTGTGTATACGCCTTTCCAGCCTCGGGTATAAAAAACGTAGATGGGGAAGTAGATTGCACCGAAAAACAAAACCCAGTCCGTCGGGAAATGAATTTTTCTCCGCTCCGAGTCCAGTTTTACCCATACGGCTGCTAAAACGCAGAATAGAATACTCTCCCAGTAAGGATTCGGTTCGTCGCCATGATACCAATAGATAACATTGAGGGCTGTGGTTACCGAAAATGTGAGAACGACGAGGAAAGCGGGCATCATATTCTTCGATAACTGAGGGCCGAAAGAAAATCGGTGCGTGGCCTAATCTTCTGGTTCAGCTGCGCCACCTCCCATTTCTCCTTTCTTTTCACCATACCGGTCTGAGCTTCTCAGCCTTCATCTTGCAATTCTTCCGCCTTTGCCTGGCGACCTTTGATGCTGCTAAACCAGCCTCCGGAGACGAGAAGGCCAAATCCGAGGATGACAAACCACCAGTTTCCAAGTGAGTCGACAGCTTTCCAGAGCCTTTCCAGAATCGGGATCAGGAGAATCACTGGGAGAGCCAAGTGATGGAAGCGCATGTAAAGGACGAGTCCGACTCCGATTAGGAGAGCGATGGATACCCAGTCGCGTGGCTGTAGGACCGGCTCGAAGGTGGTGAACGCGGCGAAAACCAGAATGACGACGCTGATGACTCCGAGGGGGAGAAGGTCGTCCTCTCGGAACCAGAGGGCGATGGAGACAAAGCCGAGTCCGAGAATCCAGAGTATTCCGGTGCCCGCTCCTACGTCCAGTTGCGCCCAGAAGTCCCGGTACGCGGGAAACTCGGTCGATCCGACGGCCGCCAACCCAACGGCGACGAGACACAGGGATGACTTTTTGAAAACGAGCCCTCCGACGAAGAGAGCGATAACGAGTGTGGTTCCCGACGAGATCCAGTTAAGCGATGACAGGTTTCCGGGGGAGTAGCCCATAAAAAATATCACCCCGAGCAGATACGCGCCGGCCACCCATCCGCTCACCTGACTTCTGGTTCTCAGGGCGAACCACACCATCCCCACGCTCCCCAAAATGGCCGAGCTCAGGGGATGACCGAGAATTTCCAAATTGAGTGCTCGCGGGGCAGAGAAGACTCCGCTGAAAACTCCGACGACTGCCAGCGAAAGCGGAAACGCCGCAATGATCGCAGCCGCGTCGCCGTTATCCTCCGTGGATTGGAAAATGACTTCCACGAGCATTAGGGTGCATAGTGTCGCGAAGAGGAGGAAATCGCCTGGAGAGGTCGGAACGTGGAAAATATAACTCAGCGCATAAAGGTGAATTCCCAGTGCGCTGAAAAGGAGTAGGGAGAAGCATTGAAACATAGACGCGCGCCGGAGAAAGGGCGTGCGTGGGTCTGTTTCTTTATCAGCCGCCAGGATCATTTGGCTCAAGACCAGTAAGCCGGAAAGGAGGAGAAAGAGAAGGCAAGCGAGCCACCAGCCGCGGGTGTCCAGATCGGGTGCGTTGTCGGAAACTGAAGCTTTGACTAGAAGGACTCCAGTGAGAAAGTTCCAGACCACGACCAGGCCGAGTCCGATGAAGGCGATCCAATTCACCCTCAGACCGATCCAACGGCGGAGAGCTTCGATCTTCCCAATTCCGACGGCCGCGCAGACGGCCCCGATCGAAAGCGCCAGCTCAGGATTGTTGTAGGCGATTGTCACCAATGCTACGGCGCTACCCACCAAAAAAGGAGGAATCAACAACACCAAGGTCACGGCATCGTCCATGACCCGATGCACCACCACGATGAAGATCAAGATCCCGAGCACGGACAGCTCGTAGGCGTTGAGCGCGCCGACACACAGAAAACCGGAAGTGGAGTCCGTCGACTTCAACAGTTGAGGGCCGAGGATCTCAGCGATCCCGTAAAGGACCGAAAGCGCACTTAGGCAGTAAAGGATATTCCCTCCAGAGAGTCGGAGAAAGTCCTTGAGTCCAGAATCCAGACGATCCGGTTCCGGAATGAGATTTCTTTCAGGCGAAGGGGGCGGAGCTTGCGTCACTGAGCCGAAATGGTATGGTTGCTCTAAAATTCGGTCAATGTCCAAAAAGGATGCCGTTCGCAAATTGAAGGGTAATGGGATTTGTGAATGCGAGAGACTAGCTCCGCGTTAGAGGAAATTGACCCGTATATGTAAAATTTGAGTCAACGCCCGCGGTGCTCCTTTGTTGGCTTGAAGCAGAGCTTGAGGGTTGTATGATTCGCAAGAAATTAGAGCCTTTAATTCCTTCTAGATGGGCGACTTAAGGAAAATTATGATCAATCCCCCCTGTTTCTGCCGCTGGCGTTCACTGCTTGTTTTGTTTTTCTTCACGATCGTCGGGACGGCGGCCCTTCAAGGGCAGGAGATCACCTTTTTCGGAGAAGAGGGCTCCGGAGGCTCGGGTTCGATCGCTGATCGGGTCATTGGTGACGATTCTTTTGAAATTACCTCTGCTGCATCCGAAGGGGAGGTATCCTACACCATCGATTCCGTCTTACCCTCGACTCGGGGTGGGCAGCCGGTGGTTCCCATTGGGTTGCTCGAGAATGAGGTGACCATTTCGGTGAGTGAAGACGATTCCGCTCAGGTGACTCTTCTCGCCACCCTCACCGTTGAGGGATCCGTGGTGGATACTGAAACTCGGACCTTTACCGTCCGCCGCACACAGGAGGTTTCTTTTGTCGATCTTCCAGCGGTCGATTTGGGAGATCCTTCATTTCCCGTGACCGTAGAGGTGGACCCGGATGTGGGCCAGGCACGGGGATTTAGGATTATTGATGGTCCGGGTGAAGTGGACGGGGATACCGGTGAGGTGAATGTGTATGGTGCTGGAGGCATTCAGCTTCAGGCTTTCGCCGACCAAACAAGCTACGATGCTGGCGATCCCGAAGCGGATCTCGTCGCCGCAACTTTTGTGAACAAAACCCTCGTTGTCGGAGGCAAGGAACCGGCTGGCGGGCCGGGTTTTCTCGATCTTTGGACTTGGCGGGAACCCCAGTTGTCGCTCACGGATTATCTTTACGATGTTGTTGCGAACGATGCGGGAACCCAGTTTGTCGCCGTAGGTGCTGGAGCCCTCCTTATTGAAGGAAGCGACCCGACCGACTCTTCCACATGGACGGAGCCTGCCTTGGGCGTCAGCAGTGACCTGCTAGGGGTCGCTTATGGGAGTAATCGCTACGTGGCGGTCGGAAGCGATGCAGCGGTCTTTATGTCGTTGGATGGATCGACTTGGGTCGATGGCAACAGTGGGATTGCTGCCGGGGTGAATTTGCGCGCGGTCGCATACTCCGACGATACGAATGAATTCGTTACTGTAGGAACAGGCTCAGGGGGCCAGTCCGTTCTCTATCGATCTTCCGACGGGTTGGCATGGGTCCAGGACATGAGCTATCCTGCCTATCCGATCGTCCCGAATGGGGTTTTCTACTCCGATGGCATTGGGGCGTGGCAGGTCGTCGGGCAATCGGGAAGTTGGTTTGTCGGGAATCCAGGTTCCTGGAGCTTGAATGCTGCCGGATTCAGTGGGGATTACCGTGACGGACTGACGACCCCGGAAGGCATTACCTACATTGTCGGCGACGGGGGAACGGTAATCCGCACTGGAGTGAATTCCACTTCGATTTGGACCACCGTCAACACGGGTGCCAACTACGATTTGGATTCGATTCAATTCAATGACCGTTATCTCGTCGCCGCCGGGGAAAACGGGAGAGTCATCCGTTCGAACCGCGACAACGGCGACCGATGGGTTGAATCGGTCACTCCGTTTCGCTTCGATGTCCAAGGGATGGCGTTTATCGATGGCCTCCTCTTGGCAGTGGGGCAGAACGAATCCATTGCATCGTCCGGAAGCGGATTCGACTGGACTCTCCGTGATTCGACCACCCCGTTTTCCTTTCGATCTGTCGCCTCCGATGGCACCATCTCCGTCGCGGTCGGGGATGATGGCGAGGTCTATCGTTCTAGCAACGAGGGCGCGACTTGGATCCAACTGAGTCCGATTTCAGCCGAAGACCTCCGGGGCGTGACTTTCGGGGGTGGAAACTTTGTCGTCGTCGGAACCAGTGGTTCGATTTACTATTCAACCGACGGAACCACTTGGAACTTGGCCTCTAGTATTAACGGAATTTTTGGAGGAACTTTTTCCGGCGACTTGAATGCCGTCCATTACGATGAGACCACGTCTGTCTACGTAGCGGTCGGGGATGGGCTGACGACACTTTCTTCAGGTGACGCGGACGTGTGGGAACAGCACACGGGTGGGAGTATTGATCTCAATGGTGTCTCCAGTAGGTCTGGAAAATTCGTAGCGGTTGGCGATCAGGGAAGAATCGCTTACTCGTTTGATGGCGAGGATTGGTCTCAGGGGTCTGCGAATGTTGATGAAGACCTTTACGCCGTAGCCGTTTCAGACTCGGAATTTCTGGCCGTCGGCGAGAACGGGAGTATTTTGACTTCGCCCAACGGAACGACGTGGACGAGCCACATCTCTACGGTTACCCGAGATCTTTTCGCGGCTTTGTATTTCGACGATACTTTCTATGCGTTCGGAACGGGATTCGCTCTTCTCGTCTCCGACAACAGTGGCAGTTGGGAATCTCAGGTCGCAGCGACTCAGAATACGATTTACGGAGCTACCGTAGTCGGCGATAACTTTGTCGCGGTCACCGACTTTGGGGGAATCCTAACCACGCCGACTGCCGGCTCGACCGGACTCGAAGAGTGGACTTTCCGCTACTCCGGTGAAGCGGGGGACAACATCAACGATGTGGTCTACGGAAATAACGGTTTCGTTGCCGTTGGCGACGCGGGTCAAATCCTTGTCTCCGAAGACGGCCAGAACTGGGAGGAACGAGCGGTTCAGGAAACGAATGGAACGCCCCTGACTCAAAATCTGTTGGGAGTCGCTTACGGGAACGGTCTTTACCTCGCCGTAGGTGGGCAGAAATTGATTAGTTCCACAGATACAGAGAATTGGACTGTCGTTACAACGTGGACGATTCCCGTGAACAGTGTTTCGTTCGGAGACGGCCTGTTTGTGGTCACGGGAGAAGCCTCAAGCATCTTTTACTCTACGGATGGAGTCGGTTGGGACGGAGGATCAGTCAATGGAGTAAATGGCTCTGCGACTTTGTGGGATTCAGTCTACTATCCGGAATATGAGCTCTGGGTCGCGGTTGGAGAAGCCGCCAACTTTGAACTTCCAGACGGTCCGGAATTGATGTCGCAGTGGTTCTTCTCGACCGACGGGCAGACCTGGACGAGGCAGATCAGTCCGGAGGTTGAGCCCGGTGTTTATTTCTCCGCAGACCTCCTCACCGTATCTGCGGGAGATGATGTGGTCCGCGCCTTTGGAACTGGGCGGGTGGTCTACGATCTTCTCGCCGATGGATGGGGTTCGTGGTCCGTCGGCGGTTTCACCACCTATGCCTCTCTCTATTCCGAAGGAAATGGATTCGGAGGATTCGTCTATGCCGGTGAAAATGGTGCGATTTCAGGAATCGATCCGAGTTTTCTCAGTTTTCCCGGAATCACCGAAACTCTCAATGGCCTGGCGTTCGGAAACCAAAGTTACGTTGCGGTCGGAGACGACGGGCGGATTCTCTATTCGGACGATGCGGAATATTGGGTGCTTCGCACTACGGAAAATCTCCAGCCCTTGAACGGAGTCGCGGTGGATTCTTTGGGCCAGTATGTCGCCGTCGGGGGTGCGAGTACGATCTTACGCAGTGACGATTCAATCCGTTGGGTGACGCCGAGTGAGATACCGGAACTGCCCGGGCAGGTTGATCTGAACGCGGTGACGACTTATGACAACGGTTTCGCGGCGGTCGGTAGCTTTGGGACGATTCTCCTGTCGGAGGATGGCGATGTGTGGCAATCCGCAGAACCACCCCTTCTGAAACAACTGAATGGCATTGCATCCGGGAACGGAAATTTGGTCGCCGTTGGGGATGAAGCGACGATCCTCTTCAACGCCGGAGCCTCCGTTTGGACGGTCGAAGATGCTGATGGGGTGGTCGCGGATCTGAATTCAATCTTCTTTGCGGACGCTCAATTCATGGCCGTGGGCGACCAAGGTGTCGTTCTTACCAGTCCGGATGGGAAAACTTGGACGGCGCAAACTTCGGGAATCAGCGAAGATCTTTGGGCAATCGGTTACGGCGACCTGACGGCGGGCGGATATTGGACAGCCGCCGGAGAATCGGGAGCGATTTACGTTTCGGTGGATGAAGGGGTTTCCTGGACTGCACGCGCATCGGGCACTTCCGCAGATCTCAGGACGGTATCGTTCGGGCAAAATAACTTCATCACCACCGGAGCCGATGGGGTCGTTCTCTCCTCCAATAACTCGTCGGATTGGTATAGCCGTCCGGTTGGCACCGACTATCAGCTCAACGATGCAGCTTTCTTCAACGGCGTCTTTACCTTGGTCGGAGATTTCCAAACAATTGTAACTTCGGGTCGCATTGAACAGCGGGAGTCTCAGGAGATCATCTTCTTACCGATCGGCGATAAGATCGTTTCGGATCCCGCCTTTGAACCTCAGGTCATCGCGACGAGCGGCTTGCCGGTGACTCTCGAGATCGTGAGTGGCCCGGCCACACTCTCCGGAGACGAAATTGTTCTCGATGGAGTTTCCGGCACAGTGGTCGTTCGCGCCACTCAGTCGGGGAGTGTTCGCTACGACGCGGCGACCCCAGTAGAGGTCTCCTTTGAGGTACTCCTTTCCGCTCAGACGATCGACTTCTTTGGAGAGCCGGCGTCGGCGGCACCGGGATCGATCTCGGCGAAGACCTTCGGGCAGAGTGCGTTCACGGTGACCGCCGAGAGCTCCTCGAGTCTCGTTCCCTTCATCGCCGTCGAATCCGGTCCTGCCATCATCTCTGATCAAACAGACGGTACCGCGACCGTGACTCTCACGGGAGCCGGTTCCGTAACTCTCACTGCAAACCAATCAGGTGACGATACCTTTGCAGCGGCCTCCGAAGCCGTTCGCTCCTTCACGGCAGCCAAGGCCTCCCAGACGATTGATTTCGAATTGCCTGAGTCAGCGGGCGAGGCGGACCCTCCCTTGACACTCACCGCAACGGCGACGAGTGGTCTCGAGGTCACTTTCTCCGTGATTAGTGGCCCGGCTTCGATCACTGGCGGGGATCAGCTTTCCTTTAACGGGAGCGGGACGGTTACGGTCCAAGCCACTCAATCCGGTGACGATGATTACGAAGCAGCCCCTCCGGTGGAGGATGAGATCAATGTAGAATCTGCGGAGACCGGAGATGTCTGGCAAACCCGCACCTCCGGATCCGCAAACGATTTCTATGGAGTCGCTTTCGCCGGATCCCGTTTCTACGCCGTCGGTGATGCGGAAACGGTCGTTTCCTCTTCCGACGGTCAAAATTGGGCTCTTCAAGCCAATGGTTCCGGACAACTTAGGGATCTGGCTTTTGGCGGTGTCCCGGACATCTATCTCGCTGTGGGTGAAGGGGGAATCCCCATGTATTCGGAAAACGGTGTAGATTGGTTTCTCTTACCGGATTCCGGTTTGCCGAGTTTGAATCGCATTGTATATGCCGCGGGCGAATTCTTCGCCGTCGGAGATGGCGGAGCCATTTGGAAATCCTTGAACGGAGACGAATGGACTGCGCTCGACAGCGGAGTAACAATCGATCTTGAAGACATCATCTACACGGACGGAACTCTTGTCGCAGTGGGTGGCAATTCGGTCGTGTCCAGTGAGAGTTTTGGCGACACGTGGAATGTATCATCATTCGCAAGCGAAACGATGTCTTTGAATGCTGTGGCAGTCGACTCGTCCGGAGGGCTTCTCGCGGTCGGAAATGAAGGACGAATTCTCTATTCAGCCAATGGCGGAGATAGTTGGAGTGTTCGGCCGTCACCGGCTCCGGTTACTTTCCAAGCCGCTACCTACGGAAGCGGGCGATTTATTACCGTTGGCGATGGCGGTGTAATTTACACCAGCAGCGACAACGGTCAGACTTGGATTCTTCGTGAAAGCGGAACTACTCAGAATCTTCATGACATTACCTACCGGGACTCCATCTTTGTCATCGTGGGTGAAGGAGGAACCATCTTGTCCTCGGGATTGTCGAACCCGAACAAGATCGAGAGAACCCTTGATTTTCCCGCGGTATCCTCGCCGTCGGGTGGTTTGACTACGACCCTCACGGCAACGGCTCTAGCCGGTGGAACGCCAACCGACCAGCTCGTCGAATTCAACCTGGTTTCGGGTTCCGGAACGATCACCGATCGCACCTTGCAGGGAGACGGCTCTACCACCGCGACGCTCGAAGTCTCTGGATATCCCGGCGAATATGTTGTGCGGGCCTCGCTTCCTGTGGATGAGGAATACCTCGCCGTGCCGGGGATCGACCAGTCGTTTACGGTAGTGGGTGAGACGCAAACTTACACCAACTTGTTCCCTGCTGAAGGAGGTCTTTCTTATTCGTCGTCTCCGATCGGATTGTCCGCGACTTCCATTGATGCGACGACCAGTGATCCGACGGGATTGGGGGTTCAATTCGAAATCGTCAGTGGAGACGCGACGATTTCCGGAACCTCAATGACCCTGAATCCAGGGGCCGTTGGAAGTGACGTCGTGGTCCGGCTCTACAACTCTGGAGATGCGACTTATTCGCCGCTCTCCGAAACCGTAACTTACTCCATCACCGCCGAGGAAACGGAAATCGTCTTCAACGCGATACCGGACAAGCTTCTCAGCGATGAAAATTTCTTCATTCAGGCAGCAACCTCCGATGGTGAAGATGTGGGAATCCAAGTTATCCAGGGCGCTAGTTTGATCTCTTTGCGGAATTACTACCAAAGCGATGGAAATGGGAATGAAACCTATGTCCATGAGGTTTCGATCGAAGGATCGATTGGTTCCCAGGGTGAAGTGATTCTCGAGGCTTATGCTCTCCCGAGTTCCGGTGTGACGGCAGAACCGGTACGCCAATCGTTCTACATTTCCCGATACAGGCAGAACATTACTTTCTCGGACCCAGGATCAAAGACCTTCGGAGATCCGCCGTTTGTCCTAAACGCCTCGGCGGACGGTGGAGGCGAAGTGACCTTCTCTCTTGCGGATAGTACCGTCGCGAGCCTCGATGGAAATACGGTGACCATCCTTTCCTCAGGGACCATCATAATCACCGCCGAAGCCGAACCAAATGGGGATTATGGACCCGCGACCGGAGAGCTGAGTGTTCCGGTTTCAAAAGCGAGCCAGACCTTAGAGTTTGAGGAGATTGACAACCAGTTTGAGGGAAGTGTTATCTCAATACCGCTGGTGGCTCGGACTTATATTGGTGACAACGATTCGCCCGCATCTTCGGCGGACTATCCTATTTCATTCACGGTGGTCGAGGGTGCAGATATTGCGTCCATTTCAGGAAGCACGCTGACGCTCAATGGTACATCCGGGACCGTCAAGGTCCAAGCGACTCAGGGTGGAAATGTGAATGTCTTCGCCGCCGATCCGGTTGAGCAATCCTTTACTGTTTCAAACTTCGGTCGCGGCCCAGTCAATACGACCGATAACTTCTATGGAGCTGCTTACGGTGACGGGCAGTTTGTCGCGGTGGCATTAGGGGGAAGTATCGCGAGGACGGTTGAAGCTTCTACTGATCCTTCTAATTGGGAGGCGATGGTGCCAGCGCCGAATAGCCCGATTTTCTATGATGTTACCTATGGTGCGGAGAAGTTCGTTGCAGTCGGTTTCAATGGAGCCGTGCAATATTCAACAGATAATGGGGTGAGTTGGAACTCAACCAGTGCATCAACGATTAACGTCTTGGGTGCCGTCGAGTATGGTATGGGTCTCTTCGTGGCCATAGAAACTGGGGCCTCGGGGAACTACCATACGTCTGCCAATGGGGTTAATTGGACTCGTCGCTCACTACCGACCACCAACCCGCTCACAGATCTGGTTTTGGGAGAAAATACGAGTGGTAATCCGTTGTTTGTTGCGGTTGGGTTTTCCGGGACCGTCTTGACTTCTAACACTGGGACGAATTGGACAAGACGAACTACGGGAACTTTATCCTATTCGATGAAAAGCGTGGCCTATGGTGATGGTCTCTTCGTCGCAATCACTAATTATGGCGATTATCTCTATTCTCAGGATGGTGGGGTTACTTGGTTCCAGAAAGAGATTCCATCATCGGTCCTCCCCGATTCCCCGACTCTTTCGTCGATTACCTTTGGAAACTCAACATTCAAGGTTGTCGGCTCGAATGGCTCTGTACTCACTGCGACCAAGGAAGCGATTCTGGAACCCATCAATCCAGCTGACAGTTCAAGCCGTTGGATTCGGGAAATCAGTCTCGGAATAAATACTCTGAACGAGGTGATTTTCGGAGGCGATCGATTTGTAGCCGTGGGCGAGAACGGAACCATTCTGATTTCCCTGCCGGAAGTCGCGGCAATTACCTTGAGCGAATGGATCGATTCCTATGATTTCTCGGCGCTAACCGTCGGACCGGTAACTGGTTCTGACGATCCGGATGGCGATGGGTATTCGGTGGCGCTGGAATACGCTCTGCTCGGAGATCCAGTGAATCCAGAATCGGGTTCTCTGGTCCAGATGGTGAACTCTGGAGGTGAAATTATGCTATGCTTCAAACGTCGACTTACTTCCGATGTGTCCATTCAAATTCAGGAATCCAGCGATATGGTTTCTTGGGACACCATTCGCAGCTACGACCCGGTTTCGGGTGCTTGGGATAATGCGGATGGTTTGGCCGAATCGGTGGACGGAAATTCCGTTCAAGTCGATTTCTCGATTCCATCAGGAGCTTCAACTATGTTCCTCAGAGTGCGAGTAGTGGAATAGAGTAGGGGGAGAACTTTCCGTCCTCACGTGACTGGAGTTGTGGGATCCCTCGGAGCATCTCCATCGATATCTGGAAAGCAGAGGAAACTACTGTCTGGCTATCTCGTTTCGGATTCCGCTATTCGTTTCCGTGCTTGCGACCGAACGACTCATGTGGACCGGGAATGAGCCTATCCGTTTTCGCATGACCTGAGTGTTGCGGGTTCCTGGTTTCGCCTTCAATGCTCTCCGGCGAGTCGGTTGAGTTCGTTATTTTCCAAAAACCCGAGCCAGCTCAGTCTTGGGTCTTCCCTTCGTCTTTCTTTTCCTGCTCCTCGGAAATCACGGTCGGGGTATCGATGTCATCGGCCTTCAGTCCGTCTTGGGCGTCCTTCGGGAGGGAAAGAGTTTGATTAATCCACTCGTTCTTGGCTTCGATTTCATTTTTGTATTCCTGCCGTTTGCGGGAATACATCGGAATCCTCTCGATTAGACGCGAGAGCGGTTCGGCGAGTGAGCTGTCGATGTTGATGAAATCATCCAAGCTCAACCAAATGCGGTTGGCCTGCATATCCCAATTCAGGGTGACAACCGATGGACGATCAATGAAGTCGGTTTGTATGGTCGTGATCTCTCGGGACTGACTGAGCGCGGCCTCGCCTTGGCCTATCCATTTTTCGTCAAGTTTTTCGATCTCGGATCGATTTCGCCGGAATGCAGCGACCTTCAATTTGAATTCTTCCAAGAGCTGCAGAAACTCTTCTTGGCTGCGCAATTCTTGGGTGAAGAAACGGAGACCAAAATTACTCAGCCCTCCACCGTGAATCGTGGCAATCTCGCGCTTTTGAAATTCCGAAAGTTGCGAATTGAAAAACGTTTCGTCTTCGATGCGCAGTTCCAGACTTCCAGCAAAAGAGCCCGTGGGGGCCTCTGGCCGAACCACGAGGTAGGAGCCGCCCGAATCCGAAAAGTAGCGGGTTTCCGCCCGGAAATCATCCGCTCCATTCTGAGCCGACAATCCACCGCAAAGCGAAATGCAAAGAACGGGAACGAGAAATTTCATGGATGTGCTCCTTTGAGATGCATGAGATTATTTGCGGCTGATGGGGCCATACTTGCGTGGTTGATTGTCGCCATCTTTCGCCTCGGGCTCTTCGATATCTTCCTCCGCAGCCGATCCGTCGAGGACGGCTTCTTCGGTTTCTTCAATTTTTTCCCGCATCCGGAGAGCTTTCATGATCTCTTCGGTAGCCGCCTCGTTTCTCGCTTTGCGAACAGCTTGCTGAAGTTGCAATTCTTCGGCAGAGAGCTCTCGTGCACCGACCCCTTGAACTTCGCGATCGGTGAGTCCCATGGAGTTGAAGCGTTCGATCCCAACGACGTCCATGTATGTGTTGGATTGCGGATTCAGGAGGCTGGCTGTAATGAAGATGATCTGGTTGGTCGTCTGCACGCTCGTCGTTTCCGAGGAAAAGAGCCGTCCTAGAATCGGAATGTCTCCGAGGACCGGTACCTTATTGGAGTTCGTGACGTTTTCGTCCGTAATCAATCCACCAATCGCCAAAGTCGATCCGCTACGAAGGAGCACTTCGGAATCGGTTGCCCGGCGGCGGACGATCGGAATCTCGTTTCCGTCGATGATCTGATTGGAAACAATGCTGTTCACTTGGGGAATGACATTGAGGGAAATCAACTGTCCGCCGACCACGGTGGGGGTGACCACAAGAGTGGTTCCAGGGCGCGGCTCGAGGGGAACAGGCTCCCCTGTTGTGGTGACCCCATCGTTCGTCTCAGTAGGGCCTGACTTGTAGTAGTAGTCAGTGAGTTCGACGCGGGCCTGCTTTCCGTTGATCGCGACCACATTCGGATTGGTGATCAGTTTCGCGTCACTTTCTTCCTCCAGGGCGCGAAGGATGAGCCGGAATTCGTCGGTCGAGAAGATCGCGGTGTCGGCGCGGGAGGTGGAGGCAATGTTCTCAAGTGTGTTGGTGAAGCTGTTGCTGTTCGACCGAGAGTTCGTAATATCACGATTGGTGATGTCCGATTGGTTTACGGCATTCGTTCTATTGAACTGATTGTCGCTGGTATTGGACTGATTGCTGGAATTGGTGAGGGAGTTACTCGTTTCGTTTGTAAAGGAAGTAGGGCCACCAGTGTTCGATGTTTCTGTGGTTCGGCTGAAGTTTGATGATGAATTGGAGCTGGACAAGTTGCTTCGAGAAATACTGTCGGAGCTGTTGAAGGTTCGACCATCGATGATCGAGCGAGTCGTGCTGTCCGAGAAGTTGCGGTTATTCGAATTGGTGGTCGTGCCCGTATCGGTCTGCGAGCGGTCCCGGGTCCAGGTCCGCGAAAAGGGCCCCATATTGATTCCCCAGCCTTGGAGGGTCGACCAGTCAACCCCGAGATTTTTGCCGTCTTGTCCGGTGATTTCGACGAATTTCGATTCGATGAGGATCTGTTTGAGAGGCTGGTCAAGGCGTTCAATCAGAGAGGTGACTTCGGCAAGCGCCGCGGGGCGGGCGGTGACAAGAAGAAGGTTGTTCGCGTGGTCGGCGGCGACGCTTTGGACTCCCTCGACCACCGGGCGTACTAGATCGGCAGCTTGCCGGAACGAGGGAATCGCGCCGTTCGAAGTTTCCGAGGTATCCAACGGGCTGGGCATGATTTTCAAGAGAAGATCGCCCGCACTGGCATAACGGAGGTCATAGATGCGGACAACCGGAGGCTCGTTGCGAAGGCTATTGAGAAATTGCTGGTCCACAATCTGGACGAGGTTCGGACCGGCTTCATAGGTCGAGTAAGCTTGATATTGCTGAGCCCCTCCTTCGTTGGCGGAACCGATGGCCACTTTCGGAAGTTTCAGGATAGCGAGATTGAGGGCTTGTTCAAAAGTCACTCCTTCGACTGCGAGCGAGACGGGAAGGTTTTCAATTTCCGGGGGGCTGACGACGTTCACCACCGGGGTCTGGGTTTGTCCAATCAAGGTGGCTACCTCCTGAAAAGGAGTATCCTGCACGGAGATGTTCAGGGTTCGGTTTTGAGGATCCAAGACGACCCGAGAATCGATCGCGCGGATGCCGATGATTCCATCGTTCTCCATCCATTGGTAATCGTTGTCTTCGAGGATGGTGGTGAGGACACGCTCCCAGGCAACATTGGTCAGAGAGGCTGAGGTGGTCCCTTCGAGCTCCGCCGGAATGATAATGTTCAAGCCCACGACTTCCGCCAAGGCTTGAACCGCGGTCCGGGTCGGTTCGTTGCGGAAATTGACGGAAATCAGTCCATTATCGCCGACCTCAATTGCCTGATCGGCGCTGACGCGTTGAATGCGGATGATGCCGGAGTCCGCGCGGGTCCAGACAAAGCCGGTGCTCTCCAAGGCGATGTCATAGACCTGAGGCCAAGTAACATTCTTGAGTTGTAGGGAAAGACTTCCGACAAGACTGTCTGGAATGATGACATTCAGCTCGGCGGCATCGGCAACATTGCGAAGAATGGTTCGGATTGGGGTGTCGGTATAGTCGAGGTCGAAGCGTTCCAGAGAAATCGAGGGTTCGGAAACGGCTGGCGGAGTTACGGGGGTTTGGTCGACCGGGCGTGCGTCCATCGACTCCATTTCCGGTTCGGCGATTTCGGGTTCAGGGATGGTGGGTTCAGGGATCTCCGTTCCGGAAATTTCGGGTTCTGGAATTTGGGGTTCTTCGATGCTGGTGGGGGCAGAGGATGGAGACGGGTTGTCCTCGAGTAAGAGATTCAGTTGCTCCATGTAGGCATTGGCAGCCTCTTGGACGTCGATCGTTTTATCGATGGGATTCGGGTCTCCGTCTTCCTGCCCCCATCCCGTGGAACCAAGAGCAAGATTGAGGAGGAGAAGTGTGAGGGGAATGCTTGGAATTCTCATTGCGTAGGAATGCGGATGACTAAGGACGGGAGTTGGTTACGCCGGAAGGATTGGAATCAAGGGGAACATAGGTCTCCAACTCTCCCATTTGGAGAGTCATGCCTTGCCTCGATGGATTGATGATCTTTACGGATGCAGTCTGGTTCGGAGTTTCCGGGACGGGAAGAGTGACGGTGTCTCCATCACGAAGAAGCCCATAGTTCTTCGTGGCGAGGAAAGAACGTTCGCCAAACTCTTGATAACCGATCACGGCATTCTGGAGGGTGGAAGCAAAGGTTTCGAGTAATTCTTCATCACTCATCCCGTTGACGACGGACTCCGGCTCCTCCGTCGCGATCTCTCTTCCGAAGACAAACGGATCCGGAATCAGACGGAGCTCTTCCATTGTGGGGTTATCGTAAGACATCGAAATTTCAAAACCTTCGATGATGTCGGCGCGACGTTCCTCCGGGAGAATCATCGTTGCCGCCGAGAGATGGATTTGCGCGAGGAGGAGTATGCAGAGTCGAGTTTTCACCGTTTGATCCTGAGGTTACTGCTTTTTTTGGGGTGGAGAGGTCAGAGCTTCCAGAGTCAACGTGATTCGTCGAATTTTTTCCCCTTCTCCATCTGCAGGTATAATCGAGAAATTTATGAGACGAACGATTTTCTCTCCGCCCCGGATTTGGAAGATGAAATAAAGCAGTTGCTGAAAACTTCCGGTAGCCCGAATGGTGAACAGCGTTGTTCCGAAATTTTTCATTTTCCATGGGCTGTACGATTTCGGTACCGGCGTGTTGCGCTGTTCAACGGATTCGATTTGAACCTGATCGGTTTCAAATTGATAGAAGTAAGCCGTGTTCACCGCAGTGTCTTCTGGCTCGATTGTCCGTTCCTGCAGCCTGTCGGTGAGAGCTTCAATGGTTTCGAGCTGTGACTCGAGATTTTCCGAGCTCTTAATATTGCGTCGCATGGTGAGCACTTCCCGTTCCGCCTCTGAAATCGAGGTTTTCAGGTCGCTCAAGGTGGAAAATCGAAGAAAGAAAATCAGCAGACAGATCAGTACGAAGATTCCGGCGATTGCCGGAATCGCAAATTTACGAAAGAGGGGAGGGAGTGACAGTTTCACTTCTTCGCCTCCTTGTTCTTTTGGGGTTCGAAGCGCACATCCAATGTAAATCCAAAAGTATTGAGAACGGGATTACGTGGATTGGAGCCTTCGGTGAAGTCGGCCGCCATATCTTGGAGGTAGGGAAGGCCTTCCAGCGATTCCTTGAGGGCCGCCGCGTCCTGTAGGTTCTTCGTCTCTCCGCGAAGATAAATGCGGTAACTGCGCTCAACGTTCTCTTTGGTGGCTTGCTCCATTTCCTGAAATGCGATCTCTTCGAATGAAACGCCTTCCGGGCGGAAGTCGGCGATATCGGCGAGGAGCCGGGGGACATCGACGGGAATATCAAAGAATTTTTCCAGATCGTCGTAGAGTTGCTTTTGTCTCAGGAAACGGGAGTTCAGCAAGACCAACTGACGATTCTCGGGTTCGAGCCGTTTCTGCTCGCTGGTCAATGCCTCCAAGTCTCCCTGCAGGCTATTTATGGTCGCTTCGCGATAGGCGATCCAGAAGAGGAGGGCGAGGGCGAGGACGATGGATCCAATGTTGATCAGAAAGTCCGTACGAACGGCTTTGATGTCCGGCAAATCCTCGCCAATGCGGAAATCGGGATGCCAAGCCGGGAAATCCTTCTTCTTCTTCTTTTTTAGGGCACTCATTTAGGCGTTGGGAGTATCGAGTCGTGCCATTTGACAGAAAAGGGGAAGGAATTCGGTGAGATTCTGTTGATCTTTTGCCTGAGGCGAAAGAGTGATTCCGCCTTGAGTCAACCATTCCTCGAGGCTGGGTTTCCAGTTTTCCATCCCCAACTCCTCTGCAAGAACTTCTCCAATCCAGGATAAACTGTCGGGTAAGCCCGGAATAAATAGATAGTGAACGGATTTCCCGGTCTGAACTTCAAACTGCCCCGTGGACGCTCGTACCTGAGTGATCAGCCTTCTCAGAAGAGTTGAGCCCATGTCCTTGAAATCGAATGTCTTCGAAAGCATAACTTTGCGGGCCGAAAGAGAGTCTTGCAGGCCGAGCTCCGATTGAATGCTCGAGGCGATTGCCGAGATCCCGAACTCGAGAGAATGGGAGAGGGCGAGGCCATTCAGGTTGACGACATACCCGTAGGAGGAGCCCTCACTGAATTCGATGATCAGCGCAGAGCTGTCCATGTCCTCTTCGACGACGGCTCTCTTGATTCCGGCGTAAAGAGGAATCGAGGCAATCTCCAGTTGATCAGGGTAAAGGCCCAACTCGATCAACCGTCGCTGCTCTTCCTTAAGACTCTCCCGGCTGGCTCCGACGAAAAGGGTCTCCCGGGAAAGAGCCTCGTCCGGGTTGTAGCGTTTGCCCGTGAGGGGATGAAGTATCCGAAAAGCTACTTCGTCCGGATCCAGCTTGAGTTCAGCTTTTAAGGTTTTGGCCGCGAAATCTTCTTGGCGCGATCGAGCTGCATTTTCGGTATAGTGTCGGTGGACAAAGCGGTCTTTCGGGTAGACCGCACAGTGAGCCTGGATGTAGTTTCCCTTCTGGTTCCCCGCGAAGGCTTCAATCGCTCGACGGGTCTCGCCAGTGGTCGTGACAGGAATGGATTCCAAGGCCTCGATTTGGAGAGGAGCCGTTGATCGGTCGGCGCGGGCGAGTCTTACTTGATAGTGAGACACTTCCGCAAAAAGGCCTTTCGCTTTTTTCTGAAACATCAACTCTTTGATGGTAGGGTAGTCTTGTCGATTAAGTTACATACGGTTTACATTGTCCGAGCAACCTGAAAAATTCTTGAATATATTCTTAGCGAGGGATTTACGAGATAACGATCAATTTCTGAGGGGCTAGTTGATATCGCCAAGGTAAAGGTCGCTGCCTTCCTCCATCTGCCGCTGGATGACCGGCACCGCGTCCGCAGGGAGAAAACGCACGGAGGCTAATTGCTTGAGGTCGAGCCATTCGATTCCGATCTGTTTTCGGTCCGTCTCTGAGCCCGGCTCGGGCTCAGCGCCTTCGGCAATGGAGCAGGAAAATACCGTCTCCACTTGATGAAAGTCCCGGTGGTATTTGGAAAAGTTGTGATTTCGGCCGATATATTCGCGGACGTAGAGCAAAGGTCCAATGATCACTTCGAGGTTGATCTCCTCGAGACATTCCCGTTTGAGGCCTTCCTTCATCGTCTCACCGTGACGCTGTCCGCCCCCGGGGAGGACATAGAAGACCCCGCTCCGGTCACACATTTTGATGGCGAGGAGTCGATTGCGTCGAACGATCACGGCTCGGCATGCATGGCGAATCCACTTCATTGTTGCGGAGCGTCTCCCATTTCCTGAAGGAGGCGTTCGATGTTTTCTTTAATTTGGAGCATTGCTTGAGGAGGCGAGACGTGCGGAATGTCGCTAACGTCCCAGAATTCCACTTGAGACACTCGATGCGGAAAGCGATCCCGCAACATCGGCTCGTGTTCCTCCTGTTTCAGGGCGATGACTCGGTCTGCCTCCGCAAAATCCTCGTCCTTGAGGGCGGTTTTCTCGTTCGGGAAAAACTCCGGGGCAACGCCCACCAATCGCAGTCCGTTGGTTGCGTGAGGAGAGAGGCCGGGCGGCGCTTCTTCGGGAATGAGTCCGCGCGAAAAGGCCTTCCAATCCAACCCCCGACGATTGGCGAGGTGGTTGAAGACTCCCTCGGCGAACCGCGAACGATAGTAGTTCGCAGTGCAGATGAATAAAATGCGTGGCATGTACTTTTTTCTACGGTTCGATCCGGCAAAGATCGACCCAATTTGGAATAATAATAAAAATAATTCTCATTTAAGTTGAGATTCCGGCAGAATCCTCATTTATTCTGACACTCTTCTCGAAAATCATGCCACTTTCCAAGCCAGAATCCTCTGAAACCGCCCAGGTCCTCAACCAGGCGGGTCTCCGGCCGACGCGTCAACGCAAGGTTGTCTACGAGGTCATTTGCAGTGAAAAAGATCATCCTTCCGCTGAGGTAGTCCATGAACGGGCCAAAAGGCGAATGGATGGGATATCCCTCGCCACCGTTTACAACTGCTTGGAGTCATTTGTCTCCTCCGGCTTGGTTCGGCAGCTGAATTTTCAGAGACAGTCCTCGCGCTATTGCCCGGTCCTCAAGGACAACCCGCACTTCGCCCACTTCCATTGCCGCCGCACCGGCAACGTGTACGACGTGGTTCTGTCGGAGAAGATCCGCGAACTCATCGAGCGGGAGCTTCCGGAAGGCCTGAAGGCAGAGCAGGTTGAAATCAACGTCGCCGGGACGACGAATGAAACGAACGAACTTTCACCCAACACACCAGTTTCCAAGGAATAAGATCATGAGCCAACTCGAAATCAAAAACTTGAACGCCGGAATCGCCGGACAATCGATCCTGAAGGATTTCTCCCTTTCGATTCCGAAGGGCGAGGTTCACGCCCTCATGGGGCCAAACGGAACTGGGAAGAGCACTCTTGCCAAGGTTCTGGCCGGGCACGAAGACTACGAAGTCGAGAGCGGCTCCGTCCTCATGGACGGAAATGAGATTCTCGGGGAAGAGCCCGATGCCGTCGCCCGCGCCGGCCTGTTTCTCGCCTTTCAGTATCCCTTGGAAATTCCGGGCGTCTCCATCGCCAATTTCATTCGGGCCGCCTTGCAGGCTCGTCAGGATGACGACGAGAAATTCGACGCTCCGGCCTACTACCGCAAACTTTACGAAAAGATGGGGATTCTCCAGATCGACAAAAAGTTCTCGTCTCGCTCGGTCAACGAAGGGTTTTCCGGAGGGGAAAAGAAGCGCTGCGAGATTTTGCAAATGTCGATGCTCGAACCATCCTACTGTGTGATGGACGAGACCGATAGTGGTCTCGACATTGACGCTCTCAAAGTGGTCGCCAATGGGGTCAATCTCATGCGTGGACCAGACCGCGGCATCCTCGTCATCACTCACTACCAACGCCTGCTCGACTACATCGTTCCGGACAAGGTGCACGTCATGTACGACGGCCGCATTGTTCATAGCGGTGAGAAAGAGTTGGCCCTTGAGCTGGAAGAAAAGGGGTACGACTGGGTTCGCGACGAACTCGTCACCGCTGCCAGCTGATCGCTAAAAAAAGGAAACGATTATGAGCCAAACCGAAGCCATCGACATCGATCGCGATAAGGGGAATTTCCGCTACGACGTTAAGTATCAATACGACGCCGGAACCGGGCTCACCGAGGACACCATCGATTACATCTCCGAAGCCAAAGGAGAGGAGCAATGGATCAACGAATTTCGCAAGAGAGCGTTGAAGGTCTTCAACCGGATGCCCATGCCCACTCACTGGGCGACCAAAGACCTGGAAAACATCGTCTTTGAAAACATCCGCTACTACCTCTCACAGGGTCAGATGCCCAGCCGGTCGTGGGAAGATGTTCCCGATGAGGTGAAGCAGACCTTCGAACGCCTGGGAATTCCCGAGCAGGAGCGGAAGTTTCTGGCGGGTGTGGAAGCTCAATTTGATAGCGAAGCGGCCTATTCCCATATGAAGGACGCTTTGGAAAAAGACGGGGTCATCTTCGTGGGTTCGTCAGAGGGCCTGAAGAAATATCCTCACATCTTCAAGAAGTTCTTCGGCAAGGTCATCCCGACCAACGATAATAAGTTCTCCGCCCTCAACAGTGCCGTTTTCAGTGGAGGAAGTTTCATCTACGTCCCTCCGGGGGTGAAGGTGAGCCAACCGTTGCAGGCCTACTTCCGGATCAATGCCGAAAGTTTTGGACAGTTCGAGCGGACCCTCATCATCGCCGACGAGGGTTCTGAGGTCACCTATATGGAAGGGTGCACGGCGCCGAAATTCGAAACCAGCACACTTCATAGTGCTGTCGTCGAACTCGTCGCCCTCAAGAACGCGAAGATCCAGTACATCACCGTCCAGAACTGGTCGAACAACGTCTTCAACCTCGTGACCAAGCGGGCTTGGGCCGAAGAAGGGGCCGAAGTGAAGTGGATCGATTGTAACATCGGTTCCCGTCTGACCATGAAGTATCCCGGTGTCGTCCTCAAAGGCCGCAAAGCCCGGGGCGAGGTCATCTCGATCGCACTGGCCAACGACGGTCAGCATCAGGATACGGGAGCCAAGATGGTTCACCAAGCTGACGAAACCACGAGTAACATCATCTCGAAGAGTATCTCGGTTGGACAAGGCCGCTCCACTTACCGCGGTCTTGTTCAGATGCCCGATCATCTCAAAGGATGTAAGAACAATACCGAGTGTGACGCTTTGCTCATCAACACCAACAGCCGCACCGATACGTATCCCGCCATTAATGTGCAGGGGAACGGAAATTCGGTGCAGCATGAAGCGAGTGTCTCGAAGGTCAGCGCCGAGCAGATCTTCTACATGATGCAGCGAGGGCTGTCGGAAGGGGAGGCTATGAGTCTCGCTGTGAACGGATTTGTCAACGATCTCGTCCGCCAGTTCCCAATGGAATACAGCGTCGAGTTGAAAAGACTCATCGACATGGAGATGGAAGGGTCCGTGGGTTGATCCCAGCGGTCCTGTTAAGCAGAGATATTTAGGAATAGACTATGAGTACAGAAGCCACAGCCGTGCAGAACGCTTCCGGTGTGGGCGATTCCGCCTCCTTTGAACGCCACCTTTCCCTGTCCGCATTGCCGGAGAAATGGAAGAAGTGGAAAAGCGAATACTGGGAAAAATTTGAATCGCTTCCTCTCCCGAGAAACCGGGATGAACATTGGCGCTTCGCCAAGCGGATCGATTTCGAGCTGAACTCGTTTCAGCTTCCCGAGCCGGTCTCCGACGAGAACGTTGCCGAAGCCTTGTCGCGATCAGAGCTGGTCACTGACCGGACCAGCCGCATTGTCTTTGTCGACAACCAACTCGTTCATCAAGAGCCGATTCCGCAAGAGCTCGTCGATCAAGGGGTTGTCTTTATGCCCATTGCTGAAGCGATGGAGAAAAAGCCGGAGTTAGTGGAGCGCTATCTTTTCCAGGAATCCACGGATTTAGGATCGGATAAGTTTCATGCCCTTCATAACGCGTATTCGGAAGGTGGATATATCCTGTATGTCCCGAAGAACGTTGAGATTGATGCTCCCTTTGTCACTTATCACTGGCAGGCAGGACCGGGCGCAGCGCTGTTTCCGCACATTTTGGTCGCCGGTGGGGCGAATTCCCGCTTCAGCGTCGTCGATGTTCAGCAATCTCTCTTCGAGGATCGGGAAGGTTTTTCCTGCGCGGTTGGCAATGTGTTTGCCGAAGAGGGCGCCAAGATCTTCCGCAAGACGATTCAGAACTTCAACACGCGGACCGTTTCCTTCCAGCTGGATACCAACAATGTGGATCGAGACACCGCCGTCCGAGGGATCAACCTGAACCTGGGCAGTCGCCGGGCACGTTTCGAGAACGAGGTCCGGATCAATGGTGCCGGATCCGACGTGAAGCTCTATTCGCTCACGGTATCCGATAACGATCAGGAATTCGACCAGCGGACGCTTCAGATCCACAATGCTCCCAACTCCGTTTCGGATCTTCTCTATAAGAATGCCCTAATGGATGAAAGCCGGACGATTTTTTCCGGTCTGATTAAGGTCGCGAAGGATGCCCAGGGAACGGATGCCTACCAGACGAACCGTAACCTTCTCCTGAATGACACGGCTCAGGCCAACTCGTTGCCAGGTCTTGAAATCGAGGCCAATGATGTGAAGTGCAGCCACGGTGCTACGACCGGCCAACTCGACCGCGATGAGCTCTTTTACTTCCTCCAGCGTGGAATCTCGAAAATGGTCGCCCAGCAGCTGATGGTCTTCGGATTTTTTGAAGAAGTGATTGAGCAATTCGACAACGAGGAACTCGAGGAGAATCTCCGGGGTTTGATTCGCGGAAAGTTTGAAAAAAAGCAGCTAGACGCCGTCGCCCCGAAACTGGATGATAGCAACCATGACTGAGGACTCGGAACGTATTCTTTCGCGGGACGTCAAGGCCACCCTCATTCCCCATGGGGAATTGATGGAGCTGCCAGAAGGCACCCGGGTAACCATCACTCACCGTCTCGGCGGAAACTACACCGTCATGACCGAGAACGGCATGTTCCGCATTGGCGGAGAAGATGCCGACTGTATCGGTGAAGATGTGGAGAAGCCGGATTTCGACACTTCGGCCGAAGCTGCAGACGGCCCACCCGACACCGATGCGGTCTGGAGCCAGCTCAAGAAGGTCTTCGATCCGGAGATCCCGGTGAACATCGTCGACCTCGGATTGGTCTACAGCATGGAGTCCGTGGAGAAAGACGAGGGCGGTTATAAAGTCTTGGTCGCCATGACGTTGACCGCTCCCGGTTGCGGAATGGGCCCATCGATCGCAGAAGACGCCCGCTCAAAGGTCGTCCAAGTGCCCGGTGTCTCTGAGGCTCAAGTCGATATCGTTTGGGATCCGCCCTGGAATCAGGATATGATTTCTGAAGAGGGTAAAATGGAACTCGGCCTCATCTGAGGGCGAGTCGTTTTCCGAGGTCACCGAAAAAGCGAACTGGCTCCGTCGCCTGGATTGCCGAAGCGCGAGGGAACCCCAGTGGGTTCTAGCTCCGCTCTGCCAGGAGCGAGACCGAACAAACCGTTCTTCCCATGAGCGAATCTTCCCCATCCCAACCGGATTCCTCCAGTCATAAGGCTCCAGTGGCGATGCCGCGCAAGCGACGTGCCTTTGCCTTCACGCTGTTGGCCTACGGTCTTTTCCTCATTGCCATCGGAATCGCCGGTTACGCCAACAACCCGGAAAAGGCGAAAACCGCGCTCATTTCGGGAGGAGTCTTCGGGGGAATCCACTTAGTGTGGTCTTACCTCTGGAACCGAAAGCATGAGATTGCCCGCAAAGGTGTGGCCGTGACCCTCATTCTGGTCCTGATCGTCTCCGCTTGGAGAACTTGGGTTTCCTGGCAAGCCTTCCTCGATGGAGATCCTGCGAAAAAGTTGGTTGCCTTCCTTCTCACCGCAATGCTGCTCGGCACTCTGAGGGTCTTCCTCCGTTATCTGACTCTGCCGAAATGGAAGCCCTCTACCAATTCCTGAGCGGCATTCGATCAATGCCATTTCCCGGTCAATCGAGAGAGTTCCGTTTTCGCTCGAGAGATAGAAAATCTTGGTAAGGGGCAAAGGCCCGAGACGGAAAAAATTTCCACCCACTGGAGTTGGTTCCAGTTCCTAGGATTGGGAGGCAAATATTTTTCCAGACTCCTCCCTTGCTTGCAGGGGAGGGGGACCCCGCTTCGCGGGGTGGAGGGGTTCCGATGCGGGTTAGACTGCAGGAGGGATCTGCGGTTCCTCAATGCGACGGATGGCGGCCATGATATTTTCGGCCGCGCTGTCGAATCGTTCTTTGTCGGATCGGCCTGGATCGAATTCATCGGGGTGGAGCATTGGCCCGAAACGAACCTTCAGGGGTTCTCCCCATTTCGCTTTTTGGCCTTTTCCGAGAGCCGCGAATGTCCCGAAAATCCGAGCGGGAACGACAGGTACGCCACCTTTGCAGGCGAGAAGACCGATCCCGCGGCGAGCCGGCAGAAAATTGCCATCGGGAGATCGGGTCCCTTCAGGAAAAACCAGCAAGCCTTCGCCAGCTTTCAGGACATCCAGTGCCCGGCGCATGGCAGTGAGATCGCTCCCGCCCCGGTTGTTGACGGGCACGGCATTCACTCCTCGTAAAATTGGATCGGCCGGACCTTTAAAAAGAGTGTCTCGGGCGAAGTAGTGGATGGGTCGGCGAAACGATACCCCAATCGCTGGTGGATCCAAGTAGCTGACGTGATTCGAGGCGAGAAGGAAGGGGCCTCTTTGCGGGACGTGATGACTGTCGTAGCCCTCGATCTGAAAAAGTGAGTGGAAGACTCCGTTACACAAGTTCCATCCGATGCGATAAAGGGGCTTTACGGGAGTCGGAGGAAAGGCTGAACCGGGTAAACTCATTTTCGAACAGTGGATGGGACGGTCTAATACAGGTGACGGGAAATCGGATATTATTGGAGGGCGTCAGAGTCGTTTTGAACCTTTTGGCAGATTTGGGAGATGACTTCTTCCAATGTGTAGTTCCCGGTGTTGATGCGGATTGCGCCTTCGGGGCAGTGGAGGGGGGCGGTCTTGCGGCCGCTGTCGGCCTTGTCTCGGGCTGCAACTGAATCCTCCTGTCCCTCTTCAGAGCGTCGTTGAATGCGGGTGCTTTCGTCGGCTTCTAGAAAAAAGCGAAACGGGGCTTCGGGGAAGACGACGGAGCCAATGTCGCGCCCTTCGATCACCAGCCCGAGAAATCCTTTTTCGAGTGCTAACTCCCGATGCCATCGTTGGTAGCGCAGCAGTCGGTTGCGAACGGGCGGTAGGGCCGCAAAGGAGGAGACGTTTCGGTTCACCTCTAGGCTTCTGAGATCCTCGGGAGAGAGCTTCTTGCCGTCTGCGATCAAAGAGGCGAGGGTGCCGTCCACTTCGGCAGAGAGTTTCATTTCCTCGAGAGCCTCCGTCAACTCGTCGCTCTCTTCGGGGGAAATCCCCTTCCTGAGTAGTAAGAAAGTCAGCGCCCGGTAGTGGGATCCCGTATCGGCATGGAGAAATCTCAGCTGCTGGGAGACTCCGCGGGCAGTCGAAGATTTACCAGTAGCGGCGCCCCCATCGAGGGTGATGATGGGAAAATCGGTGGCAGAATCGGATACAGGTTCACTCATGAATCGATTACCGAGCGTTGGCGATTGAGCGCATTCGCGCAAGCTCTTCGAAAAATTTTGGAAAGGTTTTCCGACAGCATTCCGGGTTGCGAATTTGTATCCAAGGCCGACCGTCTCCATGGAGGTCATGGCTTGCGAGAATTCCGAAACTCATCGCCACGCGGTGATCCTCATAAGTGTCGATAGCGATAGGTGCGGCCTGAGAGAGCTCCACCATCGCCGACCGGTTGGGGGTGATGGTCAAGCTGTCTTCTTCTTCGACGATTCCTTGACCGAGTTTACGGAGCTCCGTCGCCATCGCTGCAACCCGGTCGGTTTCCTGGTGCCGGGTGTGGGCGATTCCGCGAATCCGGGTTGTCCCCGGGAGCAGAGGAGCCAGTGCCGCCAAGGTCAGGAAGGTGTCCGAAAACGCGTTGAAATCGACGTCGACCGCCCGTGTCTTCGTGGTTCCGTCCAAGATTACGTCCCCATTCGACAAGCATTGCGAAAGGCCGATTTCCTGTAGCACTTCGGTGAACGCGAGATCTCCCTGAAGAGATTCTTCCGGGAACGATCCCACGGTCGTCGCGCCCCCTACTGCAATCGGGAGGGCGAAAAAGTAGGAGGCCGCGCTCGCATCGGGCTCGATGTCGTAGACCCCGGTAGTGGGCCCGGTGAGTCCCGGCTCAATGAGAAAATCCGGTTCCTCGAAAGAGATGGTTCCGCCAAATTGACGGATCATCCGAACCGTCATCTCGACAAACGGTTTCGAGACCGTTTCCCCCTCCAGCCGAATGCGCATCGGGTGCGGAGCCCGGGTGGCGGCTATGAGCAACGCGGAGAGAATTTGGCTGCTACGACTGGCATCTACGGACAGCGTTTTGGGAGACCATCCCCGAGTGCTGAGCCGAAAGGGGAAATAACCCTCCTCGCCCTGATAATCCACCGAGGTTCCGAGGGCTTTGAGGCAGTCGAGCAAACCGGCCATGGGCCTCTTGCGCATGGCTTCCGATCCGTCGAATTCAAAGTTCCCTTCCGGCATCAGAGAGAGGGCCGCGGGAAGAAAACGGGCAACCGTACCTGCATTCTCGACGTAGATTTCGCCGGAGTCGTTCGGCGGTTGACCGGAGCAACCGGTGACTTGAATCGAGCCGGATGATTTTTCCGAAGCCTGAATCCCGAGCGTCTCAAAAGCTTCGCGGAGAACATCGGTATCCTGACTTCGCAGCAGGTTGCGGATTTCCACGGTGCTTTCGGAAAGAAAAGCGAGAATCAAGGCCCGGTTGGAGATGCTCTTGGAGCCGGGAATCTGGGCTCGCCCGGAGGCCGGACCTTGGAAGGGTTCGATCAGAAGTTCGTTCATGAGGATAGGGAGGAGTTCCCGCAGGAGCTCTCGTCGTCGAGCTGCAATCGATAGGCGCGGGCCGTTTCGAGAAATGTTAAAAGGGCATGGTCGTCCGGGGCATCCAGCGAAGCCTTCATCGAGGCGAGGCTCGATTCCAGCAGCCGGATTGATTTGCGAAAGGCGGTTTCATTCTCGCGGAAAATCGCCGCCCACAGATGAGGATCCCCGGCAGCGATCCGAGAGGTATCGCGCAAACCAGCTCCCGCGCACTGCTTCCATTCTGCGGGCATCGTGGCCAATCCATTACAGAGCGCCGCGGCGAGGGCATGGGGCAGATGGCTGACATGAGCGACGATGCGGTCGTGCTCCTCCGGGGGGCACTCAAAGAGTTTCATCCCCAGAGCATCCCAGAACTTTTTCAACCGCGCCAAATCTTCGGTGGATGAATCAACGGGTGTCAGGATGCAGGATTTTCCCTGAAACAGGTTTGCATCGGCGTAGGCCAGCCCGGACTTCTCAGATCCTGCCATCGGATGGGATCCGATAAATGTCGCAGGGTGATTCGCCGGAAACCATCGGCTCCCAGCTTTGCAGATACCGGCTTTCGTGCTGCCCACATCCGAGATAATGCACCCTTCACCGCAGGTGGATGAGATCGTTTCCATGAGCGGCGGAATCTTGTCCACCGGCCCGCAGAGGAAAACCAGGTCTGCTCCCTGGCAAGCTTCCTCGGGCGTCTCGAATACCCCGTCGCACCACGCTTTTTCCGCGCAGGCCGTCCGAGTCGATTCCCGGGGAGACCATACGTGAATGGTTTCGGCCAGCCCGCGTTCGCGCATGGCCATCCCGAGTGAGCCACCGAGAAGGCCAGCCCCGAGGATAACGGCTTTTTGCGAAATGCAGTCCATAAAAAGGAACGTAGGGGACTTCGGGGCGGTTGCGCAATCCCGAGCTGTCCGACTCCGACATTCGGTCAATCCATTGGCGGATTTTCGGTCTGCTTTGAAGGAGTTGTTTTGTCGGCGATGGAGGGCTAGCTCCGGTAGGGGAGAGGAGGGCGCAAAAGGGTTGAAATTGCGGTGTGGCTGAGCGTTAATTCGTTTTTCCCCAAAGCATGTCTGCACACCGAAAGCGTCCTTCTCCGAACCGGCTCAACTGGCTTCTCATTATAATTTTTGCCGTACTGATTCTGGGAGTTTTTTATGCGCTCTCCAGTTTTGGTCCGCGGTCAGTGGGGAGCAGTCGGGAAGACCGGGTCACGGATGAGGTGGCCCTGGCCCTGCTCGATGAAAGTAAGGAGTTAGAGCAGAAATTTGATGATCTCCTCATTCAAGGGATTGTGGGGAAGGATGATATGCAGGTGCTCAATCGGGCGATCGAGCTGCAGAAAGAGTATATCGCCGCTTTACCGGCGAGAGATTTTGTCGCCGAGAGCCGCCTGGAGCAGCTCGAGATGCGTTATGATGAATATATGGGGGAGATCCTGGCGCGAGATGCGCAGCGGTTGGAAGCCGAGGCCCGGGCAACCGAAGATCCGGGGCAAGCGCTGATCGTATTCCGTGATGCGGTGAATATCCGCGAACAGATTCGCGATCAGCACGGGACCAGTTCCCATAACGATTTGACCTATCTGGCTCGTCTCCAGCGGGAGGTCCAGCGGATGGATGTCCAACCGATCTATGATCGGTCGATCGAAAAGGAAAAACAAGCTGAAGAATATGCCAGTTTGGGAGATTTGAAAGGAGCCGTCCGTATGTATGGAGAAGCGGCTGAATTGCAGGAGCAAATCAATCGCGCCTATCCGGGACTTTCCCTGGCCAAGCCACTGAGAGCGAGTCGCTTGCGGGAAAAGGAGGCGGAGGTGCTCTCCGGCGAGTTGCGTCGTCAGATCGAGGACCTGATCTCGGAGGCGAATGATTTGGTATATGAGAAAAAATATGAGGAAGCTGCCGGTGTGTTCTCTCGGGCGAGGGATATGCAGCGCAATCTGACGCTGGAGTATCCGCGCAGCCCGTTTGCTTCCCGAACGAGGGAAGATCGTCTCCGGGTGCGGATGCAAAACGCCTCCGCTTTTTCCAGCTACGAGCGTCTACGCGACCTTGAGGAGATGCTGAATCGGTCCCTGATTGAAGGGAATTTTGGAGAGGCGAAGCTCTTGATCAATCAGCTTTCCGATCGGATGGGGCAATTCGAGCTCCGTTATTCTTTGAGCACCTTGCCGGTCGAGGAACTTGCCCGCCGAATCTCTTATCTCAGTCGGAACCAGCGGGTCCTTGAGCAGATTCGTTCGACGATTCAAAGCGATTTGGTTCCGATCCCCGGTGAGGTGGGATTGAATCTGTTGGCGACGGAGGTCCCGCAGTATTTGTTCGAGATGATCATGGACGAAAACCCGAGTCGCAATGTGGGAGGAGATCTTCCCGTTGAGACGGTTTCTCTCGATGAAGTTGAGTTGTTCCTCAAGCGAGTGGGCTGGGTTCTTGCCCAGAAAGCACGCCTTCCGACGGTGGAGGAGTTCCGTGAAGCTGCCTCCGAGGCGATCGAGGCAGAAGATTTTGCGATTCTTTCGTCAGGCTCTGGGGAAAATGCGACGCGCCCGGTGCATTCCCTTTCTGCCGATCCGTTGGGGTTCTATCATATCCTCGGTAATGTTTCGGAAATGGTTGTTCTCGAAGAAGGATCGGAGGGGATCGCTCACATGGGAGGAAATCTCCGTACGATCAAAAGTCAGATGGTGGAACTCAATCCTGTCGCGATCGATACGGGTGAACGAAACCGTATGGTTGGCTTCCGGTTTGTGGTCGAGGATGGGATCCAGCCGCTGACCTTGCCGCCGGATCCAGAGATTTAGGAAGGAATGACGGTCGACTTCGTCCTCTCGATGGGGCGAGTATTTTATTTAGAGTCATGCGGTACCCAATGGATTCAGAAATGGAGGGATTTTTCCGATCCCTCCCCAAAACCGAAACCCACCTGCACCTCGAGGGCGCGGTCCCGCTTTCGGTTTATCGGAAGTATGTTGATTCGCTGAATCCGGAAGATCCTCCCTACTGGGGGCAGGATTTCCGCTACCGAAGTTTTGATGAGTTCAATGAGGGCCTCCTTCAGTGCGCGCTCCCATTCTTCAATTCACTCGATCGCTACAGGGAAGGTGCCCGGGCCGTTTTTCTCGAATGCTGGGATCAGGGCGTTCGGTATCTGGAGGTGAGTTTTCATCTGGGCCTCGTCGTCGGTCTGCCAGAGGTTCACCCGAAGGAGGTCATTGAGGCCATCCGCGGCGAGGTGCCAGAGGGTATGGAGGTGCGGATCTATGCCGGACTGCTTCACAACGATTACACGGGCCAGGTAGGGGAGTGGATCGATGAAGCCCCCGGCTGGGATAATCTGGATGGTTTTGACCTTCACGGCCCTGAGGATCTTCCTTTCGAAGAATGGACTGCCGGAGCCTGGGCGGCCATGAGGGAAGCCGGAAAGCGTAATCGAGCCCATGCGGGAGAATTCCGCGGAGCCGATTTTGTGGCTCAGGTCGTGCGGGAATTGAAGGTCGAGCGTATCGCGCATGGGGTGCGGGCGATCGAGGATCCGGCGACGGTCGATTTGTTGATCGCTGAGAACGTCACTTTGGATGTCTGCCCAATCAGTAACCTGAAGCTGGCCGTGAATGGCATTGATTCGATGCCCAGCCACCCGATTCGCCGACTTTTTGACGCAGGGGTTCGGGTGACCGTGAGCTCGGATGATCCAACCTTCTTTGGCAATCGCCTGATCGATGATTATGCCGCGCTCTATTACGATTGTGGATTCTCCGTCGAGGAAATCGGTCGCATCGCCCGCAATGGCTTTGAGGTCGCCCATCTTGAAGAGTCCCGCAGGCAATCGCTGATTCGGGAGCTCGAGGGGGTTATGAAGAATTTCGGAGGAGCCGCTCGGTGAGTTCTCCCCGAGGCTGGTGGAATAAGAATTGGTTCCCCGTCATGATCTTCGTGGCGGTAGGAATGGGGTTGTTGTTTCCCCGTGTCGGTGAGCCAGCGGGATTTTGGAATCCCGACTTTTTTGTAAAGGTCGCGGTTTTCGTGATTTTCTTCCTGCAGGGGATGGTGCTGCCGGTGAAGGAGCTGGCTCGCGGGATCCTCCTCTGGAAATTTCACACCATTGTCTTGGGGTTCAACTTCATCCTCGCGCCTTCTCTGGCGTGGTTGCTTTTCGCCTCACCCTGGAGCCCGACAGACCCTAGCTCGATCCCCGGTTTTCTCTATCTCGGAATTCTGCCGACCACGGTATCCTCGGCCGTCGCGCTGACGGTCGCGGCTCGGGGAGACTCGGCCGCCGCTCTTTTCGGCGTCACGTTGTCCAACTTGGCCGGGATTGTCATGGTGCCGTTGGGAGTCGTTTTCTGGATGCATGCCGGCGGGGAGAAAGTGGATATGTCTTTTGGGGATGCCCTGTTGCGGGTGGGCAAGCTCATCGCCATCCCTATGGCCATCGGCCAGATTTTCCGTCTCGTGTTGCCGAGAGGAGTTGACTGGGTGAAGCGCAAGGTCGGTATGCTTAGCCAGGCTCTCATCGTCGGTATCGTCTGGATTCTTTTTGCCGGGAGTGCGGCAAAAGGGGAGTGGGACCAGTTTACCTGGATTCGGCTGTTATGGACGTTCGCCGGAGTCGTCCTCTATTTTGTCCTCTTCTCGGGACTCTTCTTGATCGTTATCGGCAAGATTCGGATGAGCTTTGGCGAGCGTGTCGCCGCTTATTTCTGTGGAACCCAAAAAGGGCTGGCGACCGGAGCTCCGATGGCAACGGCCTTTTTTCTGGCCGCCAGTGAGGCGGGTGATCTACCGCCGATGGGGCTGATCCTCCTGCCACTCATGATTTACCATCCTCTGCAGCTCACGGTGGGCAGTTTTCTGGCCGCCCGATTTCATGGGCGTAGCACCCATCCAACCGGCGAGATCTAAGCCGGGCTTACTTCCGGATTTGTCCGACGAGATGTCGGAGCGCTGCGTAGTAGCCGTTCGGACCCAATCCAGCAATCACCGCTTCGCATACTCCTGCTGTCAGGGAACGATGGCGGAATTCCTCCCGTTGATGAACGTTCGAAAGGTGAACTTCAATAAAGGGGACATCTGATGACGCGATGGCGTCCCGGAGGGCGACACTTGTGTGAGTAAAACCGCCCGGGTTGATGATGACCCCGGCAAAATGTTTATCGGTCCAGTGCTCGATCTGGTCGATGAGCGTGCCTTCGTGGTTCGACTGAAAGCACTCGACCACCACGCCCAACTTGGCGGCTTCTTCGCGGAAGGTATCTTCGACCTGCGAGAGGGTGGTTGTGCCGTAAACGTCAGGTTCACGAATTCCCAGCCGCCCGAGGTTGGGACCGTTTAAGAGACCGATGGGATGCGTGGACATGGATATGACGTTGTCGGGTTTGGCAAAAACTTACGAGGCGATTTTTTGCGGTGGAATCCGAGCTGCAACTCAGAGCGGGCAGTCGGTCGCGACAAACTCGCAGGGCAGGTCAAAATACTTGGCGGTTTCCTCGGCGAGCGCCCGGACACCAAAGGTCTCGGTCCGATAGTGGCCGCAGGCAAAGAGGTTGAGTTTCTCCTCTTGGGCAATGTTGAAGAAGTGCTGTTTGAGTTCGCCGGTGATGAGGGTGTCCACGCCGATCTCGGCCAGATGCTCAACCGCGCTGGAACCGCTTCCGGTCAGGATGGCGATCTTCTGGGGACGCTCGGATCCCTCTTCCATCGCGACGACCCCACCGGGGAAGAGACGCTCAAGACGATACTTCAACTCATCCCGGCTCGCGGGAGCGTTGGTCACCAGCCCGATGTTGTTGCCTTCATAGGGGAGGAAGGTTTCGAGGCGGGTGAGATCCAGCGCTTTTGCCAGCAAGGCGTTGTTTCCGATCTCGGGATGGCAGTCCAGAGGCAGATGGCTTCCGTACACGGCGAGGTTTTTTTCGATCGCCGTCCGGGTCTTCCGATAGGCAGGTCCGGTCAGCGGGACCGGGGGGACCCAGTAGAGACCGTGGTGAACGATGAGGAAATCGATCCCTTTCTCCGCTGCGATTTGGAAAGGGCGTTCGCCCGCGTCGACCGCGGCCCCGATCTTCGTTACGACTCCGTTATTTTCAATCTGAAGCCCGTTGTGCGCCGGCGGAAAATCGCGGATGTCCTTCCGGCGAGTGCGCCGATCACAAAATGAAACTACCTTCTGAAGCTCGACCATTCCAGAGGGATCTCATGTTTTGTCCCGATTGACAAGGAGAGAGCGATTTCCAGGGATGTCGCACCCGCGGGCTCCTACTTTCGCCTGATCCTTATGGGGTCGAGGTTTCCCGGAGGAATATCCATCGTTGGGTTTTTCCGCTGGAGAATCCTCCTGATTTCCCAGCGGTCCTCTACCTTCCTTAACATTACTTTTATCATGGATGTCATTCGCATTATTCTCGCCATTCTTCTCCCGCCTTTGGGCGTCTTTCTTCAGGTCGGGATCGGGCTGCAATTCTGGCTCAATATTCTTCTGACCCTTCTCGGTTACATTCCGGGCATCATTCACGCCGTCTGGGTCATCCTGCGTAAATAGCGCGGGTGGCTTTTTACAGATCCGGATCGCCATTCTTTGCAGTTGATGGCGATCAGGAGAAGTTCTAGCGTTTTTTGTAATGAAAAGTGCTTATGAACTCGCGATGGAACGTCTGGAAAAGGACGAACCTTCGACTCGGGAACTCTCGGATGAGCAAAAGCAAAAGCTCGAAGAGATCTCCCAGACCTATCGGGCCAAGGTTGCCGAGCGGGAGGTTTTCCTGCAGGGCAAGATTGTCGCTGCGCGGGCGAGTGGCAACGGGGCCGAAGTCGATGCCTTGGAGCGCGAATTGCGCGAGGAAAAGCGCCGCCTCGAGGAAGAGTGCGAAGAAAAGAAGAATGGGGTCCGTCAGGGCTGATTCGGAATCGTTTTTGGCATGCCGATCTATACTTACGAGGTCCTCGATGACGCCGGGAAAGTTGTCGAGGTCTATGAGGCCGAGCAAGCGTTTGGAGCTGAGCCGCTCGAGACTCATCCGATAACCGGCGAAAAGATGCGGAAGATCTTTACGGCTCCGGGCATCAACGCAACCTACGCCGATTGGGGGGGTAAACTCGAAGCCGATAACCTCACCCAATCCGGGTTTACCCGATACGAACGGGATAAGACCACCGGCCGCTATTTTAAGTCGAACGAAGGGCGAGGTCCGCAAGAGCTTGATCCTCACGCTGGAGGTTCATAACGTCTGACAACTCACCCCACTCCTCCCCCCTCCTTTCTCAGCTGTTTTGCCCCAGTCCCCCAATAGAGATCCTGACCGGGATGATGATCTTCCCGGTGTCTTGGAAGCCGCACCCTCCGATCAGCATTATCGGGTGCAGAAAGATCCGAAACGTTCGGACGATGATCATTCCCGCGAGTTCGGCATGCGACAGCGCGTCGGCCTCTTTGTCGGGCCTTTGGTTTTTATCGTCGTTCTTTTCCTTCCGGCTCCCGGGGGCATGTCGATCGAAGCTTGGAGAATGGCGGCGGTTGCTTCCCTTATGGCGATCTGGTGGATCAGCGAGGCGATCCCGATTCCAGTCACGAGTTTGCTGCCCATCGTGCTCTTTCCGACCCTCGGAATCCTCCCCACACCCGCGACCACGCTCGCCTACGGCAATCATTTGATTTTCCTTTTTATGGGTGGGTTCATCATCGCCCTCGCCATGCAGCGATGGAACCTGCATCGCCGGATCGCCCTCCACATCATTAAAGTGACCGGGTTTTCGGCGGGGCGATTGGTCCTCGGGTTTATGCTCGCAACCGCCATCCTCTCGGCCTTCGTCTCAAACACTGCCACCGCGGTGATGATGATGCCCATCGGGATCGCCGTCACCATGCAGGTTTCCGCCGATCTGACCCGTGAGGGGCATGATGCGAAGAAATCAGAGCCGTTGTTTCTCAATCTCATGCTGGGGATCGCCTACGCTGCGTCAATTGGAGGAATGGCCACTCTGATCGGAACCCCCCCGAACACCGTCCTCGCCTCCTACCTTTCCAAGTCTTTCGGTTATGAGATCACTTTTGCCAAGTGGTTGGCAGTGGGCATCCCTTTTACCGGAGTCTTTCTTCCCCTATGCTGGCTCTGGCTGACCCGGATTGCCAATCCCATGGCCAAACTAGAGGTCGCCGATGCCGAGAAGATCGTCAACGACGAGTTGCAGCAGATGGGAAAGATGTCCTCCGGTGAACGCTGGACGGCGATCGTCTTCGCGCTGACCGGGCTTGCTTGGATTTTTCGGCCGACGATCGCGGCAATTTTTCCCGAACCTTCCTTTGTAAAGGATTCGACCATCGCCATTGGTGGGGCCGTTCTCCTCTTCCTGATCCCGCTGAATTTGCGGAAGCGTATCTTTGTCATGAACTGGGAGTGGGCCGCCAAACTCCCGTGGGGCGTTCTCATTCTCTTCGGGGGCGGATTGGCCCTGGCGGAGGGATTTGATGCCTCTGGCTTGGCGGTTTGGGTGGTCGACCAAGTTCAGATCTTGGAAGGAATGCCCATGATTTTCATTGTCATTGGGGTGACGACGCTCGTGGTCTTCCTAACGGAATTGACCTCGAATACCGCGACCTCGGCAATGCTGATGCCGGTCCTTGCCGGGACCGCAATCGGGCTGGGCGAGAATCCGTTACTACTCTTGGCTCCGGCAGCGCTTGCGGCTTCGTGCGCCTTCATGCTTCCGGTCGCCACCCCACCGAACGCCATCGTCTTTGGTTCCGGCCACGTCACCATTCCCCAAATGGCTCGCAGCGGGTTTGGGCTGAATGTGATCGGGCTGTTCCTGATCCCGCTCGTCCTCTACCTGCTCTTCATTCCCATCTTCGGCATC
This sequence comes from Puniceicoccus vermicola, assembly GCF_014230055.1. NCBI lineage: Bacteria > Pseudomonadati > Verrucomicrobiota > Opitutia > Puniceicoccales > Puniceicoccaceae > Puniceicoccus > Puniceicoccus vermicola. Next base: position 44,453 of record NZ_JACHVA010000053.1, on the reverse strand, counting down.
GTCCTTGGGGAACTGCCGGCTTGGGCGCGTTAGGCGTTTCGGAGAAATCCGGATCTACGTATCCCGGATCACAGAAGTCACTCTCAGGAGGCGGCGGCGCTCCACTCGCGAATCTTGGCCAGGAAGAGAGGAAGCTCGCGTTCGACCTTTGCGGGACCGATTCCCTTGATCCGCAAGGCATCGTCGATGTTGGACGGCTGATCCTCGGCGAGATCCGCGAGAGTCTGATCGTGGAAGATCGTGAAGGCCGGGACGCCTCGTTCCGCAGCGACTTCACGGCGGAGTTCCCGGAGGGATTCGAACAACTCGGCATTCTCCGCGCTCAATTCTGGAATCACCTTAGAGGCCTTACTACGGGAGCTTCGGCGGGCAGTCCGCTGGTTGGGAATGGAGTCCCAATCGAGATGGCAGGTCTGGCCGTTGAGGAGAACTTGAACCCCTCGCTCGGTCAGGCTGAGCAGAGGGAAACCCTCGGAGCGGTCCGTTCGCAGGTAATGACGCTTTTCCAACTCCCGGAAAATAGATTGTAGCCGCTTCTTGGGCTGATCGGCGAGAAGGCCAAAAGTAGAGAGGCTTTCGATGAATTCTGCGGTCGGGCCGCTGGGTTCGACGCCCATCAGGCAGTCGAGAATTTTTCCTTTGCCGAATCGGGCCTTCCAATCCCGGGGGCCGACACGAGTGCTCATGCGGGCCACCCCGCTGAGGATTTGCCGGGCGAGTAGCTGCTCTTCCGAGGAGGGCGCGCGGAGATCTGGATCCTCCCGCGATGCGCAATAATCGCACTTCCCGCAGGGCTCCTTGCTCTCCTCTCCGAAATAATCCAGAATCCAGTCCTGTCGGCAGCCACTGGAGTGCTCGCAGAAGGAAATCACTGATTCGAGTTTCTGATCATCGCGGCGCCGCTTTTCGCGGAGGGCGGCATCGTCAAGGGCGAGATCGGAGGCCCGTTCGTTGGGGCGAAGCAGCCGCGTCCCCTTCAGTCTGCGACCGGGAACGTCAAAACGCTGGATCCAGCCCGTCCGGCTGAGAATGCCGATCGAGGTCGAAACGGCCATGGGATTGGCCCGATCCGGAAGATGATCGACCAAATCATCGATGGGCAATAGGAGCTCGTTCTTTGCGTCTGCCAGCTGGCGCAGAGTGCTGTAAACCGTGCGAATCAGTTTCGCGTCGGGGTTCGACCCCTCAATGAAGAACTCCTGAGTCCGGCGGTCGGCGTAATTGTAGAGAAGCTCGCATTCAGCGGGCTTTCCATCCCGACCGGCTCGACCAGCCTCCTGATAGTAGGCCTCGGGGCTTCCGGGCAGTTCGTAGTGAATGACGAATCGAACATCGGCGCGGTCGATTCCCATCCCAAATGCATTGGTGGCGACTGCGACGTCGTATTCTCGGGCCATGAAGCGGTTTTGAGCTTCTTCGCGAGCATTGCCCTCCATCCCGCCATGGTAGGAAATGACGGATGCTCCCTGGTCGGCGAGAGCGCGGGAAACCTTTTCCACCTTCTTCCGGGTGGCGCAGTAAATGATGCCCGTTCGCCACTGACGCACGAGATTCCGGACCGCTTCGAGTTTCTCCTTCTCCCCCGAAACCCGTCGCACCCGAAAAGCGAGATTCTCCCGGGAGAATCCGGAAACCCGAATGACTGGATCCCGCAGACCAAGATTCTTGGAAATATCCTCGCGGACGATCGGAGTCGCCGTCGCCGTAAAGGCGGCAATAGGAGGATTTCCCAGAGCCTGAATCGACTCGCCCAACCGAAGATAATCCGGTCGGAAATCGTGGCCCCACTGCGAAAGGCAGTGCGCCTCGTCGATGGCAAAGCGGTCGATTCTATGCGCGCGGAGAGATTCGAGGAATCCGGCCGCCCGAAACCGTTCCGGGGCTACGTAGAGAAGTCGGCACTTACCGGATTCGAGAAAACGGAGGGTCTCGCGGCGTTCATCCGCAGATTGAAGACTGTGAAAGACAGCGACCGGTGCATTGCGGGCCCGGAGAACATCGACCTGATCCTTCATCAAGGCGATGAGGGGGGAGACCACAATAGTCAGCCCTTGGGAAAGCAAAGCGGGCAGTTGATAGCAAAGGGACTTCCCCCCACCAGTCGGCAAAACCACCAGCAGATCTTTTCCCGCCAGCATATCGCGGACAATCCCTTCCTGGGGTCCGCGAAATTGCGAAAATCCGAAGAACCGTTCCAATTCTGCGGAAAGGTTGAGTGGAGGTGAATCTGTCGCGAGCTCTTCGATAGAGGTCGTTTTAGTGGAAATTTGTATACCCTATCAAGACCGAAGGCTGTAAATCCGAGAAAAGGAGGGACCGGGCGGAAGTCAGGACAACGCGAAAGTCCAAGCAATTGCAATGATGGCGAGCGGAAGCCATCCAATCCAACGCCTGGAGCGGCTGGTGGGAAGGGACCAGGGAAGATAGGAAACGAGAACCGAAACCACCAATCCCGAACCGAAACCGCAAAGGTGGGCGATCAAATCGGTTCGGGGTCCGCCAGCTCCCAGCATCCCCAACAAAGTAAGCCCCGCCAGAATCGGCAAAATCCACTCCGGGATCGAATGCCCCTTCCGGGAACCGCCGCGAGAGTGATACCATCCGAATCCCGTCAGTAGCCCTAGCGCCGCAAACACCGCGGTCGAGGCCCCAATCGAGAGATGAGGGTTCGGGTAGTAGAGGAGGGCGGTAAGAACATTCCCGAAAACCCCGCAGAGCAAAATCAAAGTCCACCCCCAGGCAGCTCCCAGATAGCGTGCCAACCAAAACCCAAACCCAGCCCCCGCTGCAAGGTTCCCCACCAAATGCCCAACATCCCCATGCAAAGTAAGGGCAGTGACCGCCCGCCACCACTGATTCTCCCGAACCATCACCAAAGCATCCAACCTCCCATCCTCGGTAATCGGAACCGACCCAAACCACTGCGCCAGAAACACCCCCACCAAAATCAATCCATAGACCCAAAACGAAAGGATCCCAACCCGCTGAACCACAAAATCCCCTCTCTGGATCGACCACCCCCGCCCCCGAGATCGAAGCCGAGAAACCTCCGCCAACTCCAAAACCACCGCCTCCCGGACAGATTCCTGAACACAAAGCACATATCCCCCCTCATCGGGAAACATCCAGTAAGCTTCCCCCATAGCCAAAACCACCAACCCATCCTCAACCGCCTCAGCATGCGAAGCATACCGACCCACTTCTTGAAGATCTGACATACACCCAGACTGAATCAATCCTCTTGAATTTACCAGTAGGATTGAAATAAATAAATCTGCATAAAAATAATTGACGTTGAATTGTTTCCACTGTTTTTTTGGATTTATGAGGCATAAGGTCGAAGGAGAAACAGCATACTATCATCTCATGAGTCGGACAGTTGGAGGGGAGGCGTTATTTGGGGATCGGGAGAGAGAGGTTTTGCGGAAGATGATCTGGCAGATTGCTGAATTCTCCGGGATTCGGGTGATTACTTATGCGATCATGAAGAATCATTTTCATGTCATGGTTGAAGTTCCTGGGGAGCGGGAGGTTTCTGATGCAGAGATTGTTCGGCGTTATCGGGTGCTGTATCCGGAGCCGACTCCGTGGCAGCCTATGCGGGCTGAGGTTTTGGAGAGTCATTTGATGGATGGGACTCCGCAAGGGGACGAGTTGCGGGCTAGGCTGATTCACCGGATGCACGACGTTTCCTGGATGATGAAAACTCTCAAGCATCGGTTTACGCGATGGTTCAATCAGTCTCGAGAGCGATTTGGAACGATTTGGTCAGAACGTTTTAAGAGTGTTCTCGTGGAGGGCGATCGGTGGGCTTTGCGGACGGTTGCGGCTTATATTGACTTAAATGCAGTTCGTGCGGGATTGGTTGAGGACCCGAAAGACTATCGATTCTGCGGGTATGGTGAAGCGATGGGGGGTGGCCGTCGGGCCCGTAAGGGGTTGCAGATTGTGGATCCGGACATGGCGGGATATCGGCAGACGCTTTACGGGGTGGGCTCGGAGGAGCGACCGGAGAAATGCTCTTTTGACCGGAAGACTGCGGTTCGGGTGCTTGAGGTGGAGAAGGGCAAACTGCCGCTGTCCGTGGTTCTTCGCTGCCGAGTCCGGTATTTTACGGACGGATGGGTGATTGGTTCTCCCGATTTTGTTCGGAAGCAGGTTGAGGGAGGGGCCCAACCTGGGGTTCGCCCCCGGAAAGCTCATTTGATGCGGGGTGCCGATTGGGGAGGGCTTTCCGTCGGGACGGGTTTGCGGAAGCAGTTGTTTCGTTAATCCTTCTTCAGGGTTTTGAGGAATTGGGATGAAAAAAAACGGCCTGAGCCCCTATTTAAAAGGCTCAGACCGTGAAAATTGTGGAAATGGGTCTTCGCTCAGGAAGACCAGCTTTGGAGAATTTTCAGGTAGTTGGCGCGTTCGACTGCTTCCGGGTTGGGAGTGTTGCGATGGCTCATGCTGCCCCTGGCGTCGGCGATGGATTTGTAATCAAACTCTCCGAGCCAAAGCGTCATTTTCTCGAGGACCGTTGCTAGGTGTGAGGGGCCCTTTTGCAATAGCGAACTTACCATTTGCACGGTGTCCGCTCCGGCCATGATTGCCTTGATGGCGTCATCGGAGGTGTGAACTCCCCCAGAGCAGGATAGGTCGACGGAAAACCGGTCGCGCAGAATGGCCAACCAGCGCAGACGGAGAAGAAGTTCGCTGCTGTCCGAAAGCCTGAGAGCCGGGACCGTTTCGAGATTCACGATGTCGATGTCTGGTTGGTAGAAGCGGTTGAATAATACGACGGCTTTCGCCCCAGCTTTTTCCAGTCTCCGCACGAAATGGGGGAGAGAGGAAAAGTAAGGAGACAGTTTAACCGCTACGGGGATCGAGACCTTTTGGCAGACGCTTTCGACGGTTGAGGCCGCATGGGCTTCGAGTTCTTCGGAAGAGATCTCCGAGTCGGTCGGTTGAAAATAGAGATTCAACTCGAGTGCATCCGCACCCGCCGACTCAATGTCCTTCGCGAAACTAGTCCATCCGGTGGGAGTTCTCCCATTGAGGGATCCGATTACCGGAACGGAAACGATCTCTTTGATTTCAGCGATTCGCTCCAAGTAGGTATCCGGTCCGAGGGCGAAGTCGACGTCTCCGGGGAAATAGGAAGTGGCTTCCGCGTAGGTTTCCTCGTGGCTATGAATGTGGGCATCGATGCCTTCTTCGTTGCTGGTGATTTGTTCCTCGAAGAGCGAATGCATGACGATGGCAGCCGCCCCGGCGTCTTCCAACTCCCGGATCTTCGGAAGTTGGTCGACCAAAGGAGAGGCTCCAACGATCAGAGGATGCTTAAGCTCAAGGCCTAGATAGTTGGTTTTTAGTTCAACAGACATGGGAGTGACAGGTCGGGATTATTTTGCGGTTTTTGAGCCAGCAAGGTGGGTGTAGTACTCGTAACGGCGGGCGATGTTTCCTTCCGCAGACTCGTGAAGCATCTTCGCTCGTTCCGGATTGGAATTGAACAACATCCGGAAGCGTACTTCGTTTTCGATGTAGTCCTTGAGGGCGATTCGCGGCGCACTGGAATCCATTTGTAGTGGAGTTTCTCCACCTTCGGGACGCCGCGGATCAAATCGGAACAGGGGCCAGTAGCCTGACTGAACTGCTTTCTTCTGCTGGTCGATTCCGAAGTTCAGATTGTAGCCGTGGCCAACACAGTGGCTGTAGGCAATAATCAAGGACGGGCCGTCATAGGCATCCGCCTCGGCGATTGCGTCAAGGGTTTGCTTGTCCTTGGCACCAAGGGCGACGGAGGCGACGTAGATGTGTCCGTAGCTCATTGCTACGAGGCCGAGGTCCTTCTTGCCCTGGCTCTTCCCGCCGGCGGCGAACTTCGCGACAGCCCCCATCGGGGTTGATTTCGAGGCCTGGCCTCCTGTGTTGGAGTAGACTTCGGTGTCGAGAACGAGAACGTTGATGTTCTTCCCACTGGCAAGCACGTGATCCAAGCCGCCGAATCCGATGTCGTAGGCCCATCCGTCACCACCGACGCACCACACAGACTTCTTCACGAGAAAGTCAGCGAGTTGCATGAGGGCGACCGCACGAGGATCGGTGTTGCCGGAGAGGGTGATTTTTAGATCCGAGACACGGGCCCGTTGTTCGGCAATTTCCCGGTCGTTGGTCTGTGGCGCGGTGAGGAGGTCGCGAACTCGATTGTCCCCGACGGTGCCGCCGAGCATGCCGAGATATTCCCGAGCCATCTGAGCTTTCTTGTCGATCCCGAAGCGAATCCCGAATCCGAACTCCGCATTGTCTTCGAAGAGGGAGTTGGCCCAAGCGGGTCCTCTTCCATTCTGGTCGACAGTGTACGGGGTTGTCGGGAGGTTTCCTCCATAGATGGAGGAGCAGCCTGTGGCGTTGGCGATGACCAAGCGGTCTCCCATCAGCTGGGTGAGGAGCTTGATGTAAGGAGTTTCCCCGCAGCCTGCGCAAGCGCCGGAGTATTCGAAAAGTGGGCGACGCAGTTGGCTGGTCTTTACATCGAGCTTGAGCTGAGCCGGATCGATTTCGGGGAGTTGAAGAAACTCGTTGTAGTTCTTTCTCTCCTGTTCGATTGCATCCTCGAGCGGCGTCATGTTGATTGCCTTACGCCCGGGGTTCTTGCGATCCTTGGCCGGGCAGACGGTTACGCAGAGGTTGCAGCCCGTGCAGTCTTCCGGTGCCGTTTGGATGGTGAAGAGGAAATCATCCACCTCCTTCGATTTGTAGGGAATGGAGCGGAAGTTTTCGCTGAGTTCTTCGGTGCAGGATTGCGGAAATGCCTTTGCGCGGATCGCAGCGTGCGGGCAGACGAGCGAGCACTTTCCGCATTGAATACAGAGGCTCGGGTCCCAAACCGGGATGGCTTGGGCAATGCCCCGCTTTTCCCATTGGCTGGTGGCGGTGGGCCAGACTCCGTCCGGCGGGAAGGCCGAGACCGGGAGCAAATCTCCTTTTCCGGCGAGCATCACACCGGTAACCCGTTTGACGAAATCGGGTGCTTCTTCTGGCACGGGTGGGAGCATTTCGCGGGTGGAAGTGACTTCGGTGGCGCTGATCTTGACCTCGTGGAGGTTTGCCAGGGATTGGTCAACGGCCGCGAAGTTCTTTTCGACGATCGCTTGGCCTTTCTTCCCGTAGGTTTTCTGAATCGCTCCTTTGATCTTACCGATCGCTTCGTCGCGGGGCAGGATGCCCGAGATTGCGAAGAAGCAGGTCTGCATGACGGTGTTGATCCGGTTCCCCATCTTCGCTTCCCGCGCTACTTTGTAGGCGTCGATGACGTAGAACTTGAGCTTCTTTTCGAGGATGGTCTGCTGGGCATCCCGCGGCAGGCGATCCCAGATGGCTTCAGGGCCGTGTGGAGAGTTGAGCAGGAATACTGCACCTTCTCCGGCATAGGAGAGGACGTCGAACCGATCGATGAAAGAGAACTGATGGCAGCCGACGAAGCCTGCATTGGAAATCAAATACGGAGCTCGGATTGGCTTCGGACCGAAGCGCAGGTGGGAAACCGTCATCGCGCCGGACTTTTTACTGTCGTAAACGAAGTAGGCCTGGGCGTAATCGTCGGTCTCGGTTCCGATGATCTTAATGGAGTTCTTGTTGGCGCCAACGGTTCCGTCGGATCCCAGCCCAACGAAAACTGCGCGGAACGAATCCTCCGGTTCGATGTCGAGCGCGTTGCCGACCTCAAGAGATAGATGGGTTACGTCATCCTCGATTCCGACGGTAAAGTGGTTCTTCGGTGTCTCGGAGGCGAGATTGTCGTAGACGGCTTTGACCATCGCCGGAGTGAACTCTTTTGAGCCCAGCCCGTAGCGGCCACCGATCACGATCGGATCGGGAGATTCGATATCGTTTAAGCAACTGCGGCCTTCGGCGAGGGCAGAAAGAACGTCCTGATAGAGCGGTTCGCCAATGGCGCCGGGCTCTTTTGTGCGGTCCAAAACTGCGATACGACGCACGGTCGAAGGCAGGGCTTGCAGGAACCGTTTGACGGAGAATGGGCGGAAGAGGCGGATCTTGAGAACCCCAGTTTTGCGTCCCTGCTGGTTGAGCCATTCCGAGGTTTCTTCAGCAGTCTCGGCTCCGGATCCCATTAGGATCAGGACGTCTTCGGCATCCTCGGCTCCGGTATACTCGTAAAGGTGGTAAGAACGTCCGGTGATGCGGTGGAAGGTTTCCATCGTATCTTCGACGATCGTGGGCACCTGATCATAAAAGGTGTTAGCGGCTTCGCGTGCTTGGAAAAAGACGTCAGGGTTTTGAGCCGTGCCACGAAGGATGGGGGCATCGGGAGTCAGGCCTCTCTGCCGAAATTCGTGAATTTCCTTCATGGGAATCAGATCGCGCAGTTCCGAGTCGGAAAGCGTCTGATAGGTATTGATTTCGTGCGAGGTGCGGAAACCGTCGAAGAAATGGAGGAAAGGAATCCGCGATTTAAGAGTGGCGGCGTGGGAGATGGCGGCAAGATCCTGCGCTTCCTGAACGGAGTTTGAAGCGAGGAGGGCAAACCCGGTTTGGCGGCAGGCCATGACGTCTGAATGATCCCCGAAGATCGAAAGTGCATGGGTTGCCAAGCTGCGGGCGGTAACATGGAGGCAGAAGGGAGTCAGCTCTCCTGCGATCTTGTACATGTTGGGAATCATCAGGAGCAGACCCTGTGATGCGGTGAAAGTCGTCGAAAGGGTTCCCGCCTGCAGACTTCCGTGAATGGCCCCAGCCACTCCGCCTTCGGATTGCAACTGGCTAACCTCAGGAGTGATTTGCCAGAGATTGGGCTTACCCTGGCTGGACCACTCGTCACAGTGTTCGGCCATCGGAGTCGATGGAGTAATCGGATAAATCGCGATCGTTTCGCTTAACCGATAAGCTACAGAGGCGACGGCTTCGTTCGCGTCGTGGATGGAATACTGGGAGTTTTTCATGGGAGGCGATTAGTGATACTAAAGGAAAAAATAAAGTAAACAAGAAAAGCTTATACAATAGTGATGAAAAGTTTTCCTTCTGGGGCGGCGTAGAGTCATGAATCGGAGATCGAATCTCCGTGGGACTTGCTTCGAGGAGAGCAATCTCTCTTACTGATTTCTATGAAAATCCCGCCGAGTCTGCTTCTGTTATCATGGGTCTTATCCGCATCTGCGGCTCTAGCGGACGGGGAGGAAATTTCTTTGGCAGAGGCGATTCAGCCTCGCTCGGAAGAGGCGCGGTGGGACTTTAGCAGTTATTTTTTCATGGGGGATCAGATGGTTCCCGGTGGGACCGGTCGTGAAAAAGTCGTGGAAATCCGGGAGATCGAAGGGGTTACCATTTATCGGGTGGAGTTTTTGGTCGATGTGCGCGGTTTTCTCGACCGATTGTCCGGATCTCCGCTCGATCCGGACGCCTACAGCTATTACTGGGAGTATTTCGATGAGGAAGGGAGCCACAATTTCAGCGAGGATTGGGACGATCCGCAGGCGCCCGTTTCGCTGGAGGATTTTGACCTCACGATTCCTTATCCCGTGGAAAAGGGAGTTACGTATTCGTTCGGAGATGCCGATTACGAAGTCATAGACTTGGATAGGAAGATTGAGGTTCCGGCCGGCACCTTCGATACGGTGGTCTATCAGATGGTGAATCGCTACTCGGATGATCCGCAGGGCAAAGATCGCCAACGTTACTTCATGGCTCCGGGAGTGGGGTTGGTCCGGTGGGAGATGGATGTGGTCGACGATGAGGGAAATTGGGTCCTCGATGCGCGCGACGATCTCTTCAGCTACTCACTTTAAGAACTAGACCGAGAGGAGTCTAGGTGGAGCGGAACGAATGATGACGAAAAAGGAGAGAGTTGAGCTCATCCAAACCCGGCTGAACGAGTGGTTTCCAGAAACACCAATCCCGCTCGACCATTCTGATCCGTTCACTCTGTTGATCGCCGTTTTGCTTTCGGCACAATGTACGGACAAACGGGTGAATTTGGTGACTCCGGAGTTATTCGCGAGGGCTTCCTCTCCGGAAGAAATGGCTCAAGTGCCCGAGGAGGAGATTCGGGCGATTATCCGTCCCTGTGGATTGGCTCCCGCGAAGGCGAAGGCCATTTCAGGGCTTTCGAAAATTTTGATCGAGAAACACGGCGGTGAAGTTCCTCAGACTTTGGCTGAACTCGAAGAGTTGCCGGGGGTGGGGCACAAGACTGCTTCCGTCGTCATGGTGCAGGCCTTTGGTGAGCCGGCTTTTCCGGTCGACACGCATATCCATCGCTTGGCCCGAGTCTGGAAGCTCAGTTCCGGGAAGAATGTGGCCCAGACAGAGAAGGACTTAAAGAGGCTATTTCCGCGCGAGTCCTGGGGAAAGGTTCACCTGCAGTTCATCTTCTACGGGCGCGAAAAATGCCAGGCACGTGGGTGCGACGGAAAACGGTGCGAGCTCTGCCAAGAGCTGTTCGCCCGTTGATTGTTGAGGAGGGAAGAAGGAATCAACGCGCCGGGATTCGACGCGCAACCCGTGAGGATTACTCCTCGGGCTTGGTCTTCTTCAGGCCCACGACACGGTCGCCGGCCTTCCATTCGCCGCGCTTGCGAAGGAGTTCGACTCGTTCGAAGCGGGAAAGGACGTTACGTTTTTTGAGGCTGGCAGAGCCTCCAACTTGAAAACTGCGGTGCTGAGACATGGCTTTATGCGAAAAAGAGGTGGAGAATGCCGAAATTGGCGGAGGTATCAAGCCCCTTTTTCGGCCTTCTTGCGGCGAATCTGGTCGGTGACCGTCACTCGGAACATTTGGGAGGCCAACCAGAAGACTCCGGTAAGTGGCAGCGCGGTGAATCCGGCGAAGAACCAGATGAGCGCGGGTGTATGAGCTGGAACGAACGCCCGAAGCATGGTCGTCATGAACAGGAAGAAAAGTCCTGTGAGAACCAGATCAAATAGAATGGTCTTAGAAGAAGTAAGTTTTTCCGTGGACATGGGAAGTTCTAGTCATGATCGGGCTGATGGACCGTTTGGCAACCCTTAATCTTTCGCTTTGGGCTTCGGCGAAAAACAATCTGTGAGACCCTAAGCCATTGTGTGACAATATCGTAGCAAATCTGCTTTCACTTTGACCCACGGTTATTAGAGGCATTGATAGAGGAAACTCGTTTATGCCTTGTGAAGAAAGTTTCTCTGAAATTTAAGACCATCATCATCTCGGACGTCCACTTGGGGACACGGGATTGCCGTATTGATGAGGTGAATTACTTCCTGAAGCACACGCATTCGGAGCGGTTGATTCTCAACGGGGACATCATTGACGGCTGGAGCCTTTCGCGAAAAGGCGGGTGGAATAAGCAGCATACGCGGTTCATTCGGCTGATTTTGAAGAAGTTGGAGAAGAAAGATACCGAAGTGATCTATCTTCGGGGAAATCATGACGACATTCTCTATCGGTTTCTTCCGCTGGAATTCGATCGGTTGCACATTGTAAACGAGTTTATTCACAGCACAGCAGTCGGGGATTACTTAGTCGTTCACGGCGATGGATTCGACTCGATTACCACGAACCACAAGTGGATCGCGATTCTGGGCGACGTGGGATATCAGTCCCTTTTACGCATTAACCGGATCTACAACCGCTACCGTGCTTGGAGAGGGATGCCCTATTATTCCTTGAGTAAGCAAATCAAGGCCAAGGTGAAGAGTGCGGTGAGCTTTGTGGATAAGTTTGAGGATAAGTTACGGGATTTGGCTCGTTCTCGAAAATGCCGAGGGGTGATTTGCGGACATATTCACACAGCTGCGAACAAACAGATCGAGGACATCCACTACTTGAATAGTGGGGATTGGGTCGAGTCGCTCACCGCTCTGGTCGAAAACTTCGACGGAAGTTTCGAGATTTTGGATTTTAAGGAGTTTCAGCGCCGTTTGGACGAAAAGGCAGAGAGCAAAGCCAACTCCGACGCTCCACTGGCCGAACTTCCTCCGGTAGAGGAAGATCCCACCTGGGAGAAGGAACTCGCGTTGGCGGGATTTCGGGAGTCGGCCTGACCCGCCGGGCGCGGACTGCAGGGCAGGGCCGATCGCTCTTTCCTCATAGTCGGAGTCGAATCCTCTTGCGCCTTTCTGGGCTTCCATCCATCCCGACTGAATGGAAATCGAACGGAATCTCGGGAAACAACCCATTGCCGCGGTGATGGAGGAGGAAGGTTTGCGGGCGCACGACCTTGTCGAAGCTTCGGCCGACAGTCTTACTCACAAAATGGTTTCCCGAGCCTGCAAGGGCCGGAGATTGACCCCGAATACCAAGCGCAAAGTCATCAACGCCTTGGAGAAGAAAACGGGTAAGTCCTTTCCCAAGGAGGATCTCTTTAATTACTGAGGACTTGGATTGGGAAAGCTGATTTCTGCCTGGAAGTTGTCGATTGTTTGAAATCTGACTGATTCTAGAGACAGAGTCGGATTGCGAAATGAGTCGGAAGTCGGCAGTTAGGAAGGAGTGACCCCAATTTATTCATCCTACCGCGGTCGGCTGGCGCCAACCCCCTCCGGATTGCTGCATGCGGGTCACGCGCGCACATTTCTGGCCGTATGGAGGAGGGTACGCGAAGAGAGCGGAACTCTGGTTTTCCGGGTGGAGGATATTGATCGCGAGAGGTGCCGTCCGGAGTTTGAGGTCGCGGCGCGCGAGGATCTCGCTTGGCTCGGGATCGACTGGGACGAGGGTGGAGGCCGCGAGGGAGATTTCGGCCCCTATCGACAAAGCGATCGAGGGGAGCTCCATCGGCAAGTGTGGCTCCAGTTGATTCGGGACGGATGGGTCTATCCGGCAGATTTTTCCCGGAAAGAAATCCTCAGACATCAACCTCGACGGGAGTCAGATGGCGGAATCCTTTTCCCGGATGCCCTCCGGGAAGCTCACGAATCAGGTCAGACCGCAGAACCGAATCCGGCCATCAACTGGCGGTTTCGGGTTCCGGATGGAGAGATCATCGAGTTTGAGGATGGGGAGAAGGGGCGGCAGCGTTATGTCGCCGGCAAAGATTTCGGAGATTTTCTCGTCTGGCGCAAAGCGGGAGGGCCCTCTTATGAGTTGGCTGTGGTCGCCGATGACATCGCTATGAAGATTACGGAAGTCGTGCGAGGGGAGGATTTGCTCCTCTCGACAGCGCGGCAGCTCTTGCTCTACCGAGCGTTGGGAGCAGTGGCACCTGGGTTTCGCCATGTGCCTCTAGTACGCGATCGGGCGGGTGTGCGGCTCTCCAAGACCGCCCGCTCGGTGGCAATTCGCGAGCTGCGGGACGAGGGGTGGTCTCCGGCGCAGATCTTAGCTTGGCCGGACCGCGGCGATCAGTCCTAAGAGCCCGTCGTTGAAACTTCGTCCAGGTTTTCCTGCAGTTTCTGCTGGAAGCGTTGCATCATCGGCCCGATCTGCTGTTGGTAGCGCTGCATGAAGCTCTGCATCAATTTCGGCTGCTTTTGAACAAACATCTGGCCGACCGGGCTGGAGTAGAACTCGATCAGCTGGTCGACTTCGGTCTGGGTAAAAGTCTCTTCGAATGACGGAACATACATCTTCAGCAAGAAGTCGTAGTTGAGTTCTTCGCGCAGCCATTCATTCATCGCTTCCCGGGTTTGGTCGAGCTGGGCCTGCTCTTCTTCGTCGAGAGGTTTCCCCTGAGTCGCTTGATTGATCGAAACCTCCATGACCTGCTCCATTTGGTCCATAGTCTGATCGATAATCTTTTTCGTCTCCATCAAATCGAGCAGTTCGACGATAGACTCTTTGGAAGGAGTTTGTTCGTCCTCAGCGAATGTAGAAGTGAAAGATCCGAGAAGGAAAAGGGGAAGGGCAATCCAGCAACGATTCATAGGCTGACAAGGGTAAGATCGAGCGATCCTTAGGGTCGAGTCAGAATCTTCGATCTGCGGGGCAGTTTGTCGGGGAAATCAGACGTCGGTAGCCGACCTTAGCGGTTGACGTAAGTTTGACAGGCTGCAGGCTGTTTGGAGCACTTCTAACCGCAACTCCACAGACTCATCATGCTACATAAGAAAGCCGATCCGCAGCCTCACGAAGAGAACCTCAATCCGACTTTCGGGTCACGATACATTTCCACGGAAATTCCAAGGTACTCGATGCCGGAGAGCGAGATGCCTCCGCAGACGGCGAAGCAGATCATCCATGATGAGTTGATGCTGGATGGAAATGCCCGCCTCAACCTCGCGACCTTCGTGACGACTTGGATGGAGCCGGAGGCCCGGGAGCTCATGCAGGAGACGTTCGAGAAGAACATGATCGATAAGGATGAGTATCCGCAGACTGCTGAAATTGAAATGCGGTGTGTGAATATCCTCTCGCGCCTTTACAATGCTCCCGAGAAAGAGTCTCCTTGCGGCTGCTCGACGATCGGCTCCAGTGAGGCCGCTATGCTGGGCGGAATGGCGTTGAAGTGGCAGTGGCGCAAGCGTCGTCAAGCTGCCGGAAAACCTGCCGATAAGCCCAACCTTATTTTGGGAATCGACGTGCAAGTTTGCTGGGAAAAATTCTGCCGCTATTGGGAAATCGAGCCCCGGTACATTCCGATTGAGAAGGGCCGCTACATGATCAACCCGGAAGAGGTGATCGAGCGTTGCGATGAAAACACCATCGGGGTCATTGGTATCCTCGGGACCACCTTCACCGGCCAATATGAGCCGATCGCGGAAATCAACGACGCCCTCGAGGAACTCAACTCCAAGACAGGATGGGAGATTCCTCTTCACGTGGACGCCGCGAGTGGCGGATTCGTTGCTCCCTTTCTCCAGCCGGATTTGAAGTGGGACTTCCGCCTCAAATGGGTGAAGTCGATCAACGTCTCCGGGCATAAGTATGGACTCGTTTATCCGGGAGTGGGCTGGATCATCTGGCGCGACGAAGACGAATTGCCGGAAGAGTTGGTCTTCAAAGTAAATTATCTCGGAGGAGATATGCCGACCTTCGCACTGAACTTCTCGCGTCCTGGGAATCAGGTCGTGGCCCAATATTACAATTTTATCCGTCTCGGAAAGGAAGGGTATACCCGCCTGATGGAATCTTCCCGTGACACGGCTCGGTTCCTTGCCAAAAAGTTGGAAGAGCTCGGAGTCTTCGAAATTCTCGGTCCCGGGGAGGATATTCCCGTTCTCGCCTTCCGGATTAAGGAAGATGCGGATGTGAATTTTACCGTCTTCGACATTTCCGAGCAAGTCCGTCACCGCGGTTGGTTGATTCCGGCCTACACTCTCCCGGAGAACGCTGAAGATATCGCGGTCTTACGGATTGTGGTGAAAGAAGACTTCAGCCGGGATATGGCCATGCTGCTCCTCGAAGATCTCCAGCGCATCCTCGATCATTTCGACGAGTTGCCGGATCATCGGAAAGTCAAAGACGACCCGAACGACGGGAAACATCGTCCGAAGTGCTAACCGGCACGGGCGATATTCGCCCGCCGGGCCACAGGCTCAGGCCATCTTAGCCCGCTTCAATTTGCCGCACTCGTGATCGTCCATCTCCTCTGCGGGGATGGGCAGTTGGCAGTGCTCGCAAATGATGTGTTTGCCGGGTTTTAGATCCTGGTCGACGGATACCCGCTCATCGAAGACGAAACATTCGCCGTCCCAGAGGCTGTCGGACTGCGGAGTTTCTTCGAGGTAGCGAAGGATGCCACCTTTCAAGTGGTAAACCTCACGAAACCCTCGTCGGAGGAGAAGGTTCGTCGCCTTTTCACAGCGAATCCCACCGGTGCAGTACATCGCAACCTTGGCATTTTCCTTCGGATCCAGATTCTTATCCACCCACTCGGGAAACTCGCGAAATGTCTCGGTATCCGGATCGATCGCTCCCTTGAACTTTCCGACCTTCGTCTCGTAGTGATTTCGCGTATCGATGAGGGTCACGTTTTCCTCGGCAAGAAGCCGGTTCCATTCCTCGGGGTCCAGATACTTTCCGACTCCCTCTCGAGGATCCGTTCCCTCGACGCCCAAGGTGACAATCTCATTCTTGAGTCGCACCCGCCAACGTTTGAAGGGTCGCTTCTCACAGCGGGAATAGCGAATTTCCAGATCTTCCAGTCCTTCCCGGGATTCCAGCACCTCTAAAAAAGCCCCGACCTTCTCCGGCAAACCAGCGATCGTTCCATTGATCCCCTCCGGGGCCACAAGGATCGTTCCGCAAAGGTCCGCTTGCCGTCCAGCCTCAAGGATCCATTCCTTCATCTCCTCAACGTCTGCCACATCGGTGAACCGATAAAGGGCCGCAACGAGGAGCTCCGGTGGCATTTCGGTGTCTGAAGAGTGAGTGGTCATCTGGCCATTCCATCTCATCCAGAGGCGGGTCGTCAATCCCTCTGCTGATAGGAGAGATTAGCAAAGATGTCCGGTTTCAGCGGGAAGTTTGGGTGGTCGGATGCGGTTTGGACTAATGGATCCGATCGTAATATTCCCCTTTTCTCTGCGAGGCGTGCTCGAGAGTGATTTGTCAATTTAAAGAGAACAGTTCTCTTGGGACTGGCTTCCTGAGCGAAAAGGGCGGAATTCAGTTGAGTTGGGGCTAGGCCTAAATCATGAAACAGAGAATGTTTACGATTTATCCTGCCATTGATCTACGCGGAGGGCGCTGTGTTCGGTTACTTCACGGCAAAGCCGAACATGAAACCGTTTATTTTGAAGATCCGCTGGAGGCTGCAGAAAAATGGATCGCGGAAGGCGCTGAATGGCTGCATGTCGTGGATTTGGACGGAGCTTTTACCGGGAAGCCGGCGCATTTGGAGGTGATTTCTCGGATTGCGGCTCTTGGATGCAAAATCCAGGTCGGTGGCGGTATCCGGAATGAGGAAATCGTCGAGAGCACTTTGGCTGCCGGGGCGTCGCGGGTGGTTCTGGGCACGTCTGCGGTGGAGAAACCGGAGTTTCCGGCGAATGCGGTTTCCCGCTTTGGCTCCCAATCGATCGCCGTCGGGCTCGATGCGAAAGACGGAAAACTAGCCCTTCGGGGTTGGGTGAAGGGTACGGAGATCAATACCCTGGATTTTGCCCGAAAGATGGAGGATGTCGGAGTCGAGACCGTGATCCATACCGATATCGCCACTGATGGTGCCCTGACTGGCCCCAATCTGCTCAGTCAGGCGGAGTTGGCCGATTCGTGCGGGTTGTCCGTGATTACCTCGGGGGGCGTCTCCTCGCAGGCGGATGTCGAAGCTTTGGCGAAACTCTCGCAGGATCACGCCAATATTGCCGGGGTGATTGTCGGCCGCGCCCTTTATGAGGGCCGTGTAAGCGTCCGTGAAATGATCGAGTCGACGAAACCGGGGAAATAGTTCCGCTTAGATTTCGTCGTCGGGTGAGTACGGGCGGTTCACTGGGATGTTGAGATGAATCCGCAACCGTCCCGTGCTGTCGGTGTCGCAACTAAGGTCGATTCCCGAATACTCGGCAAGGTTGCGGCAGGTTGCCATATGGAGACCCAGTCCCCGAACCTTTCCGGTAAGGTTTAGGCTCGAGGCCGCATACGGAGAAAAAATGGTTTCTGTGGAGCCGGCGGTTTCCAGTAGGGGGTCGAGCCCCTTCCCTTGGATCTGCAAGTGGAGAACCTTCTCGTCTTCATCCGACGAGAACCAAGCCACTAGGCTGATGCCCTCAAGGTTCGGTTTTCCCGACTGAGCAATCTTCGACAAGATCATTTTCAGGATCTTCAATGGCCCGGTGCAGACCTCTGCCGCTTGGTCTTCGGATCCGCTGAAAAATACGGAGCAGCGGGTAGGAAATTCGGAAGAGCTGATCCACTCTTCCAAATCCCGAAAACTGAATCTTCTGTCGACTGCCGGATTCTGAGGCCGATTGCTGCTCAGGTAATCCATCATCTCTACGAAAATGCTGTGGAGCTCCTTGCCGCTTTTCTCGATGTAGGTCGCCATCTCGCGGTGTTCGGGAGATTTGAGCTCATCGGCGAGGAATCCGGAGAATCCGATCATGCCGTTCAGCGGAGTGTTGAATTCATGGCACAACACGGAAAAAACCTCGTCGTGCATGCTCATCATGCTCTCCCGGAACCTTTCGGTTCGCTGTTTTTCCTCAAAATAGAGGCGATGGGCGTTGGAAATGAGCTCCCGCAGGTAAAGCAGATCGCAAGGTTTGGTCAGGTAGTTGAAAGCTCCCAAGTTTACGGCCTCAATCGCAGATTCCATCGATTGGTGAGCGGTGAGGATGATGACCTTTTGCTGGGTATCGATTTTCCGAAGCTCGCGCAGGGTGCTAATTCCATCGAGGTCGTGCATCCGCAGGTCCAGCAAGACGACGGGAAATGACTCATTTTTTGCGGCTTCAATGGCTTCGCGACCAGTCGCGGCTAAACGAACGGAATATTCGTTTTGTAAGCCGAATTCCAATGTTTCTCTGACGAGGGGCTCATCGTCGACGACGAGAATGGGTTGTTTAGCGGCCTGCTCCATCTGATAAGATCGTGAACTTTCTTCAAGCTAAGCAGATTTTGAAGAAATCACGAATCAATAATTTATCAAACAGTTTAAGGCAGGGGGGGATGAGCCGAGAAGTAGAAACGGAAGGTGAGTCCGGATCCTTCCCGCTGGTCCACCTTCATCTTTCCTCCGTGAGCACGCACGTGGAAATAGGCACAGATCAGAAACACACCGAAGTTGCGTGGGTTGGCGCTGCGGACATTGAAGGGATAGAGAAAGTCGTTGGGGGACACCCCGGAGCGAATGGACTGCCGATCGGCGATCTCGATGGAAACGCCGTGGCCTTGGTCGCCTTTGAGTGAGACGGAGACGGATGAATCGCTGTTGAGCGAAACCACTTCTTCGGCGATCATGAAGTGGAAAAAGTCGGCCAGCCTCTCGCGGTCTCCGGTCACGACAAAGGGGCCATCCTCCTTGGTAATCTCGAAATGTATCTTCTTCCCGTCGCAAAGCTCCTGATTGCGTTGCAGGCAATGATCGAGCAATTCGGCGAGGTCGACTGATTCCAGACGGTCAGATTCCAGAGGCGCATCCACGAGGCGCAGGTGGGAAATATTTTCAGAAGTGGCTCGGATGTGTTCCCGGATCCTCTTGAGGAACGATAGGTAGGATTCGTCGTCGCTGTCGTCCATTTTCTCGCTGATCTTCGAGATCAGGAGGTCGAAAGGGCAGAGAGCATTGTCGACGTAGTGGCTGAGGCTAATGGCGACTGTCCCAATCTCCGCCACCTTTTCGTCGAGGACGATATCTTTCAACTCTTCCAGTCGCAGGTTCACGAATTCGCGGTCTCGGGTGGAGAGGTCAAAGCTTTCGCGGGCCTGGGCGATTTCTTCCCCGAGGGTCTGAAGATTCCACGGTTTTGAGATGAAGCGAAAGACCGACCCTTCGTTGATGGCTCCGACCAATGTATCGATTTCCGTGTAAGCAGTGGTCAGGAGGCGGATCTTGTCGGGGAATCTCTCCCGTACCTCATGGAGAAACTCGATTCCGTTGCCTCCGGGCATCTTTTGGTCGGCGATGACGACCCCGATTTTGTCCGAAGAGTTTTGGAGAACTTCCATCGCTTCGGCGGTCGAGGAGGCTGTGAAGACCGGAAACTTATTGCGAAAGGCTTTCTCAAAGATCTTCAGCGCCCTCGTTTCATCGTCGACGAAGAGGACAGAAGGTTCAGAACGAGCAGGACTGGTCATGAGAAGCGATAGGAAAGGATTGTTGTTTCAGCCTCAAAGAGACATTGAATCCCATTTGTCATAGAGCATGGAGAGCTCCTCCTCAAGAGCAGAATGCTCCGAAAGTGATTTTGGCGCAAATTTAGCGATCTCCTGTCCCCCGGATTGTACGGCGAGGGTGCTTGATTCTGCCTCCAGAAGGGGCAATAGCCGCAGGACTTCCAAAGCGATTTCGGAGGGTTGGGGCTCGGTCAGAACCCCGAACAGCGAGTGCAGGAGTTCAGATTCCCGGCCTGCTTCAATCTCCAGGATCAGTTCTTTCTCGGACCCGGAAAAATCTTTACGGCAATTCGCTTGGAGCGGGCCCTTCTCCAAGAGCTGGACCAGCTTCTGAAGAGATTCCTCCAGAGACGAAGAGCCGGATTTCCAAAACGCGAGAATGGTCTCATGGGCCTCCCGCTCCTGCTGCATGAAATCCCGGAGACCTCCTCTCAGGAAGGATTGCCCGGCGCTGGCAGGGTTCGATTCCAGGGTAGGGGGAAGGGCTCCGATCAAACTGTAGAGAGCCGTGCCGAGGTCCTTGCTCTCTTTGCCTTCGAGCAAACCGGAGAGGAGCTGGAGAGTCTTGGTTCGGTCGGAAAGCACGATCCGCTGGAAGGTGCTCATCTTAATCGCCATGAGCTCATTCCTCTCGGTGAGGATCGAGTAATAATCGTAGGCACGCCGGAGGATCATCTGCAGTTCCTGCAAATCCCAGGGCTTTACGACGTATTGGTAGATACGGCCTTGGTTGACCGATTGGATCGCGCTGTCCAGGTCGGAGTAGGCCGTTGTCAGGATGCGGATCTTCTCGGGGTATCGGGCGCGGACCTGAGTGAGAAACTCGACTCCCGTCGTTTCGGGCATCCGTTGGTCGGAAACGATCAGCGGGATGTTCTCGGCCTCGCGTTCGAGGATCTCGAGGCCCTCCTTTGGATTGGTCGCGGTATGAACGGTGAAGGTCCTTCCAAAGGCTTTGGCAAAGTACTTCAATGCCTTTTCCTCGTCATCGACGTAAAGGATGCCTGGCTTAACATTCTCGGTTGGGTCACTCATGATCTTCTTTGGTTTGAGATTCCGGAATAAAAATAGTGAAAGTGGTTTCCTGATTCGGGATCGCCTTTACTTCCATCGAACCCCCGTGATTCTCTACAATTGTTCTGCAAATGGAAAGCCCCATTCCCATGCCTTCTCCAACATCTCTTGTGGTGAAGAAAGGATCGAAGATTCGTTTGATGATTTCCTTGGGGATCCCCGGACCATTGTCCGTGCAGGATAGAAGAAGACCTTTGTCCGTTTTCTCGGCGCGGAGAATGATCCGCGGATGAGGGTTGTCGGGTTCCTCGTGGAGGGCGCGACCGGCATTGGTGAAAAGGTTAATGAGGACGTGGAGCCACTGGGTCTTTTGCCCATCGAGGGTGAGGTCGTCGGAAAATTCCTCGACGAACTCGATGTCCTCTAGCTCTCGGGTAGCGATCTTGCGCGCCGGGTCGACGATCTCGCGAATTGGGAATCGGCTCTGGCGGCCCGGTTTTTCGGGGTAGGCGAATGTCTTGAGATCCCGGATGACGTCGATGACTCGTTTGATCCCGTCGCGGATATCGGCGACCGTTTCTTTCGAGTCTTCATCTAAGCCCTCCGGATTCATCTCGAGGAGCTGGATTCCCGAAAAGGCGTAGTTCAGAGGATTGTTGATCTCGTGGAGCAGCCCGGCGGAGAGCGAACCGAGAGCGTTCATTTTCTCACTTTGGATGAGTTGGGCTTCGGTTTGTTCGAGTTTGTGCAGGGTTTCCTGTAGCTCGGTATTCCGCTCCCGGAGTCGTTTTTGGAGTTCGCCCGAGCGCAGGAGATTATCGATGCGGGTTTGCAGTTCGAGACTGCTGAATGGCTTCAGGAGGAAGTCATCGGCTCCGGCCTTCAGCGCTTCCATCTTCGACTCTTCGTCGACTCGCGCGGTGAGGATGACGATCTTCCGGTCCGAATGCTTGGGATCCTGGCGCAGGTCGTGGCAGATCGAGAGACCACTGCGATCGGGAAGCATCCAGTCCAGGAGGAGGAGGTCGGGCTGGAACTCTTCGACCAGCGCTTCGGTCTGGCTCCCTTCGCGCACGAGGACGACTCGATGCTTTTCCGAGAGAAACCCGGATATGTAGCGAAGAACGTCCGGCTCGTCCTCGACCACCAAGACGGTGAACTGTCCCGATCCGAGGACGCGGACATCGTCCGAATTTTCGACCTCGCGGTTAATGAAGGTGCGGTCGGCCGAGCGAAAGGCCTCGCGGAAGGGTTCGGAGTCCTCCTCGTTGCTGCCGCTCGGTTCGAGCAGGGGAACGGTCTCGTCGTGGGCGGCAGCCACTGGAAGATCTGCGGTGAAGGTGGACCCTCGTCCGGATTCGCTGGCCACACGGAGAGTGCCTCCGTGCTGCTCGACAAGTTCTTTGACGAGTGCGAGCCCAATGCCCACCCCCTGTGATTGGCGGCCCGAATCTCCAGAGACTTGATAAAAGCGGTCGAAGATTTTCTCTTGGTCGGCCAGCGAGATTCCCACTCCCGTATCGGCCACGCTGATGAGTTCACGGTCCCCCTGCCGTTCCCAGCTTACCGAAATCGTTCCACCCCGGGGGGTGAACTTGACTGCATTGGTCAACAGGTTGAGGACGACCTTTTCCAGCTTGGCGGGATCGGCCTCCAGGGTGTCTTCGGAATTCCCTTCGAGAAGGCGAATCGAAATCCCCTTTGCCAGACCGAGGTGGCGCACCGAGTCCACGATGCCTCCGAGGTAGGGCTCCAGCCGGAATCGTCGGAGGGAGAGGACATTCTCCCCTTGTTCCATTCGGGTCAGGTCCAGCAAGTCGTTGATCAGTTTCAGCAACCGGAGAGCATTACGCTGGGCGAGGAGAAGATTCTCGTGGATTTGAGGCGGCAGATCGTGCGATTTCTTGAGGATCGTCTCAACCGGGCCGAGGATGAGCGTCAGCGGGGTGCGAAGCTCGTGGGTCACGTTCGAGAAGAAGTTTGTCTTGAGCCGGTCGAGGGCCTGCAGCTCTCGGTTTTGCACGTCCAGTTGGTGGCGCAGTTGAAAATCCGAGAAGCGGGCTCGTGATTGTATGCCCGAAGAAATTACGCAGATAGCGCCGGTGATGAAGACAAAGAAACTGTTGTTGAGGAAAACAGGCTGGGCGAGAATCCCCATGCCCGATGCGGAGAGGCACGCCCCGACATACAGCAGGAGGCCAACGGCGGAGACCGTTGCGGTTTCCCATATCGTCCATGGCATCAGAATCGAGATGCTCAGCAGAATGAGATTGATGCCAGCATAATAGGGGGAGTAGGCCCCATTGGTGACGAGAGTCATGCCGCAAAAAACCGCGATGTCGAGGATCGCAATAATGATCCCGAACCAGATGAGCGCGGTGCGATGCAGCCGCAATCGCGTCAGGAGTAGCAATGCCGAAAAACCGATGGCGACAGCGAGTCGGATTTTCAAGAGATGGGGACTGCTCTCCGGGTAGACGAGAAGGTCGATAAGATAGCCGGGAGGGAAAAAGAGAATCGAAAATAGCAGGGCAATCCGCAGCCGGACGAGGCGGCGGTGATTATCGACTTGGTGGTACTCCGAGAGGATTTCTGGAGTGGCCGTTGATTCCCGGGAAGACATCTACGGTTTGCGAATGGAGAGGAACACGTTCACTCCAGTTTCATCCGTTTCGACTTTGGGGGAGCTGCCGGATGGAGCCAGGGAGAGCATGTTCTCTTCGTCGCGATAGATCAAATACCATTCGAGGAGGTGCTCCATAGTGCAACGGTCCGGGTTGGTCGGCGTTACGTTGGTGGCCATGGGCAGTCCCCCGGGTTTGACCCAGCGGTAGTAGAGGCTGACGAGGTTTCGACAGACGTTGTCGGGAAAGTAATCGAACAGGCCCGCGCAATAAACGACATCATAGGTGGGGACGATTTCCTCTTTCTGGTCGTGCACGTCTTTGAGCAGTTCGTCGATCGAGCGCTGGATAAACTTGATCATCGGCTGCCGTCCCGACTCCCGAATGGCTTCTTCGATCCGGCCGGAAGTATATTCCAGTGTCTCTTCGTTGAAATCCATCAGAGTAAAAACGCACTCCTCACAGGCATCATTTTCGCGGATGAAGCGCTGGACCTCGACGGCTGGGCCGCACCCGACGTTGAGGATGTTGCAAGTGCGCATCTCGTCTTGCACGCGGTTCGCTTCTTCGGCGAGGTGATTCTGCAAGAAATCGATGCGGTTGCGGTGCGCTGCGCAGGCGGCCACATTCGTTTGAATGTCTTGGAAAATCCGGGCGTAGGTGTTGTTCCCTCGGCTCGTCGATTCCTGCAACATCATATTGACCATCTCGTAGTCGCCCGCGTACCCGAGCGGTTTCGAGTAGGTGCGGTGGGCGAAAGGAGCGCAGAGGATGAATGGATGCAATTCCCGGCGGGCAAAGGCCTTGTAGACCGGGACTTCCTCGGGCGGAATCTTCCGCGCCTCCGATTCGAACAGACGAAAAAATTCCCCCACTTTTCCGATGACCGGGCGCTCGATGGAGCCGCGGAAACTCTCTTCGCTGACCTGGTTGTGTTTCGAATCCTCAAGTAGAGCGACTTCGACCTCCTCGATCCAGCGGCTGATTTCCGAGAAAAAGGTCCCCATTTTATTCACGACCAGTTGGTAGGAAGGGGAGAGGTCGTGGCCTTTTTCCCATCCGTGGATGAAGTCCTGGATCTCGGTTTCCAGACTTTTCCCCGGACGGAGGGCTCCCGGGTCGCTCCACGCGTCGGTGAAGGTCGCCGAGACGATGGTCATGAGCCCGGTCGTCACGATGCTGGTGACGACCCCTTTGCCGCGGTAGATGACACGTTCTCCGCGCGAGATGAGGATTTCCTGCATCACCTCGCTCAGTTGCACGACCGAAAACGGGTTGTAGACCTCGAATACGGCCATCGAACGAGTTATGTGGACGAGTGTGCCCCTCCCGCGAGCGCCTTGACTGTTGCGGAAGGAGACGACGCTATCAATGCCTGTGACCGTTTGTTCCAAAATAGTAGAGTGGTTGGGGGTGAAGAGTTGCGAAGATAAGAGGGAATCGGTGAAAATTCAAAATATTTGCCGACTGATTATTCGGAGGAATCGACCCGCGAGAGGATGACGGAGCACAGGTCCCGAATGTTCGGACCCTTGAGGAATTCCATGGCCGGGATCATGACACCGGTGCGCTTTTTGAGCTCTAGGCTCAACTCCAGGAGTAAAAGCGAATCGACACCCATGTTGCTCAGCTTCGAGTCCGAGTCGATCCGATCGACTGGAATCTTCAGAATGGTCGAGAGTCCCTCGGCCAGTCGCCGCTCAACGATCGAAGTCCGTTCTTCCGGAGTTTTGCCAGCAATGGATTCACGTAGTTCTAATAAAATTGGGTCTTCCTCTCCTCTCGAGGATTGTTCGGTGTGCTTGCGGAAACGCGTGTCGGTGGTCAGTGCCGGATGGCTCTCCTTCCAGCGGTTCCAGTCCACCGAAAAGGCGGCGACGTGGGGCAGGTCCGCCTTCAGCGCTCGCCGCAGAAATCGCAAGGCCTCCTGATTGGTGAGGCCCTCGACTCCCGCCGAGGTCAAAATGCCTTCGAGGTTGGCGGACCGGGCGATGACCCCGGTTTCTGCAAGGGCCCCCCAGTTGATCGAGATGGCCGGAGCGCCCTTTTTCCGGAGTCTTTGGGCCATGGCGTCGAGAATACCGTTTGCGGCAACATAGTTGGCCTGGCCGCGATTTCCGATCAGCGACGAAATGGAAGAGTAGAGGACGAGGAAATCGAGTTCGGAACAGGGCAGGGCCTTCTCGATCGCGAGGAGTCCGCCCACTTTCGGCCGCATGACTCGTTCGAATCGCTCAGGGGTCATCTCGGGGAGGGGCGCGTCGTCAAGAACCATGGCCGCGTGGATGACTCCGGCCGGGTGAAGTCCCTCCGAGTTCATGAGTTCGCCGATGCGTCGTAGGGTCGGCTCGTCCGTCACGTCGCCCGCTTCGACCAGCACCTCCGCGGTCTCGTCCGAAATCTGGGTGAGGCTTTCTTCCAGTCCGTCCACGTCCCGTCCGCGGCGGCTGAGGAGAATGATCCTGCCCGCGCCTTCCCGGGCCAGCCACTTCGCCGTTTCCAGACCGAAGCCGGAGGTTCCACCGGTGATGAGGTAGGCCCCGTCGCGATGGATTTCCCCCGGTATGCGCGTTGAAGCGGGGATGTCCACCGTGCCGGTAGAGAAATCGAGGATCACTTTTTCGTGGCCCTTTCCCGCAACTTCGAATGCCTCGTGCACTGCGGAGGCGGGGAATTCCCGGCAAGCCGGCAGGTTGTATTCGCCCCGGTTAAATCGACCCACCATCTCTTCCAGTAGTTCCCGGATCAAAGTGGGCCGTTGCTTCAGGAGGCGGTCCGTATCGACTGAGGCGAAAAGAAGGTTTTCGTTGAAGGCCCGTAAAGGTAATGCCCCGTTCTCCAGGATACGCCTCTTCCCCGTCTCGATGAAGCGTCCGCCGGGGCGAAGCAGGGAAAGGCTCTCCGAATGATCGCGGGTGGATGAGGGGCTGAGAATCACGTCGAAACCTTCGTCTCCGATATCCCGCCGGATCGTTTCGACCAATCCCGCATCTCCGGCAGCATAGACTCGCCGGACTTCCTGAGTTTTTTCGAGGTCGTGAGCTTCGTCTTCATCGGCTGTCGCGAAGATCGTGGCACCGATGCGACGAGATACGGCGACCGCGGCCCGGCCCACTTCGCCGGAGGCTTCTAGAATCAACACCCGCTCCTCGGCTCGGAGAGATGCGACTCCTTCGAGCGCGTGGGTTGCGGTGACGTAGGCCATTGAGATGCCGGCGGCTGCCTTTCCAAGCCCTTCCGGGGCGGCGACGAGAAGGTCGGCGGAGACGGTTGCATGGGAACAAAACGCTCCAGGGACGAAGCCGATGACTTTGCGTCCGATCATGTCTGGGCCGACTTCTGTGCCAGTGCGCACGATTTCTCCCATGCATTCCAGGCCGAGATGATCTTCGGAGAAAGTATCGCGGGTGGCGATGCTACTCAGCTTGCCAAGGACTTTGAGTGTATCCTTTTCGCCGATGCCTGCGGCGAGGACTCTGATTTCCACCTCGCCTGGACCCGGCTCTTGTCTTTGAGCGCTTCGATATCCGAGGCCGTCGATACGCCGGCCCGCATCCGGATGTAAGGCGATCGGTTCGTCGACCGAGGTGGTGATGAGAGGGATTGTGGCGGTCGGCAGTGGCTCTCTTTTCAATCGACGAACCTGCCGTTCTCCCCGCAACCAGGCGATCTCTCCCCGCGAGTCCGCCGAGATTTCGTTCAGGATGATTCCGGTTCCGTCGGATTCGTTGCCGAGGTCGATGGATCGGAAACTGCCGGAATGGCTTTCGTTGATAGCCAAGGTCCCCAGGGCCGCGAATGCCGCTGTCGTAAGGGTTCCCCTTTGGCCGGAGTCGAGGCCCGGTGTGCTGTTTCGAGTGACAACGGTCAGGTCGTAGGGGTGCTCGAATGACTGGAGGGCGCGGGCGATTTCCAGAAACTTCTGATGAGGGGATAGGATTGCTTCGTAGTCTTCCGAATCGCACGGAATCGTTCCGAGGAAGGTGAGGATCGGGCCTCCTTCGGGGAGGGTTCGCTTCAACGCTTCGAGGATTTGTGAGGAAAGGTCGCCGCTTTCATTGAGTCGGAGTACTTCTCCGCCTTGATTCTGGAGGGACTCGAGTAGAGCGGTGTCGGTCGATTTTTCGTCGGCGATGAGGAGTGCCGAACCCATCAACTTGGGGTCGTCTACGGGTTCCAGTGGCTCCGGTTCCCATTCGGGGATGTAGCTGTCGTTCTTTTCCCCGAGCGCAGCTTCGGTGTCTACCGATTGGCAGGTGACGTTTTCGACGATGGCGACCGCCCGGCCCTCCTCGTCGGCGATCCAGACGTCGCCGTCGAGAGACTGGGCCGTTTGCTTGCGCAGTCTACCAAAGGCGTGGAATCGAGTGCCCTTCGTGCCGAAAAATTGGACACGACGAATACCATTTGGGACATACAGGTTCTCTCCTCGTGCGATGTAGAGAATAGGTTGGAGGCAGGCATCGAGAATTGTGGGGTGA
Source organism: Puniceicoccus vermicola (assembly GCF_014230055.1). Classification (NCBI taxonomy): domain Bacteria; kingdom Pseudomonadati; phylum Verrucomicrobiota; class Opitutia; order Puniceicoccales; family Puniceicoccaceae; genus Puniceicoccus; species Puniceicoccus vermicola. The sequence goes on along the minus strand of NZ_JACHVA010000053.1, from coordinate 16,638 downwards.
AGCGTGTGCCCGTCTTGGTGGAGATCGCGGTCACCCGTATCGATGGTGGCGAAGAAACAATCGGGGCCCAGCTGGATTTCTTCGATAGGGCGGAATGCGGGGCCGTAGTGAAGTCCGCGGCGTTCCATCTTTTCATACAGGGCCTTGAGGGGAAGCGGGCGGGGGGCTTGTTCCCGGGCCGATGCGATGTCGAGGGTGGGCGCTTCGCTCTCGTCTGAGCCGGGGGAGATTCTTCCTCGCGCATGGCGCTGATGGCTTTCGAGTTCGTCCTGCACGCGGCTGGCGATCTCGAAACGGCGGGTTTCCGGATCGAGGGAAGAAACGAGGTGTTGAAGTCGTTCGGATTCGACGATGAGGAACTTCTCGAAATCCACGTCGCTTAGCACGCAACTCCGGGTGCCGTGAACACTCTGGTTGAGGAGGAGCGCCGCTTCGATGTAGCCCATACCCGGGAAAACCACTTGGTTCTGCACTCCATGGTCAGGGAGAAATGGGAAAAAGCCCCGATTGATCTCTACTTCCCAGGTGGGGTGCGCTGCGTGGATTTTCTGGTTTTGGTAAATGGGCCCGGGGAGTCCGAGTCGGTCCATCCGCGCTTCCGGGGTTTCGCTCCAATAGGATTGACGCTGCCACGGATAGGACGGCAACCGGACAAATCGACCCGACGAGGGCGAGAGGGCTTTCCAGTCCGGAGATATTCCAGAGTCGTATAGGTCGGCCAGTGACGTGCGCATCGTGGCGAGTTCCGCTTCCTTGCGGCGAATCGAGGGAAAGAGGTGGATGGCGTGTCCCCGGTCAGCAGCGACCTCTCGGATGGAATTGCCGAGGACCGGATGCGGGCCGACTTCCAGGAAATGGCCGAACTCCTTGTCGAGCAGGGTAGCGGTCGCGGCGGCGAAGCGAACGGGTTGGCGGACGTTCTTCCACCAGTAATCCGCCGTCCATTCGCTGCCGTCCGAGAAATCCCCGCTGACCGTCGAGATCAGCGGAATTTTCGGGCTTTTCGGAGAGAGTGATTCGAGCGAAGACAGGAGCTCATCCCGAAGTGGTTCCATCTGCGGGCTGTGGTAAGCCACTTCGACGCGGAGAAATTTATGGAAAAGGCTCTCCTCCTCGAGACGCGAGGCAATCGATTGCAGGGCCTCCGAATCTCCGGAAAGCGTGACAGATGCGAAGCTGTTGATCGCTGCGACCGAGACGCCCTCAACCCCTTCGAGGTAGGGAGCAACTCCTTCTTCCGAGAGTCCCACGGCCAGCATCTTCCCTTTGCCCGCCTCTTGTTGCTGGAGACGACTACGGTGGTAGCTGACGGCGACCGCTTCTTCCAAGGTATGGACTCCGGATAGATAGGCCGCCGAGACTTCTCCAACACTGTGGCCGACGATGGCGCTGGGCTCAATGCCCCAGGATTGCCAGAGCCGAGCCAAAGCCACCTGTAGAACGAAATTCGCCGGTTGGGCGACTTCCGTGCGGGTCATGCGGGAGTCGGCTTCGCTCGCGAGCATCGCTTCGGCGATCGACCAACCACTGACGCGCTGAAATGAAGCGTCGATCTCGTCGAGTGTTTCACGACAGATCGGTTCCTTCTCGAAGAGTTCTCGACCCATCGCCCACCACTGCGGGCCCATACCAGTGCAGACGAATACGGGTCCCTTAGCGGGTGAAGCCGTTTCTCCCGAAAGGCGAATTTCGGGAGATTCCTCTCCGGTCGAAGCTGCCATCAGCTTCGACCGGAGATCTTGAGCGCTGGAGGCGATGATCGCTCCCCGATGACTTAGGTGGGATCGCCGTTCTGTTAAGCTGTGGTAGAGGTCGTCGAGTTGTAGATCTTTCCGGCGCCGGATCGTGAAGGCCAGGCGCGAAGCGGTCTCGCGCAGGGCCTCCGGGCTCCTCGCCGAAAACGGGAAGATCCGGGGAGTTTCGTTATCGGGATTCTGGGTGGCCGGGGTGGGGGCTGGAGGGCTGGAGAGAATGATGTGGGCATTCGTGCCGCCATAGCCGAATGAATTGACGCCGGCGAAGAGCTCGGCCTTTTCTTCGAAAGTGGGGAGAGCCTCGCTTTTCTCGGGAACTTTGAGGCAATATTCGTCGAAGGGAATCTTGGGGTTGGGGTTCTGGAAGTGGAGGTTTTGGGGAACCTTTCGGTGACGGAGGATCAATGCGGTTTTGATGATTCCCGCGATACCCGCAGCGGCTTCGAGGTGACCGATGTTGGTCTTCACCGAGCCGACGGTCAGGGGGTTGGAGCGGCCTTCCCGAAACACTGCGTCCAGAGCCCGCGCCTCGGCCGGATCTCCAGCCTGAGTTCCGGTCCCATGAGCCTCCACGTAATCGACGGAGCCAGGTGCGACGCCCGCGTTCTCGTAGACTTCTCTCATCAGAGATTCCTGCGCTTCGCTGTTCGGTAGAGAGATGCCCGAGGTGCGCCCGTCCTGATTGATCCCCGATCCGCAGATGACGGCGTGGATAGCGTCCCCGTCGGCAATCGCTTTGTCCAACGGTTTCAGCAGCACCATAGCCGCCCCTTCACCGCGGGCATATCCGGCCGCCGTCGTGTCGAAGGTTCGGCAATTCCCGTGGTCCGAGAGAAAATGCCCCTTGCTCATCATGATCGGATATTCCGGACGCATCATGACGTTGGACCCGCCGGCCAGGGCCAGCTCGCATTCTCCATTTTCGATGGAGCGGCAGGCGCAGTGTAAGGCGACTAGGGAGGAGGAGCAGGCTGTATCGAGGGTGAAACTAGGTCCCCGTAGGTTGAATACGTAGGAAAGTCGATTCGCAAGTATTGTCATCGACCCGCTCGTCGCCGAGTGGGAGGATACCTGGGTGCGGTTCGCGGGTTGAGATATCTGGAGAAGATGATCGAGGCAGAAGCCTCCGAGAAAGACTCCTGTTCGGGAATTCTCAATACGTTCCAAGGGGATTCCCGCGTCTTCGAAGGTTTCCCAAGCGCTCTCCATGAGTAGGCGCTGTTGCGGGTCTATTCCGTTCGCTTCGCGAGGCGAGATTCCGAATGCCATGGGATCGAAACGCCGCACGTCGTTTTGCAGGAATCCCCCGCGGGCTACATAGGTTTTGCCTGGGCGCGCCGGGTCCGGGTCGTAAAACCGACGGAGATCCCAGCGGTCGCTGGGGACGGGAGCGATCGCATCGCCCGCCTCGCATAGAAACTTCCAGAATGTGTCGGGGCTTTCACTGGTAGGAGGGAGCCGGAGGCCGATTCCGATGATCGCGATTTTTTGAGGCATCAATGCTTGGTTTTAGAGAAATTTTAACAGGCAGACGAGAAGAAAGAACCTTTACCGTGGACTGAAATTGTGGGTAAATCCCCCAAGCATTAGTTTTCATGTTCCGCCCCATTCAAAAACCCCTCCTTTTCCTTTTTCCCCTGTTGACCTCTTCCTTGGGAGCGGAGGGGTTTCGGAATGCCGCGCCAGGTGCCTATGCGCTCGGACAGTCTGGAGGACGGTTGGCATTCATCGACGACGCGACGGCAGTCACCGAGAATCCGGCGAATCTTGTTGATTTTGAAGACCGTGAGGTCCTCTTTGCCCCAGCCTTCGTACATATTTCCTATGAGGTTGACTACGACAATGGCATGACGGCGAAATCGGGTGAACCGCTGAAGTTTCTCCCCAATGCTTACGGGGTCGTACCTTTTGCGGACGGCAAATGGGCCTTCGGCTTGGGAGTTTCGGTTCCCTTTGGCTTGGCCGCGGACTGGGAACAGACGGGTGCTTTTGCGCCGGGAGGCCTCCTCCGCTACAGTGCCCCGTATTCCAGCGAATTGCTGACTGTCCGCATTAATCCGACGGTGGCCTATCGGGTCAATGAGAGTCTAGCGGTGGCGGGCGGATTGAATTTTATGTATTCCCGGCTTCGGCTAGAACAATATTTCCCTCCCGTGGCGTTTCAGGGGATTCCGCTCGTCTCGTCCGAGACCGTGGCCGAGGCCGATATGGATGGCTGGGGCTTGGGGGCCAATCTGGCAGTCACTTGGGATGTTACGGAAAAGGATCGGCTGGTCGCTACCTGGCGGTCTGAGATTCCGGTCGACTATTCTGGAGATGGCACCTTGGGCAACTTGACTCCTCAGGCCCAATCCCTCGGTTTTACGGAGAATGGCGAAGCGGGGACCAATATCACTTTTCCCCAGATTGTCGGCTTGGGCTATGGGCGCAAACTGACCGAGGCCCTGCAGGCTGAGATCCAGTTTGAGTGGGTCGGCTTTTCGTCTTTCGATGAACTCGATCTCGATTTTGGGCAGAATACCGCTCTCTTCGGGGGCAATAATGTAATCCCGGAGGACTGGAAGGATTCTTACACCCTGGGAATCAGTCTCCGCTACGACCTGCAGGACGGCATTCGGCTGCACGGAAGCTATCAATATTTCGAGAGCCCCATTCCCGACAGCACCCTCAGCACCACCATTCCCGATGCCGACCAAAACGCCTTCACCATTGGTATCACCAAGAGATGGGAAATGTGGTATCTCGGTCTGGGATATTCGTATGTGCTTTATGAGGACCGCACCACCGTCGCCAACGGAGTTTCCGGCGAAATGGAGAGCCAGCTTCATCTCTTTTCGATGAGCATCGGAGCGAGCTTTTAGAGCGAGCAGGACAGTTTCCCAAATCCGAGAAGGAGATTGCGGAATTCAATCCGCCTCTAGTCCCACAGGCAGCCTGCCCTTGATTATTTGATGAGCAGCAAAACCATCTCATCATTGCTCCTGCTTCCCGGTTGGATTCTCCCCACACCTAAAACCTTGTTTGTCGAGGCAGCTTTCCTGTAGTTTTCACCTCATGGCGTCGCAGAACGAAACATGGTCTTCTCGGATGGGAGTCATCCTCGCAGTGGCCGGGAGTGCCGTGGGCCTGGGGAATTTTCTTCGGTTCCCGGGGCAGGTCGCGCAGTATGGGGGCGGATCTTTCATGATCGCCTATTTCATCGCCTTCCTTCTCATCGGCTTGCCCGTTTGCTGGATCGAGTGGACGATGGGGAGAGCTGGAGGGCGATACGGGTTCAACAGTGCGCCCGGGATCTTCGGGGCGATCTGCAACTCGATGGGCGCCCGGTTTGTCGGGGTGATCGCCTTTGTTGTTCCGGTCTGCATTTACATGTATTACGTAGTGATCGAGGCCTGGTGCTTGGCCTATGCGGTCAACTATCTGAGGGGCGTAATGGGCTTTGAGAAGTCGTCGGAAGCGACCGCCTTCTTTGGCAGCCTCGTCGGGATCTCCGAAAACGGGTCGGCGGTTCACTTCGACGTGCAGCATGTCGGGATCTATTTCGTCGCCGTTTTTGCTCTCAATTTCTTCCTCATCTATCGGGGAATTTCGAAAGGGATCGAATTCTTTTGTAAGTTTGCCATGCCGACGCTGGTCCTGATTGCGCTCGTAATTCTGGTCCGCGTCCTGACCCTCGGCACCCCCGATCCTTCAATGCCGGACCGCAACGTGGACACCGGGCTGGGATTTATGTGGAATCCCACGAAGAATTATTTGGTCGAGCGCGCGGTTGGCCCCGACGGAAAGCCGCTGCAAGGTCAGGAAGACGATTATTCATGGAATCATGGCACGCATCAGGAAGTGGTTGAGGCGAAAAACATTGAGGCGGCGAAAGCCAAGGCGGCCGCCAATCCGGAGAAATATCGATTCGAAGAAAAGGGGATACTCGCTCAGTTGGGTGATTTCGATCTTTGGTTAGCGGCGGCCGGCCAGATTTTCTTCTCTCTCTCGGTCGGTTTCGGAGTAATCATTACCTACTCCAGTTATTTAGGAAGGCGCGACGACGTCGTTCTCAGTTCCCTGGCGGCGTCGAGTGCGAACGAATTTTGCGAGGTGGGCATTGGCGGATTGATCAGCATCCCCGCGGGGGTCGCTTTCTTCGGAGTCGCAGGACTTGCCTCAATGGGGCTAAGTACCTTCGGAGTCGGGTTCACCGTTCTCCCCATGGTCTTTGCGGAAATGCCATTAGGCCAATTCTTCGGCTTCGCCTTTTTCTTTCTCCTCTTCCTAGCTGCGGTAACCAGTTCCCTCTCCATGCTTCAGCCGGGGATCGCCTATCTTGAGGACGCCTTCCTGATCAACCGCCGCCGTTCGGTCCTGATTCTGGGAGTAGTGACCGGAATCGGAGGTTTCCTAGTCATCTACTACAGCGCGAACCTGAAGCTCTTGGATACCTTGGACTTCTGGGTGACCAATCTTCTCATGGTCCTCTTAGCTTTAGCCCAAGTCATCCTTTTCGGTTGGGTGATCGGGGGGAAGAAGGGTTTGAAGGAGGCCCAATTGGGTTCAGCCATCCGCATCCCTCCCGTTTATGGTTTCATCATCAAATACATAACCCCAGCCTTCCTCCTCCTGACCTTACTCGGATGGTTCTACAAAAGCGTCTTAGGCCAAGCCTTTGGCGACGACCAACCCAAAGTGAGCGACAAAATCAAAGACCTCTTCATCGATCCCAATCCGATCGCCTGGACCGGCGTAGGAATGATCCTAATCCTTCTAATCGCAGCCATCCTCATGGTTCCATCAAAGCGAAAGATTCAGGCAAACATTAATCAAACCAAGAAAATGGGGGATAGTCTATGAGCCCAGGCGGTTGGATCGTATTACTCGCATCAGTGGGAGGCGTAACAGCTCTCTTCATCTGGTGCATCTGGAAAGTTTTGACCACCAAAGGAGAAACCGAACACATGCACGGTTTCGAGGTCGAACCTTCCGACGTAGAGAAACAATAAATCCTTCCTCTGATTCACATTGAGGCTGAGATATCACAATTTAATAAACCAGGTTTAAAAGTTTGATCTCCATTTGAAAGTCTGCTCTACTGGGACCATGAGAAGAAAACGGATGCGCCTCGATGGACAGACAGCTTACTATCATGTGATGAGTCGGACAGTGAATGGGGAGGCTCTCTTTGGGGATCGTGAGAGGGAGGTATTGCGGAAGATGATCTGGCAGGTGGCTGATTTCTCGGGGATTCGGGTGGTTACTTATGCGGTGATGAAGAACCACTTCCATATCCTGGTGGAGGTGCCGGCGGAGGTTCATATTTCGGATGAGGAGTTGGTTCGTCGGTATCGTCGGCTTTATCCGAAGCCTACGCCTTGGAATCCCATGCCGGCGGAGGTTTTAGAGGAGCATCTTCGGGAGAATACTTCGGAAGGGAGGGATTTGCGGAAGAGCCTTTTGCGTCGGATGGGGGATGTTTCCTGGATGATGAAGACTCTGAAACAGCGTTTTGCGATGTGGTTCAATCGATCACGGGATCGTTTTGGACCGCTTTGGTGTGAGCGGTTTAAGAGTGTCCTGGTGGAAGGGGACCGTTGGGCCCTGCGGACGGTGGCTGCCTATATTGATCTGAACGCAGTTCGGGCGGGTTTGGTGTCAGACCCTAAGGATTACCGGTTTTGTGGGTATGCCGAGGCGCTCGGTGGTGGCCGGATGGCTCGAGCCGGGCTTTCTGTGGTGGACAAGGATCTGGCTGGGTATCGGCAGACTTTGTATGGCGCCTGGGCTGGGGAGAAGGAGGAGAAGAAGTCGATCTCGCGGGAAGAAGCGGTTCGGGTTCTGGAAAAGGAGAAGGGGAAATTGCCTCTGTCTGTGGTTTTGCGGTGCCGGGTGCGGTACTTTACCGATGGGATGGTGCTGGGATCGGCCTCATTTGTGGAGGAGCAGGTGCAGGAAGATCCGGGGAAGCGTCCCAAGCGGGCGCATGCGATGAGTGGGGCTGACTGGGGTGGTTTGGCAGTTGGGACTGGGTTGCGCTCCAAGCTGTTTCGATAGGTTGGTGGGGGATGAGGGTGGCCTTCCTTGGCTGGCTAGCTCATGAAATCACGCCGCCTGTCTAAAGTTGGTGGTTTGCGTTGCCTCCTGATGGGTTCTTTTGTTTCCTTCCGAGGTTCACATGCTCTACGATCGTCCATACATGCGCCAGTCCGCGGGATTTCAACGGAACATTCCGATGTTCGGCTGGATCCTTATCGTCTTGGGAGTAGTATTCCTCTTGCAGAATATTCTCCAGCTATTCTTTGGCATGGATGGTCTTCTGAATGCTCGTGGTGGGGCCGTCGGAGGGTTGCTGCCGAACTGGTTCGCGTTGTCGGACGGGAATTTGGAGCACTTCAGGATATGGACCTTGCTCACCTATAGTTTGTTTCATGGGAGTTTGTTCCATCTCTTGGCCAATGGCTTGATCATCTTTTTTATTGGGCGAATGGTGGAAATTCGCCTGGGAGCTGAACTGCTTCTGAAACTTTATCTCTTCGCGGCAGTTTTGGGCGGAGTTGCTTGGGCCCTGGTGAATTGGGGCGGATCTGGTGGGCTCGTGATTGGGGCTTCTGCCGGAGCGTTGGGGCTTCTCATCTATTTTTGTCTGCGGAATCCGAATGAGCCGATTACTCTCCTTTTATTCTTTGTGATTCCGGTGACCGTTCTCCCTAAATGGATCGCTTGGGGAGTTCTCGGGCTGGAAACCTTTGGCCTGCTTTTCAGTGAGATTGGGAGTAGCCGTGAATTGTTGGGGGGGGCGAAGATTGCTCATTCGGCCCACTTGGGCGGGATGGCTGCCGCTTTTCTCTTCTTTCGCTATGAGAATTGGTTCCGGGCATTTTCTTTGCCGAAGGTTCGCCTGGGCAAACGTGAGGGCAAAGGATCCGTCAGTCCTCGATACAAGGTGAACGTGAGTGGGGCGGCGAAAACGAAGTCCACCCCAACCCGATCGACCAAGAAGAAGACAAACCTCCGGGAGGAGGTCGATCGCATCCTCGATAAGATCAATTCTTCCGGTTTTGGTTCGCTCAGTGAAGAAGAGAAAGAAACGCTGAACCGGGCGAAAGAGCTTCTTGGAAAGTAGCCAATAGTTCTCCTCGAGATTTTTGAATTTCGTTTCTCGCGCTTCACATCTGAACTCCACCCGACTCCGCTGATCGGGAGAGGGCTCAAAAATAACCTTCCCGTGCGGAAGGTAACGCTTCATAAGGGTTTTACGAAAAATTGGCCATTATGAATCTCTCGCTCTCGTTTCTTTTCCTTACACTTTTCCTTCTTTTTCCCTCTCTGAGCCTTCAGGCGCAGGAGGAATCCGCTGTTCCCGAGGCGCTGACCGAAGATTCGGAGGTCGGCTTGGAATCGCCTGCGCCTGAGGTCACTCAGGAGGAGCGACTGGTCAAATCGTTGCGGTCGCAGTTGGAGGCAATCCAAATCATGCAGGGCAATGTCGAGGACCTGAAGTCGAAGATGGATGCCGAGACCAATGAGGTCACCCGCGAAGAAATCCGGAAGAAACTCGACGAAAAGAATGTCGAGCTCAAGAAGCTCGTAATCGATTTCGAGGAAACTGCGGCCGGCGTGGATATCGGGCTCTTTGAGGATAAGCCCAAGGAAGAGTTTTCTTGGCAGAAGCAGCTCGGGGAGATCCTTCGCCCGATCATGGCTGAAATGGAGTCCGCGACTTCGCTCTCCCGAAAAATTGCAGACCTTCGCGATCAGAAGGAACAGTTCGAGGAGCGTTCCGCGGTCGCGGGCGAGGCTGCGGATCATATCGAGCAATGGATCGTAATGGCCCCGGAAAACGGGGTTTTGGCCGCTGCGCTCGAAGAGCAACTGGCGGCTTGGAGAGAGCGTGAACGTTTCGCCAGCAGCCGCGCCGAAGCTGCGTCGCTACAGCTGGAAAATCTCGAATCGCAGGATAAGGGGCTCTTGGAAGGGTCGACGACCTACATCCGCAAATTTATGAGCGAGCGGGGGTTGAACCTGGTCATCGGGATTGGGTCGGCTTTCGCCGTTTTCCTCTTGGTTCGGCTCATCCTTCGCGTCGTACGCCGCGTTCGCAAGACGGACAACCCGAAAAACTTTGGTAGCCGAGTCTTTGTCCTCGTGGCCAACTTGGTCAGCGTCATCGGAGCCGTCGCGGCAATGCTCATTGCCTTCAGTGCGACGGGGGACCTCTTCCTCTTTGGAATTGTGCTCCTCTTCCTCCTCGGAGTCGCTTGGGGCGGGATGAAGGTTTTGCCCCAATTTGTGGAATCTCTCAAGCTGATCCTCAACATTGGAATGGTCAAAGAGGGAGAGCGCCTGTTCTTCGATGACATCCCCTGGAATGTGGAATCCCTCGGATTCAGTTGCCGTCTGGTCAATGCCCGACTCGACAATGCCTTTCAAATTCTGCCCGTGCGCTATCTCGTGGGCCACCACTCACGGCCATGGTGCGAGGGGGAAAAAGAGTTTCCCTGTGCCCGAGGCGAGTGGGTTCAGCTGTCCGACGGACGTGTCGGGCAATCTCTCTATCAAAACCCGGGTCACGTTCTCCTCGAGGAGCTGGGCGGAGCTCGCGTGACCCTGCCCACCCCCGATTTTCTCGCCTTGTCCCCTCGAAATCTTTCCGAGACCACCTTTCGCGTCGAGACTCGTTTCGGGATTGATTACCGTCACCAAAAGGAGTGCACCACCACCGTCCCGGAGGCGATGACCCATGCCGTTCGTGAGGGCATTAGTAAGCTCGTTGGGGCGGAGGCCGTCAAAGGCGTCGAAGTGCAGTTCGCCGTCGCCGCGGCCAGTTCTCTCGACTACGAGGTGGAGGTCGACATCGCCGGATCCGCCGCCCAACAGTATGAAAAGGTGCAATACGCTCTCCAGCGCATCCTGGTCGATTGCTGCAACGAAAACGACTGGGAGATTCCCTTCCAGCAAGTCACTCTGCACAAAGCCGAATAGCTTCCGGGGTTTTCGGAAGACGCCCCGGAAGGGGGGCGGGAAACAGGCAAGCTGCCTGTTCTACTCTAAAGCGTACCACAGGCTGCGAGTGGGTAACCCTGAGCCTTTCGAAGGGCCTGTGTCTATATCCGACCAGAGATCCCTGTGATCCCCGCCCAATCCGTGAGCCATCCGGTAAAGCCAAAGTAGCGAGAGCTTCCAGCTCTCGACCCAATCCTCAAGACTTCAAGCAAAGCTTGGCCCCTCCAGTTCAATGGATAGCGAAATGAGTTCTCCAATTTTCGGTTCCCAGTTGGAGCATGAATCCCCGTCAATCACCCTTCACCCATGGAAACGAGTTCTTCTCAACTCCCCACCGTTGCAGCCTACTGACTAACCGAACACCGATCACCGATCACCGACCACAGTCCACCCACCGAAAGCCCTCAACTAAACCGTTTCCAGAGAGACGGCGCGAAGAGGACTAGGATCGCGTAGAACTCTAAACGTCCCATGATCATGAGGATGCCGAGATAGACTTTCGTATAGTCCTCGAGGGCGCCGAAATTTTCCAGCGGTCCCACTTCTCCCAACCCCGGGCCGATGTTGAAGAGGCAGGCCAGCACCGCGGAGAAAAGGCTGAGGGGATCCAGGTGCGGCTCGAAAATCGAGACCACGATGCAGCTGATCACGACCACGAAGAACGCCAAGACCAAAAAGGTCGAAATCTCGTGAATCTCGCTGGTCGACATTGTCCGCTTATTGACCCGCATCGGCCGGATGACGTGCGGGCGAAAGGCGCGCTCCAAGTGGAAGAGGATTGAGCGAAAGCCCACCACGAGCCGGATCACTTTCACCCCGCCCGCGGTCGATCCCGAGCATCCCCCGACGATCATCAGGCAGAGGAGGGTAATTTGAGCCGGGTAGGCCCAAGCCGCAAAATTCTGCGTCGCAAAACCCGTCGTGGTCATGATCGAGGTGACCTGAAAAATCGCCCCGCGAATGATACTGTGAGCACTTTCCCCGATCCCCGAAGCAAAGAGGATGAGGATGATGAACGAGGAGGCCGCCACCAGGATCCCGAGGTAGCTGACAAATTCCAAGTTGGCGAAAAACGTTTTCACCCCCTCGCGGCGCACCCCTCGCAGGATCAGGAGAAAGCTCATCCCGCAGAGGGTCATGAAGAGGATCGAGACCCATTCGGCCGCCGGACTGTTGAACCCCGCCATACTCTCGGTCAAGGTGCTGAATCCCCCGGTCGAGACGGTGGTAAACATGTGGCAGATCGAATCGAACCACCCCATCCCGGTGAGCCGATAGGAGACCGCGCAGAGAAGGGAGAGGATCAGATAGAGCAGCATGATCCGGAGAGCACCGGTCTGCATCCGCCCATCAAAAACATCCTCCGTATTCCCGGAATACTCCCGCGAGAAGAGGACCTTTGCCCCCGACCCAAGAAAGGAGAGGATCGCCACGAAGAAGACCACGACCCCGAGTCCCCCGATCCACTGCGTCAGGGATCGCCAGAACAGCAAAGCGTGGGGGAGGTTGGAAATGTCGCTGAACACCGAGGCCCCCGTCGTCGTGAAGCCCGAGGCACTCTCGAAAAATGCGGAGGCAAAAGAGAGATCCTCAACGGAGAAGTAGTAGGGGATGGCCCCGACCGTACTGGCCAGCAACCATCCGAGCCCGATCACGGCCAGCGCCTCCTTATGGAAGATCGTGGCCTTCCCCTTGCGTCCGAGGACCATGAAAATGATCGCCAGTAGGAAGGAAATCCCCGCCCCGAGTTCGAGGCCTCGCACCGCATAGGTGTCCCCGTCGTCGAAGGGAAAGGCGATCCCCACCAGAAAACTGGAGGTGAGCGCGAAGCCGATGGCCAAGTGGATCAGCGCCAGCAGCCGAAAAATGATCGCGTAATTCATTCCGTCGCGATCAGCCTTTGCGGGTGAGGAGGCGGATGACCTCCTGGCGGCTGCCTTCGTCCACCGCGAGCAGGACCCGGTCGCCTTTCTCGATCTTGTCCTGGGCCCCCGGCACGTTTGCCTCCACCCCGCGGAGGAGGGCTACGAGCAGGCAGCCCTCCGGCAGCTTCAGGTCCATCAATTTCTTGTCCACCGCCGCACTCTCGGGAGAGACCGCCACCTCGAGCAAACGCGTCGAGCGCACCGACATCGACGATAACTCCACCACCGATTCACGGTCGAGGTACCGCACCAACTCCTTCACCGAGGCCTGACGCGGGGAGACCACCGAGGCCACCCCCATCGAAACCCGCAGATCATCGAGCAAATCCTCATAGTCCGGCTTGTTGATCACCAACTGCACGTGGGCGGCTCCGAGTTTCGAAGCTTGCAGGCAAGTCATGATATTGTGCTCGTCCTCCTTCGTGCAGGCGACGAAGTAGTCGACGCTGTCGATCTGCTCCTCCTCGAGGAGCCGCCGCGAGGTCGCATCGCCATGGACCACCGTCAGACCGGGAAAACGGCTCGCCAGCTGTTCGCAGGCATGAGAATCGGGCTCGATCACCCGAACGCGAAAACGGGGATGCTTCAACAGCCGGATCAGCGAAATCGCGATCTCCGATCCCCCGTAGAGGACCACCCGCACCGTTCCCTCCGTCTCGCCCGGTTCCACTCTCCTGCGAAACTCCGACACCGCCTCCGGGTTGCCGAAAACCGTCAGCTGATCGCCAGCTGCGAGCGACGAATCGGCCCGGGCTACCATCGTCTCCCCATCCCGGGTCACCATGCCCACGCGCATCCGCGGGTTGATCTTCATTTCTCGCAGGGATTGGCCGATCAACTTACTACGGGGGGAGACCGCCATATTCTGCACCTCGATCTGACCCCGGGCAAAGTGCTCGATCGCCACCCGTCCCGGATGTCGGATTGCCTTCGCCAGCTCCACCGCGCAGAGCATTTCCGGGTTCAGGAAGAAATCCACGTCGAACAAGTCCTGATAGTCGACCCGGCTGTGGTCCAAGTAGGTCTGGTCATGAATCCGGGCCACCGTGAACAGATTCTTCCCCAGCTCCCGGGCCACCTTGCAGGCGACAAGATTGGTGCGGTCGTCGCTGGTCAGAGAGACAAAATTCCGGGCGCTCGCGATTCCCGCATCCTCCAGCATGCTGGCCGAGCTCCCGTTCCCGCACATCACCTTCACATCCTGCTCCGCGTCCACCCGACCCGCGCCCTCAGCGGACTTCTCAATCAGGGTCACACTGTGCCCCCTCCGGCTGAGGTTCTGGCTGATAAAACTGCCTACCTCGCCCGCTCCGACGATAATGGTCTTCATAATGCGCACCTTCTAGGGCCCGATCCCCAAGGAGACCAGCGGTTTTTTCACCACCCCTCGAGAGGATGCCCGCAAAACAGGCAAGCTGCCTGTTCGACTCTGAAGCGTACCACAGGCTGCGAGTCTGTGATTTAGGTATCCCCGAGGTCCCTGAAAATCCCAGCCCAATCCAATAGCCCGCCGGAAAACCAAAGTAGCGAGAGCTTCCGTGCTCTCGACCCAATCCTCAAGACTCCAAGCAAAGCTTGGCCCCGCGGCTCTTCCCAGAGCCGTCTAACCGACGCCCGTTCACCGTCCACAGAGCACTGATTTCCGACTCCTGTCCACGTCCGCGCCGCTCCCCCGCAAAACAGGCAGGCTGCCTGTTCGACTCTAAAACGTACCACAGGCTGCTAGCCTGTGATTTAGTTATCCCCCCGAGGTCTCTGAAAATCCCCAGCTCAATCCAATAGCCAGCTCGGAAAAGCAAAGTAGCGAGAGCTTCCAGCTCTCGACCTAATCCTCAAGACTCCAAGCAAAGCTTGGCCCCACGGCTCTTCCCAGAGCCGTCTAACCGACGCCCGTTCACCGTCCACAGAGCACTGATTTCCGACTCCTGTCCACGCTCGCGCCGCTCCCCCGCAAAACAGGCAGGCTGCCTGTTCGACTCTAAAACGTACCACAGGCTGCTAGCCTGTGATTTAGTTATCCCCTCGAGGTCTCTGAAAATCCCCAGCTCAATCCAATAGCCAGCTCGGAAAAGCAAAGTAGCGAGAGCTTCCAGCTCTCGACCTAATCCTCAAGACTCCAAGCAAAGCTTGGCCCCACGGTCAGAAAGGATTCGCAAAATAAGCCCTCCAGTTTCCGGTTCTCAGTCCCCGGTAGGAGCATAAATCCCCGAAAATCACCCTTAACCCAAGAGATGAGTTCTTCTCCATGCCCCAATCCACCGATTCCCGCCTACTGACAAACCGACCACCGACCACTGAATACCGACAACCGTCCCCTCGTTCACCGACCACCGATCACTGACCACCGACATCTGACCACCGTCTACCGCCTACCGCCCCCCGAATTCCATCCGCAAAATTACAATTTTGCTAAAATTTTGGCATGACCTCTGCTCTTAAATGAAACTCTACAGAGATTTCTCCTCGCTCGGAGGAGCTGTTTTCTCCATTACTCATCTGCACAGAACGAAATAAAGATTATGGCAAAGATAAAGTTGGAATACATCTGGCTCGACGGCTACACCCCCTCGGCGTACCTCCGGAGCAAGACGAAAATTGTGGACGGGGACGTAAGCTCCTTTTCCCTCGAAGACTGCGATGATTGGGGCTTCGACGGTAGCTCCACCAAGCAGGCCGAAGGCAGCAGCTCTGACTGCGTCCTGAAGCCCGTTGCGATCTACCCGGACGGTGCCCGCGAGAACGGCTTCCTCGTCATGTCGGAAGTCATGCTTCCCGACGGCACTCCGCACCCATCGAACGCCCGTGCGACGATCTCCGATGATCCGGGTCTCTGGGTCGGTCTCGAGCAGGAATACTTCCTTTACCAGGACGGTCGTCCTCTCGGTTGGCCGGAAAACGGTTTTCCGGAAGGCCAAGGCAAGTACTACACCGGTGTCGGTTACCGTTTCGTCGGCGACATCGCCCGCGAGATCGTTGAGAAGCACCTCGACCTCTGCATTTACGCTGGCATCAACCACGAAGGCATCAACGCTGAAGTGGCCAAGGGTCAGTGGGAATTCCAGGTCTTCGGCAAGGGTGCCTACAAGGCTTGCGACCAAATTCACGTCGCCCGCTACATCCTCCTCCGTCTCTGCGAAGGTTACGGCGTAGACGTCGAGTGGCATTGTAAGCCCATCTCCGGCGACTGGAATGGTTCCGGAATGCACTGCAACTTCTCCACCGACTACATGCGTGAAACTGGAGGCAAGGAGTACTTCATGAAGCTCATGGATGCTTTCGAGAAGTACAAGGACGAGCACATCGCTGCTTACGGTCCGGACAACCACCTCCGTCTCACCGGTCTCCACGAAACCCAGTCGATCGACAAGTTCAGCTGGGGCGTTGCTGACCGCGGTGCTTCCATCCGCGTTCCGCACAGCTTCGTGAAGAACGACTACAAGGGCTATCTCGAAGACCGCCGCCCGAACTCGGAAGGCGACCCTTACGCGATCGTCGGACGCGTCCAACAGACCGTCACCGAAGTCGAAGAAGAATTCAAGAAGTAGTACTTCTTCGAACCCTTTCACTTTCAGCCGCTTCCGGACCTCCGGAGGCGGCTTTTTTTAGGTTCATCGTCGATTGGCGGGAAAGAAGTAGCAAAGAAGCGGAATCGAAGTTAACTGATGTTGTAACTACACTAACATCAATCACTTCAAAACCGCTTCAACATGAAGTCTGTACTATGTTCCCTGTTTTGGGAAGGCTACACTTTGTATAAACACAAGCATCTGGGAAAAGGGCATTTGTTGTTCATCCTAGAGGCCCTAAACGATCCGGTCTGTGGAGGTTGTGGGCAGAGTTGCCGGAGGATTCACGACCAGTCGCTGCGCCGTATTAGCGACTGTGATCTGTTGGATCAGCGGTTAAGTCTGGAGTTGAGTGTCCGTCGGGTTCGCTGCGGGCGCTGCGGGACGAAGACCGAACGCATTGCG